>NZ_JAPNNL010000048.1 GCF_027620315.1 Nonomuraea corallina | reverse complement strand
GTCGACCGGCACGACCCGGGCTGGGCCGAGGCGCTGGCGGCCGCCTGCCCGGACGGGGTGCACGGCTACCTGCACATGGCGGGCGGCGAGGTGCTGCGCGGCGTGGCCGACCAGCTCGCCCCGCACGCCCGGGTGGCGCTCTGCGGCCTGCCGGACCACGCGAACGAGGTGGGCGGCGAGACGGTCCTGCCCGCCGGAGCGGTGCTGCGGTCACGGGCGACGGTGCACGGGCTCGTCGTGTACGACCACTTCGACCTGCGGCCGGAGTTCGCCGCCCGGCTGGGCGCGCTCATCGCCGAGGGGCGGCTGCGCCTCCTGGAGGACGAGCACCGCGGCCTGGAGTCCGCGCCGGCGGCCTTCGGCCGGCTGATGTCAGGGCTGAACCTCGGCAAGGCCATCGTGCACCTTGACCCTGATACATCAGACAATTAGGGTCTTCGAAACAGCGTTCCGAGTAGCGGAATGATCGGGAGGCGCATCCATGAGAACACCGGTCGGCACGGCGGAGGCCATGCTCACCTCCGTCATCGAAAGGCGGCTGGAGGGCGTGCTCGACACCTTCTCCCCCGCCGACGACGCGTACGTCTTCGTCGAGGGCCCTCGCTGGACGACGCACGGCGGCGACCGGATCAAGGCGGGCTGGGAGGCGTACTTCAAGGCGCCCATCCGGATCCACGCCTTCCGCTGGGTGGAGGGCCCGTTCTGCTGGGAGAGCGACACGCTGGCCCAGGTGGCGGGCGTCATCGACTACGACATCGAGGGCGACGGCAAGCAGGGCCGGCTCCGCATGCGGATGACCTGGCTGGTGCGCCGAGAGGACGACACCTGGCGCATCGTGCACGAGCACGGCTCGCAGCCGCTGGCCGACCCCTACGGCGCCGGCGACTGGTGGCCTGAAGGCGAGAACCCGCTCCGATGAGCACGGTCCCGCCGCCCGCCCCGCTGGTGCGGGAGCTGGTCTGTGCCTGGATCGAGGTGCCCGCCCTCGACGCCACCGCTGAGCGTCTGCGGAGCGTACTCGGCCTCGAACCCCGCGCGAGCGGCACACTCACCGGGGAAGCCGGGGAAGCCGGGCTCGGCGGGTGGGCCGGGCGGCCGTGGGCCCTGCTGGGGCCGCCGGGCTTCCCGTACGGGATGGTCTGCCTGGTCGAGGGCGAGGCGCGGCCGGTCACGCGGACGCTGCCGCGCGGCTGGGACTCGGTGGAGCTGGTCGTCGAGGACGTCGACGCGGCCGCCGCCCGGCTGGCCGGCTGGCCCGGCGTCCGGCCCGTGGCCGAGCCGTTCACCACCGACCTGTCGGAGCTGGGCAGCAACGTGCACCGCTCCGGCGTGTGGCGGATGCCCTGGGGCACCCACCTGATCCTGACCACCGGCCTCACCCAGCCGCAGGGGCGCAGCTTCCCCAGCGCCCGCCAGGGCACCGGCCCGGTCTTCGAGGTGCACCTGCGCACCGACGACCACGACACGGCGCGGCGGCTGTACGGCGAGAGCCTCGGCATGCCGGCGCTGATGGCGGCCGACTTCACCGAAGGGCCGCTGCACCGCGCCTGGGGCATCCCCGGCGGCACCCTGGTCAGGATGAGCCTGCTCAAGAGCGGCCACGAGGGCACCGGCCGGGGCGCGATCGAGCTGCAGGGCCACCCCGCCGCGAACCTCGACCCGGCGGGGCTGCCCGGCGGCACCGGCCTGGTCAGCTACGCCTGCGCCGACCTGGACGCGGCGCACGCCGCCGTGCTGGCCGGCGGCCATCGCGCCACCGCCCCCGCCGTGGCGGAGAGCGGCCCGCTGGCCGGACGCCGGTCGTTCGTCGCGTACGGGACGGAAGGAGAACGGGTGCACCTCGTGGCGCACCGCCAGGAAGGGGACACCCCGTGATCAGCGAACTGCGGGTCACCACCGTCGCGGTGTCCGACCTGGAGCGTTCCCGCGCCTTCTACACGGACGCCTTCGGATACGTCACGCACGCCGAGGCGGAGGTGCGCGGCCCCGAGGCGGAGGCCGCCTGGCAGATGCCGCCGGGGCTCACCGGCAGGGCCGCCGTCGTGGGGCCGCAGGGCGCGACGACCGGGCTGCTCCGCCTGGTCCAGTTCCGCGCCCCGGGCCGCCTCTACTGGGGCGAGTACGCCCGCCGCCAGGACTACGGCCACTACGCGCTCAACATCCGGGTGGACGACGTCCACGCCGCCGTCGAACGGCTGACCGCGGCGGGCGGGCGGCAGAAGTCGCAGCCGACCCGCTGGACCGTCATGGACGACCTGTCCGCCTGGGACTCCCTCTCGTACGACCCCGACGGCGTCATGCTCGACGTGTTCGAGCTGGAGGCGGGCCCGGACAGCCCGTTCGCCGACTACGACGGCCGGCCGAGCGAGCTGCAGACCGTGGCGATCCACGTGAGCGACGCCCCCCGCGCCACCGCCTTCTACACGGCGCTCGGCTACGAGGTGCTGTACGAGAAGCTGATCGAGAACATGGAGTCGTTCTTCCGCCTGCCGCCGGGCACCGGGCTGCGCAACGTCAACCTGTTCATGCCGGGCGGCACGGTCAACGGCCGGGTGGAGCTCGCCCAGTACGTCGGCTTCCCCGGCCGGCAGCAGCGCGCCACGGCCGTGCCGCCCAGCCTGGGCATCCTGTCGGCCTCGCTGGAGACCGACGACCTGGCGGCCACGTCCGCACTGGTCGCCAGCCTCGGCGCGGAGCCTGTCAGCTCACCCGTCGAAGTGGACCTGCCGCCGTACGGTCCCGCGCTCGTCCAGCCGTTCTTCGGCCCGGATGGTGAGGTCCTGGAGTTCTACCAGTGCCGGTGAGACGGGTCGCGCTGGTGACCGGCGCGGGAAGCGGGCTGGGCCGGGCCGTGGCGCTGGCCCTGGGCGCCGACGGCTACGCCGTGGTCTGCGCCGGACGCCGGGCCGGGCGGGTGGCCGAGACCGCCGGGGAGATCCGGGCCGCGGGCGGCGAGGCCGCCGGCCTGCCGCTCGACGTGACCGTGACCGAACGGGTGGACGCCGCCGTCGCCGAGGTCGTCGCCTCGTACGGCCGGCTCGACGTGCTGGTCAACAACGCGGGCGTGTTCCGCAAGGCCGAGATCGTGGAGCTGGACGACGCGGCGTGGCGGGAGAGCGTCGAGGCCAACCTGACCGGAGCCTTCCTCTGCGCCCGCGCCGCCGCCCGGCAGATGATCCGCCAGGAGGCGGTGGCGGGCGAGCGCGGCCACATCGTCAACGTCAACTCCGGCGCGGGCCTGCGCGGCTACCCGACGGGGGCGGCGTACTCGGCCTCCAAGTTCGGCCTGCTCGGCCTGTCCGACACCCTCCGGCAGGAGCTGGCCGGCCACCACGTGAAGGTGACCGACCTGGTGGTGGCGGCCATGGTGAAGAGCGAACTGTCCAGCCGGGCCCATCCTGACCGCCTGGAGGCGTCCGTGGTGGGCGACCTGGTGCGCGACCTGCTCCGCCTGCGCGGCGCGGCCGTGGTCACCCGGCTCGACCTGGGACAGCTCCCGCCCGGCTGATCCCCCGGGCCGGGCCCGCCGCTCAGTCGCGGTCCAGGAAGTCCCGCAGCAGCGCGGCCAGTTCGGCGGTGTGCGCGTCGGCCATGCCGTGCCCCCAGGGCACCTCACGGTACTCGCCGTCCCTCAGCAGCGACCGGGCCCTGCGGGTGGGCACGCGCAGGTCGTCGTCCGGGCAGAGCAGCAGCACCGGGCGCGGCACCCGGGGCAGGTGGTCCGCGTGCCGGTAGGCGAACGCCGCCAGGTAGCCCCAGTGAGCCCGCGGGCCCGCCCGCAGCTGCTCGGCGAACTCCCGCTGCACCAGCGGCAGCGTCTGGCCGAGCCCCTGCCACCGCAGCAGCCCCCGCCAGTGGTCGAGCAGGTGGCCGCCGTCCTCCCGGGGTCCGGCCGGCGTGCCCAGCTCGCGCCGCTGCCGCTCCTCCTCTTCTTCGGTGTACGCGGGCGCGGACACCAGGACCAGCCGGTGCACCAGGTCGGGCCGGGCGATGGCCAGCTCCATCGCGATCTTGGATCCGGTGTGGTACCCGAGCAGGTCGACCTCGCCGAGGCCGAGCCGGTCCACGACGTGCGCCATCACGGCCGCGTAGTCGCCGATGGCGGGCGGCCCGGGTGGCGGGTCGCTGGCCCCGTAGCCCGGGGTGTCGGGCGCCACCGCGGTCCGGTCGGCGCCCAGCTCCGCCAGCAGCGCCTCGTACATCCGCCCCGACCCCGGGGTGAGGTGGAAGCAGACGAGCGGCCGCCGCCCGTGCGGGCGGGTGACGGCGCGCAGGTGGATCTGCCCGTACGGGCCGTCGAGGTAGAAGCGCCGCACCACTACCGGGTTTCCCGCAGTTCCACCAGCTCGTAGGAGGAGGACAGGCGGTCGGAGCGGAGGCGGATCAGCAGCCAGTCGCCGTCCGTGCTCGTCCACAGGTGCTCCTCGGCCCCGCCGTCGCTGGTCAGCAGGAAGTGCCGGGTGGGGAAGGTGCCCGCGGGCACCGTGATCGTCTCCTCGCCGACCAGGGTGACGGTGAGGTCGGCCAGCTCGTCCGCGTACGGGCCGCTCGCCCCGTTGGGGCGGGGCGAGGAACGGAACCCTCCCGTGAACCGCTGCGGGCCGCCGGCCTCCAGGTCGTACGCGGGAACGATCCAGGCGTCGCAGCACACCGCGTGCGGCACGAAGTACGGCGGCGGCCCGGCCAGCGGGACCCGCTGCGACACCCTGCCCTCGTCCTTGAGCAGCAGTTCCGACTCCAGCGTGTCCTCGCCGAAGACGAACCAGCCCTCACCCAGGAATGCGCCGCCCACCCGGTGGCTGATGAAGGACCGCAGCGGCCGGAACCCGGCCGACGCGGTGTGCACCACGTCCCGCTCGATGTCGGTGTCGAACATGCGGCAGTGGGCGCGCAGCGTGCGGGTGCCGTCCTCGGCTGCGGTGAGCGTCCACTCCTCGCGGCCGCGCACCCCCACCCCGTCGCCCACGTAATGGATCAGTCCGTGCCGGTAGCGGCTGCTCACAGGTGCATTCTCCTCTCGCGGGCGGGCCGGTCGGCTCACCCGGTCACGTCTTCCAGGGCTTTCAGCAGGGATGCGACGCCGCCCGTCCCGTCGTGGCCGGGCGCCGCGCGCACGGCGCGAGCGGTGAACGGATCCCAGACGGGATCGGCGGCGACCACCGGTACCGGCGGCTCGCCCGCGGGCCGCGCGGCGGCGCGGAAGGCGGCGGCGTAGGTCCGCCAGGATGCCGCGAGGTCGAGCACCCTGGCGTGCAGCTCCGCCAGATCCGGCCGGCCGCCGGGCAGTTCGGGCAGGCCCGTGGCGAGCCCGCCGTCCCGCACCAGGTGCCAGGCCCGGAGCAGGTGGGTGCCGTGCTCGTCGGGTTCCAGGCCGGGGGTGCGGGCGCGGGCCTCGTCCTCGGTCAGCACGCCCGGGTCGGGCAGTCCGGCCAGCGCCAGCGCCCGCACCAGGCCGGGACGCGACCGGGCGACGGCGACGGCGACCACCGCGCCGGCTCCCGTCCCGTACAGGTCGACGCCGTCGAGCCCGAGCCCGTCGAGAGCGTCACCGACAGCCAGAGCGATCACCTCGACCATGCCACCACCGCCCAGGCCCGAACCGCCGGTTCCGGGCAGGTCGTCACCCGCACCGGACCCGACCAGGCCCGAGCCGCCGGTCCCCCGCAGGTCGTCGCCCGCACCGGACCCGATCAGGTCCGAGCCGCCGGTTCCGGGCAGGTCGAGGGCGAAGGCGGGGCGGTGGCGGGCGGCCTCGGCGAGCAGGTCGGTGACGGCCCGTCCGGAGGCCGGGGCCGGAGGCAGGATCACCAGCGGCCGCCCTGACCCGGCGGCGGCCCCGGCCTGCCTGACGAGCACCTGTCCCAGCCGGGTCGGCACGTACCGGCGGCTCACGCCCCGCCCGAGCCCGGCCGCACCGGGCTCCACCGTCCCGCACCGCGCCGCGCCCGACAGAGCCGCCCCGCACGGGGCCGTACCCGACGGCGTTGCGTCGGACGGCGCCGCACCCGACGGCGCCGCGTCGGACGGAGGCGTGGCTGAGTGAGGGCCGGCGGTCGCGGGCGAGGGGGTGTGGGAGGTGAGGTGGGCGCGGATGCGGGAGGCCAGGGCCGAGATGCCGGAGGTGGTGGACTCCACCTGGAGCCGGTGGGCGGGCAGCCGCTCCAGATGGGCGTGCAGGGGGTCGGCGGAGGACGCCAGGACGAGGGCGGGGACGGTGAGGCGGGCGAGCAGCGGGAGCGGGTCGCAGGTGAAGGCGGCGCGGTAGGCCAGCGGGTAGTTCGCCCCCGCCTCCAGCAGGCCCGCCGTCAGATCGTGCAGGTACGGGGCCGGCGGCGGGGCGGCGGTCAGCCGGGAGGCGGCGCGCTCGTCGTACCAGGGCCAGTACAGGAACATGTTGCGCACCTGGTGCCAGGCCGCCACCAGGTGGCCGCCGTCGCTGCGGGGCCGCACCGGCGGCAGGTAGCGGGCGAGCTGGTCGGCCCGCTCCTCCGGGGTGGACACCCCGACCCCGTCGAGGACGAGCGAGGCGACCAGCTCCGGCCGCTCCGCCGCGAGGGACAGGGCGATCTTGGCCCCGGTGTGCGTCCCGTACAGGTGGGCCCGTTCCAGCCCGAGCGCGGTGAGCGTCTCGCCGAGCGCGGCGCCGTAGTCGGCCATGCCGGGGTCCGGCGCCGGGAGCGGGTCGGAGCCGCCGTGCCCCGGCGTGTCGAGCGCGTACACCGCGAACGAGCGGGCCAGTTCGGCGGCCAGGCCGCGCAGCGGCCGCCAGTCGCCGGGAGAGGCGTGGAGGAGGACGACCGGCAGGCCGCGCCCGGCGTGGGCGTAGTGGACCTGCCGGCCGTTCACCGTGACGAAGCGGCGCTCCATCAGGTCACTTGCCGACCTCGACCGTGTGCCAGCCGTCGGCGTCCTTCTTCCACTGGTAGACGTGGATGTCGTCGAGTGCGAAGAACTCGTGCTTGTCCGGGCTGATCGAGTTGCCCGACGGCGTCTCCTGGTCGGAGATCTCGATCGAGTCGAGCGCCGTCACCACCTTGTCCGGATCGACGGACTTGGCCTGGTCGGCGGCCTTGACGTAGGCGAGCACGCAGTCGGCGGCGATCTCGGCCGCCTTGGGCGACTCGGCGCCGGTCTTCGGGCCGGTGTTCTTGCCGAACCGCTTCTCGATCTCCTCGATGTGCTTGCGGTAGCCGGGCTTCCAGGTGTCGCGGCTCTCCTTGCCGGGGTAGGGGTAGTAGGTGGCGCTGAAGAGCGCGCCGTCGGCCGCGTCGCCGGCCGCCTCGACGAAGGAGATGTTGCGGGCGCCCGAGCCGCCGACGATGAGCCCCTTGTAGCCGGTCTCGGCGGCGGCCGCCATGGTCTTGGCGCCGCCGGCCGAGTTGGAGATCCAGATCGCGCCCGCGTCGGCGAGGTTCTCGACGTACGCGCGGTGCGACTGGTCGTCGGTACGGGTGTGCTCGAAGCCGGCGAAGGTGAGCCCGGCGGCCTTGGCCTGCTTCTCGACCTCGGCCGCGGTGCCCTTGCCCGCGTCGTCGCCTTCGTACACGACGCCGATGGAGCCGACGCCCTCGGCCTTCAGGTGCTCGATGATCTTCTGCACGTCGAGGGACACGGGGTCCTGGGCTCGGTAGCCGTACTTGGCGGTGCTGAAGTCGCCGGTGGCGACCATCGGCTGGCAGTTGACCTTCTTGCCGTTCTCCAGGATCGGCTTGGCCGCGTTGTAGAACGCCGACAGCGCCGGGCCGATGACGAGCCCCACGCTGTTGTCGCCCGCGAACTCGTTGGCGGCCTGCACGGCCTTGGCCGGGTCCAGCGCGGTGTCGCGGACGACCAGGTCGAGCTTGGCGCCGCCGACACCGCCCTCGGCGTTGAGCCGGTCGATCTCTACCCTGACCGAGTTCTCCATGGAGATGCCGGCGACGGCGAGCGCGCCCGTCATGGGGCCGATGAGCCCGACCTTCACGACCGGCATGCCGGCGCTCCACCCGGCGGCGGAGGTGGCCTGCTCGACACCGGCTCGTTCTTCCTTGCTCGCGCAGGCGGCGAGCAGCAGCGCGGCGCCGGCGAGCGCCACGAGCTTGCGACCCTTGGTGACCGTCATCTTGGGGTCTTCCTCTCAAGGACTTTCGGGTGGAACTGGTGCCGACGCGGGCCGGCGGTGGATCAGGACTCGGGGGTGACGTCGGTGACGAACCAGCCGTCGTCGTCCTTGTCCCACTGGTAGATGTGGATGTCTTCCATGTGGTAGAACTCGTGGTCCGCCGGCTTGATCGAGTTGCCCGAAGGGGTCTCGGAGTCGGGGATGTTCAGCTGCTCCATGGCGGTGGCGAGCTTGTCCGGGTCGAGCGACTTGGCGTTCTCCGCGGCCTTGGCGAAGGCGGTGACGCAGTCGCCGGCGATGGCGGTGCCCTTGGGCATCTTGGCGCCCGACTTCGGTCCCTCCACCACCCCGTACTTCTTCTCGATGGCCTCGACGTGGGTGCGGTAGCCGGCCTTCCAGGTGGCGCGGTCGCGGATGTTGAACTGCACGTTGCCGGCGGCGAAGACGGAGCCGACGGCCATGTCCTGGGCGGCGTCGAGGAAGGAGACGTTCTGCAGCCCGGAGGTGCCGGCCATCACGCCCTTGAAGCCGGCCTCGGCGGCGGCGGCCATGGTCTTGGCGCCGCTGGCGTTGCTGGAGACCACGATCGCGCCGGCGTCCTTGAGCTTGTCCACGTACGGCCGGTGCGACTGGTCGTCGTTGCGGGTCTCCTGGTAGCCCTTGTACTCGACGCCGTACTTGGGCCCGAACTCCTTGAAGTACCCGTCCATCGCCTTGCCGGTGTCGTCGGCCTCGTAGACCAGGCCGACCGAGGTGACGCCCTTGGCCTTGAGGTACTCCACGAGCTTCTCGACGCTCAGGTTGTTGGGGTCCTGTGAGCGGAAGCCGTACTTGAGCGAGCCGAAGTCGCCGGTGCCGACGCCGGGCTGGCAGTTGAGCTTGCGGTTGGTCTCGAAGATGTTCTTGGACGCGTTGTAGAAGGCCGACAGCGACGGCCCGACCACGAAGTGCACCTGGCTGTCGCCGACGAGCTCGTTGGTGGCCTGGACGGCCTTGCCGGGGTCGAGGGCGGAGTCGCGGATGACGAGGTCCAGCTTGGCTCCGCCGATGCCGCCCGCCTCGTTGACGCGTTCCATCTCCACCCGGATGGAGTTCTCCTGGAGGATGCCCAGGATCGCGTACGGGCCGGTCATGGGGGCGATGAGCCCGATCTTTATGGTGTCGACGCCGGCGCTCCAGCCGGCTCCGGCCGTTTCTCCGGCCGCCTTCGCGCGCTCTTCCTTGCCCGCACAGCCGGTGAGCACCAGCGTGCTCACGGCAGCCGCGGAGATCCAGCGAAGTCCGCTTCCACGCATGTGCCACCTCCTTTTGTTCATGCCCCCGAGCCAGTGATTCCAATATGCGGAACAGCGTTACAGGGAGCCTAGAAATGCCGCTGCCCCGATGTCAACGGATACGTCTGATGTTTAAGTATCCGAAACCTACGGAATCAGCGGGGCTCCCACAGCTCCACGCTGATCCCGTTCGGTGTCTCCACCATGGCCAGCCGCGACGCGCCGTGCAGCGGCGTCTCGGCGGCGAACGGCGGGCACGCGACCCGCCCTCCGGCGCCCGCGGCCAGGGCCAGGGCGTCGTCCAGATCGCCGGTCCGCGCGGACCAGGCGGTGTGCCCGAGCCCGCGCGCGGGCCGCTGGGTGGAACGGCGGTCCGCTCTGGTGCGGTCCGCCCGGACCATCTCGATGCGGGTCGTGCCGCCATCCCGGCCGGCCACGAACGCCAGCCTGAGCCGGGTGCCCGGCGGCAGGTCCGCCATCGTCTCCAGCCCCGGCGCGCCGAACGTCACGTCGTACCCCGCGGACAGGCCGAGCGCCTCCCAGAAGGCCAGCTCGGCCTCGAAGTCGGGCACGTGGCAGACCACGGAGGTCAGCTCCGTGTGCCGCCGGTCGGGGTCCGCCAGCCACGCGGCCGTGGGACGCGGGCCGGCCGGTTCGACGAAGACCACGCCGACGCCGTCAGGCCCGAGACAGTACCCCTCCACGACCCGGACCGTCAGCTCCCCCACGGGCACGTCGAACCCCTGCGGAGGACTGATCCACACGTACCCGGCCGCGGTCATCCGCTCGTACGAGGCCGCGATGTCGCGGGTGTAGAGGTTGACGCCGGACAGGCCGAGGTCCAGCGTGTGCGGATGGACGGGGGGCGCCACCGGATCGTTCACCTTGAGCAGGTGGATCCGGCCGGTGGCGGCGCCGGCCGCGGCGAGCGCCCGGACCTCCACGTCACCGGCGCCCGCGCCCCACAGCCGGTCGGCGACAGCGGCCGGGACCACGCCCTCCGCCTCCACCGCGTACCCCAGCTCGCCGCAGTAGAGGTCGAGGTGGGGCGCGAAGTCCCTGACGCCGATCGTCGCGGCCGTGATGCTCTCCAGCGGCGGGGTCATCGGTTCGCCTCCCCCGCGAGCCTGGCGCCCAGCTCCCGCCCGAGCGTCATGGCCGGTGTCACGCTCATGCCGCCGACGTAGTTGTCACCGGCGAACGCGTTGTTGCCGAGGATCTCCCCGACCGCGTAGAGCCCGGGGATCGGCGCGCCGGAGCGGTCGAGCACCTCCAGGTCCTCGCTCACGCGCAGCCCGTCGCGGCTCAGGATGGAGGCCCCCACCGTGGTGATCCCGTAGAACGGCGCCCGCTCGATCGGCGCCGGCAGCGTGCCGCGCCCGAAGTCGGGGTCGTGACCCTCCCGCACCGCGGCGTTGTACCGCCGCACGGTGTCCGCCAGGCCCTCCGGCCGCACGCCGAGCTTCATGGCCAGGTCCTCCACGGTGTCCGCGGCGGCGATCCACCGGCCGCGCTCCAGTTCGGTCAGCATCCGCTCGCGGTTCCAGTCGCCGGTGACGTTGCGGAGCAGCGGCTCGGCGGTCTCGGCGATGGCCCGGTCCCAGATGACGTGCATGGCGATCCCCGGCTGCTCCAGCAGCGCCCGCTCGCGGTGCTCGGGGCTGGTGCCGTCCTCCGCGACGAACCGCTCGCCGCGGTCGTTCACCCAGATCTCGTACGGGGTCCGGTACGCGGGCGCGACCTCGATGAACGCCTCGCGGTAGTCGACCGCGACGCCGTGGTCCGCCGGGTCGCGGATGAGCCCCATCACCGGGATGAAGTAGCCGTCGCCGCTCACGTCGGCGCCGAGCCCCAGGGCCAGCTCCAGTCCGTCGCCGGTGGCGTGCGGCAGGCAGCCGATCAGGGCCTTCTCGCAGCCGGGCGGCAGGAAACGGTTGCGCAGGGCGGGGTTGGCGTCGTAGCCGCCGGTGGCCAGCACGACCGCGCCGCCGTGCGCGACGACCTCGCCGTCCTCGCCGGTCGCGGTCACGCCGGTGATCCGTCCGCCGCCGTCCACGACGGCGCCGGTGACGCGGGCGCCGAGCACCAGCCGGACGCGCCCGGCCTCGATCTGCTCGTCGAGCAGCCGCTTCAGCGGCTTCACCACCGACAGCCCGTTCCGCACGCCCCAGTACGTGCGCGGCACCCGGTACACCTCGTGTCCGTGGACCAGGCCGGGGGTGTCGGGGTGGAAGTCGAAGCCCTGGGCGTCGAGCCAGTCGACGGTCCGGCCCTGGGCCTGGACCGACTTCCAGGCCAGCTTCTCGTTCACCTTGCCGTGGGAGAGGCGCAGCACGTCCTCGAAGTGGCGTTCCGGGCTGTCGTCGATGCCGCGTTCGCGCTGGCGGCGGGTGCCGGCGCCGCTGAACTCGCCGTTGGCGATGTGCAGCATGCCGCCGACGCGGCTCTGCTTGTCCAGCAGCAGGACGCTCGCGCCCGCCGCCGCGGCCTCGATGGCCGTGCACAGGCCGGCGGGGCCGGCGCCGATGACGACGACGTCGTGACGTCCCAGGTTGCGCGCGCTCATGACGCGGCCCGGGTCAGCTCGATCTCCAGCCCGGCGGGGCCGCGCAGCAGCAGTTCGTCCAGCCGCTCGCCGCCGTGCTCCGCCAGCGCGGCGGCGGTGGCGGCCGGGTCGTCGGCGGCGAACACCACCCGGCGCAGCCCCAGCGGGCGGTCCGACAGGTCGGCGGCCTCCACCCCGGTGAAGGACATGATCTCCATGCGGGCCGGCGCCTGGTCGGCGGAGACCAGGAACGACAGCCGCAGGCTCGCCTCCGCCGGCATGCCGGTCAGCCGGTCGAACGGCGGGCCGCTCATCTCCCCGTCGAACAGCACCCGCAGCCCGCCGCCCGCGGTGAAGAACGCGAGCGCGGCGTCGTGGTCGGCGGGCACGAGGACGGCCGTGTGCAGCTCGCCGTGCAGGCGGCCGGGGTCCCGCTCCAGCGCGGGACTGGGCCGGTGCCCGGCGCCCGCCTGCGGCAGCGTCCACCAGACGCCGTCCGGACCCAGGGCCACCGCCTCGGTCAGGGACGCGGCCCCGTACGGGTAGGTGACGATCTCCCCGGACCTGCCGCCCGCCTCGTCGATGAGCCGGGTGGTGCGTTCCAGGTCGCGCGAGTACATGCCGAGCAGGCGGGGGCCGACGTCCCAGAGCCGCGGGTCGGGGGCCTCCTCGCCGGGCACCAGGCGGATGCGGCCGGTGCCGACGCCCTCGACGCCGAGCAGCGCCTGCGTGCCGTCGTCTTCGAGCACGTCCAGGCCGAAGGCCCGGGTATGGAAAGTGGCCGACGCTCCGACATCCCTGCAGGCGATGACCGCCTCGACGATCGCTCCCAGCGACAAGCCGCACCTCCACGGTTCCCGGTTTGTTCCGTCCCTCGAAACGGTGTTTCACGCTAAGGCGGGGAGTCGCTGGCTGTCAACGATGTCGCAGGTTGGAGGATAAGTCCCCTCTTGCGCGGCTTGCACCTCATAGTCCAACCTGTAGAAATCAGAAACGCCGTTTCATGGAGTGGAACAGGAGCTCGGGTGTCCCAGGATCCGCCCGCGACCGCGTACCGCGCCGTCGCTCTGCAGACCGCCTGTCATGCCGTCAACCGCGCCGACAGCGCGGCAGCCGCCCGTGACCAGATACGGGCCGCCATCGACCGCGTGCACGAGCAGGTCACCGCGAGCAAGCGGTTCATCGGCCCCGGCGCCCGGCTGTTCGTCCTGCCGGAGTACCTGCTCACCGGCCACCCCATCGGCGAGCCCTTCCAGGAGTGGTGCGACCGCGCCGCCCTGGCCCCCGGCGGCCCCGAGTACGCCAGGCTCGCCGCCATCGCCGAGGACGCGGGCGTCTTCCTCTGCGTCAACGGCTACGAGACCGACGAGCACTTCCCCGGCGTCTACTTCCAGGCGTCGGTCGTGTTCGACCCGGCGGGACAGACCGTGCTGCGCTACCGGCGGCTCAACTCGATGTACTCGGTGACCCCGCACGACCTCCTCGACCGCTACCTGGCCGTCTACGGCGAGGAGTCGCTCTTCCCGGTCGCCAGGACCGAGATCGGCACGCTGGCCGCGATCGCCTCCGAGGAGATCCTCTTCCCCGAGGTGGCCCGCTGCCTGGCCATGCGCGGCGCGGAGGTGTTCCTGCACAGCTCGTCGGAGGTCTGCAGCGCGCTGCTCTCCCCCAAGAACGTCGCCAAACTGGCCCGCGCGGTGGAGAACGGCGCGTACGTGGTGTCGGCCAACACCGGCGGCCTGTACGGCACCGGCGTGCCCGCGGCCTCCGGCGACGGCGGCAGCCAGATCGTCGACCACCGCGGCATCGTGCTGGCCAAGGCCGGACAGGGCGAGTCGATGGCCGCCAACGCCGAGATCGACCTGGCCGCGCTGCGCCGCGCCCGCAGGACCCCCGAGATGATGAACCTGCTGCCGCGCCAGCGGTTCGAGCTCTACGCCGGCAGCTACGCCCGCACCTCGTTCTATCCCCCCGACACCGTGCGCCCCGGCGAGACCGGGCGAGCGCACTTCATCGACACCCAGCGTGCCGTCATCGAACGGCTGGCCGGCGACGGCCTCATCTGAGGAGGCGACATGCCCAGGGAGATCCAGGTCCGCAACCCCCGCACCGGCGCGGCGGACCACACGATCGTCGCCGCGAGCGACGACGAGATCATCGCCGCCGCGGGCGCGCTACGGGCCCGCCAGGGCGCGTGGGCCGCCCAGCCGGTCGAGCGGCGCATCGAGGCGCTGCGCGCGTTCGGCGAGGCGATCACCCGGCACCGGGACGAGCTGATCGCCCGGCTGGAGACCGACACCGGCCGGCGCTGGGTCTCGCACCTGGAGGTGGACTCGGTGCTGAGCGCCGTCGAGCGCGCCTGCCGGTTCGCCGCGGACGCCTTCGCCCCCGACGGACCCGCCCCGACCTCCGACCCCGAGGTGCAAGTCACCGGCGACCTGGTGCCGTACCCGGTCGTCGCGGTGATCTCGCCGTGGAACTTCCCGTTCCAGCTCGCCCTCATCGACGCGGTGCCCGCCCTGCTCGCCGGGTCGGCGGTGCTGCTGAAGCCGAGCGAGGTGACGCCGCGCTTCATCCCCGTGCTGCGCGCGTGCGTGGCCGAGGTCGAGGAGCTGGCGGGGGTCTTCACCGTGGTCGAGGGCGACGGCGCGACCGGCGCCGCCATGGTCGCCGTCGCCGACGCCGTGTGCTTCACCGGCAGCGTGCGCACCGGCCGCGCGGTCGGCCGCGCCGCCGCCGAGCACTTCATCCCGGCCTTCCTCGAACTGGGCGGCAAGGACCCGGCGATCGTCACCGCCTCCGCCGACCTGGACGCCGCCTCCTCCGCCATCCTGTGGGGCTCCACGATCAACTCCGGCCACTCGTGCATGTCCATCGAGCGGGTGTACGTGGACCGCACGGTGGTCGAGGAGTTCACCGAGCTGCTGGTGGCCAAGGCGGAACGGGTCGCGCTCGCGTACCCGGAGATCGGCGACGGGCAGATCGGGCCGATCATCAGCGACGCCCAGGTGGACGTCATCCGGGAGCAGCTGGAGGAGGCCGTCGCCAAGGGCGCGACCGTCCGGACCGGCGGCACCGTCCAGCATCTCGGCGGCGGCGCCTACCTGCGGCCCACCGTGCTGACCGGCGTCGACCACTCCATGCGGGTGATGCGCGAGGAGACGTTCGGCCCGATCATCCCGATCATGCCGTTCGACGACGAGGACGAGGCCGTCACCCTCGCCAACGACACCGAGTTCGGGCTGAGCGCGGCCGTCTTCGCCGCCACCGCCGAGCGGGCCGCGCCGGTCGCGCACCGGCTGGAGGCCGGCGCGGTGAGCGTCAACGACGTCTGCCTGACCGGCATGTTCCCCGAGACGGAGAAGAACTCCTTCAAGTCGTCCGGACTGGGCGCGTCCCGTATGGGGCCGCCGTCCGTGCGGCGCTTCCTGCGCCGCCGCGCCCTGCTCATGCGGGCCGGCGCCGGCATCCGCCCCTGGTACTACGACGGCGCCCCCGCCGAGACGGAGGAATCATGACCATCGCCGACATCCTGCGCGACATGTCCGGAGTGTGGGAGGGCACCTACACCGTGCTCGCGCCCGACGGCACCCTCCTGGAGCGTTACCCCAGCCGGCAGGAAGGCCGGATGGAGGGCACCGACTGGACCGAGAAGGTCGTCTACCTGCGCGAGGGCGAGGAGCCCGCGGTGCGGCACTACCGCGCGATCGTCGACGGCGACTCCGTCGAGTTCGTCGACACCGAGATGTGGGGCACCACCAGCCGGGCCGGCGACCAGGCCATCGTGTTCACGTTCGGCTGGAACGACCGCCCGCAGGAGCGCATCGTCGAGATGTCGATGCCCACCGCCGACTACCGCACCCGCCTGTGGCAGCACTTCGAGGACGGCAGGCTCAGCCGGCTCACCGTCATCGAGGAGCGCCGCGTCCCCGGAGCCGAGCCCGAACGCTGGTACGTCCCGGCCGGCGCCTGACCCTCAGGAGGATCACTGGTGGAACTCGACTACGACCTCGTGGTGGTCGGCGCCGGCACCGCGGGCATCCCGTGCGCGGCGGAGGCCGCGCACGGCGGCGCCCGGGTGCTGCTGGTGGAGAAGGACCACCGCGTCGGCGGCACGCTGCACATCTCCGGCGGGCACATGGCCGCCGCGGGGACGCGCCGGCAGGCCGAGCGCGGCATCGCCGACTCCGCCGAGGCGCACCTGGCCGACATCCTACGCATCAGCGGCGGCACCGTCCGCGAGGACCTCGTCCGCACCGTGGTGGAGAACGCCGCCGAGACCGTCGACTGGCTCGACGGTCTCGGCTTCCGGTTCGCGCCCGAGACGCCGCGGATCATCTACGGGCACGAGCCCTACACGACCGCCCGCACCTACTACGGCGTGGACGAGGCGGCGTCGATCCTGGAGGTGTACGAGCGGGTGCTCGCCGACGCCACCGCCACCGGCCGCCTGGACCTGTGGAAGAACGCGCCGGTGATCGAACTGCTGACCGCCGGCGGCCGGGTCACCGGCGTCACGGTCCTGCGCGACGGCCAGGACGTACGGGTGCGCGCCCGCCACGTCGTGCTGGCCACCGGGGGCTTCGCCGCGGAGCCCGAGCTGTTCCTGGAGCTGGAGGGCGCGCCGCTGGTGTCGGCCGCCCACCCGACCTCCACCGGCGACGGCATCCTGCTGGCCAGGGAGCTCGACGCGGGCATCCAGGGCACCGGCTCGTTCCTGCCGAGCTTCGGCGGCCTGCCGCACCCCACCACCCCGGGCAAGGCCAACTGGTCCGACCGGCAGCTGCTCGTCGCCGCCGAGCGCCCGCCCGTCGAGATCTACGTGGACCGGACGGGCCACCGCTGGGTGGCGGAGGACGAGCCGTCCATCGACACCAAGGAACGCGCGCTCACCCGCATCCCGGACATGACGTTCTGGACGGTGTTCGACGACGCCATGCTGGAGTCGACCCGGTCCGGACGCCCGCTCGTGGTCGGCTGGACGCCCGAGGACCTGCGCGCCCAGGCGGGGGTGCGCGTGGGCGTGCACGCCGCCGCCACGCTGGAGGAGCTGGCCGGGCAGACCGGCATCGACGCCGGCGGGCTGGTCGCGACCGCGGCCCGGTACAACGCGGCCGTCGCCGCCGGGTCGGACCCCGACTTCGGCCGCGTCCACCTGCCGCTGCCCCTGGCCACGCCGCCCTTCTACGCGATCCGCAACCACGCCATCTCGCTGGTGACGTTCGCCGGGCTGGACGTCGACGCGAGCCTGCGGGTGCGCCGCGCCGACGGCGAGCCCATCGCGGGCCTCTACGCGGTCGGCGAGGTCATCGGGGCGGCCGCCACCTGCGGGCAGAGCTTCTGCTCCGGCATGCTGGTCACCCCGGCCATCACCTTCGGCCGGCTGCTGGGCCGCCGCCTGGCTCAGTCGTAGAAGCCGAGCCTGCGCAGCTGCTTGGGGTCGCGCTGCCAGTCCTTGAGCACGCTGATGCGCAGGTCGAGGTAGACGCGCGTGCCCAGCAGCGCCTCGATCTGGTGGCGGGCCTTCGTGCCGACCTCGCGCAGCCGCTCGCCCTTGTGGCCGATGACGATGGCCTTCTGCGACGGCCGCTCGACGAACAGGTGGGCGTAGATGTCGAGCAGGTCGTCGCGGTCCTCCCGGGGCAGCATCTCGTCGACCACGACCGCGATCGAGTGGGGCAGCTCGTCGCGGACGCCCTCCAGCGCCGCCTCCCTGATCAGCTCGCCGACCAGCACCTGCTCCGGCTCGTCGGTGAGCTGACCGTCCTCGTAGAGCGGCGGCGACTCCGGCAGGTGGCGCACGAGCACGTCGGCCAGCACGTCGAGCTGGTCGCCCGACTGCGCCGACACCGGCACCACGTCGGCGAACTCCGCGATCTCCGACACCGCCAGCAGCTGCTCGGCGATCTGCTCCCTGCTCGCCAGGTCGCACTTGGTGACCACGGCGATCACCGGCGTCTTCTTGACCGCGGCCAGCTTGCCGGCGATGAACCGGTCGCCCTTGCCGATCGGCTCGTTGGCGGGCACGCAGAACCCGATCACGTCGACCTCGGTCAGCGTCGACAGCACCAGGCTGTCGAGCCGCTCACCGAGGAGCGTGCGCGGCCGGTGGAGGCCCGGGGTGTCGACGATGACGAGCTGGGCGTCGGGCCGGTGCACGATGCCGCGGATCGCCCGCCTCGTCGTCTGCGGCTTGGACGAGGTGATCGCCACTTTGGTGCCGACCAGGGCGTTCATGAGCGTGGACTTGCCGACGTTCGGCCTCCCCACGAAGCAGGCGAATCCGGCACGATGGCTGTCTGGCGAGGTCACACTGTGCATTCTCGCCTATCAGGAGACCTGCGCACGCCACCAGGCGAACACGCCGGGCAGCACCCGCGGCGACCACGGGGTCATCGCCAGCTCGTCCAGCTCGTCCTCCCGGACCCAGCGGGCCTCCCTGATCTCGTCGCCGTCGGGGGTGGGCGTGCCGGACTCGATCGCGCACCCGTACACGGCGATCATGTAGAGGCACTCGTGGCCGTTCGGGTAGCGGACCCGGAACTCGGGCCCGCTGTGGACGCCGATCAGACCGCGCACCCGCACCTCGATGCCGAGCTCCTCGCGCAGCTCGCGCCGCACGGCCTCCTCCGGCCGCTCGTCCGGGTCGAGGGCCCCGCCCGGCGCCGCCCACAGCCCGACGTCGCCGTGGCGGGCCACCAGCAGCCGGCCCTCGTCGTCGAACACGCAGCCGCAGACCGACGGCATCATCAGCAGATCGGGCCCCAGCTTGGCGCGCACCCCGGCCAGGTAGGGCGACATCGGCATGCTCAGCTCCGCGGCGCGCCGTCGGGACCGGCCACCAGGATGGCCGGCACGCCCAGCTCCGCCGCCACCGCCCCGTCGTCCTCGGACGGGCCGTCGCCGTCGGTGACCAGCGCCACCGCCTCCAGCGCGCGGGCGCCGCTGGAGACCGCCGTCGCCACCGCCACCTGCACGGCCGACAGCCGCAGCGCGGACAGCGCGACATCGGTGGCCGCGTAGGTGCGGCCGGTCTCGTCGCGCACGGCCGCGCCCTGCGCCGAACCGTTGCGGGCGCGCGACGCCCGCGCCAGGGTGATGAGCTTGTTGTCTTCCGGGTCGAGTGTCACGAGGACAGGTTACGGGCTGGCCATCCGCATCACCGCGTCGAGGAGCTGGCGGGTGCGCTGCGGCTCGACCTCGGCCATGCTCGTGTGCACCATCGACACCAGCATGTCGCCCGACCGGGCCAGCACCACGTCCAGCGCGTACGGGTAGCCGTTCAGCCGGCCGCGCAGCTCGCCCGCCACCGCCTCGTCGGCCACGTCCGTCACCGGGACGAGCGCGGTGCGCAGGTGGGTGCCGCCCGCCGCGCGCACCTCACGGCACGCCCTGAGCGCGGCGGCGAGCGCGCTCATGTGCTCCCCCGCCGCCCCGTCGTAGCGGGCCAGGCCCACCCCGACCTGCTCGCCCAGTTCGTCACCCTGGTAGCTCGCTGCGGCCTGGGCGGTCAGGCCCCGTTCGGGAGCCCGGCCGGCGGCCGCGTCCAGCACGGCCCGGCAGTTGCGGTCGGCCGGCGTGAACGGCGCCCGCCACGCCTGCTCCGAGCGCGGCGAGAAGCCCTCGGGCAGCCGGGGCTCCTTGCTGAGGATCTCCTTCATCTGGGCCAGGGCCTCCGTGTCGAGCCCCTCGGCACCTCCGCAGCCTGCCAGGGCACCGGCAAGGAGCCCGCAGGCGATGATCCGCGTTCCGCGTTTCATGATTCCCCCCGATGCCCAGCTTCCCCGACCAGCGAAAACGGCAATCCACCGGAGTTACCAATAAACGATCAAACGCTAAAAGGGTGCCCTCGCCCGGTTATCCGGACGAGAGCACCCTTTACGCCGAACGACGTCCGACCGGCTAGAGGCCGGGCCGTCGTCGTCCCCCCAGGAGCGCCCCGCCGCCGAACCCCTGCGACGGCCGGGCGCCTCCCTCTATCGGCACCCACCGCACCGGGTGCCGAGAAACAGACTGGCGCAGCCCGCTTGCAACTCACTTGCCGACGGCTTGCCGCCGGGCCCGGGGCGGCTCACTCCCGCTCGGTCGCCGCCGTCACGACCTCGTCCTGATCGGCCCGGACCCGGCGCACCACCACCGTGCTGATCCGGTTGCGCCGCCCCGCCAGGCTCTCGGCGGTCAGCTCCAGCCCGGCGACCTCCGCCTGCGAGCCGGCGATCGGCACCCGGCCGAGCGCGTGCGCCAGCAGCCCGCCGACCGTCTCCACGTCGTCGACCTCGATCTCGGTGTCGAACAGCTCGCCCAGCTCGTCGACCGGCATCCGCGCCGTCACCCGCACCGCGCCGTCGGGCATCGGCTCGACCCGGGGCGCCTCCTGGTCGTACTCGTCGGTGATCTCGCCGACGATCTCCTCCAGCACGTCCTCGATGGTGACCAGACCGGCGGTGCCGCCGTACTCGTCGATCACGATCGCCAGGTGGATCTGCCTGGCCTGCATCTCGCGCAGCAGCTCGTCGATCGGCTTGCTCTCCGGCACGTACGTCGCCGGCCGCATGATCGACTCGACCGTCTCCGTCTCGCCGTCGCCGCCCGACTCGTGCACCCGCCGGGTGATGTCCTTGAGGTAGGCGATGCCGATCACGTCGTCCTCGTTCTCGCCGACCACCGGGACCCGGGAGAAACCGCTGCGCAACGCCAGCGACAGCGCCTGCCTGAGCGTCTTGCCGCGCTCGATGTAGACCATGTCGGTGCGCGGCACCATCACCTCGCGCACCAGCGTGTCACCCAGCTCGAAGACCGAATGGATCATCTCCCGTTCGTCGGGCTCGATCACCCGGCGCTCCTCCGCCAGGTCGACGAGGTCGCGCAGCTCGGCCTCCGACGTGAACGGGCCGTCGCGGAACCCCTTGCCCGGCGTGAGCGCGTTGCCCAGCAGGATGAGCAGCTTGGGCAGCGGGCCGAAGATCTTCGTCAGCCCGTACACCATCGGGGCGCTGGCGAGCGCGACCGGCTCGGCGTGCTGGCGGCCGAGCGTGCGCGGCATCACGCCCACGATCACGTAGCTCACCAGGATCATCACCGCGGCCGCCGCGAAGTAGGCCCAGCCCTGGTCGTCCATCAGGTCGATGAACAGCAGCGTCGCGATCACCGTCGCCACCAGCTCACAGCTCAGCCGGAGCAGCAGCAGCAGGTTGAGGTAGCGCGGGGCGTCGGTGACGATGGCGTGCAGCCGCTCGGCGCCGCGCTTGCCATCGCGCACGGCCTCCTCCGCGCGCACCCGCGAGATCCGCGTCAGCGCCGTCTCCACGCTGGCGATCAGGCCACCGACCACGACGAGGACGATGGCCAACGGCAACCAGGCGTTCACCGCGAGCTGCGCACCTCCCGCCATGCTTCGAGCAACCGCGCCTGCAGGCCGAACATCTCCTTGTGCTCCTCCGGCTCGGCGTGATCGTAACCGAGCAGGTGGAGGATGCCGTGGGTGCACAGCAGCTCGATCTCGTCCTGAGCGCTGTGACCGGCCTCCTCCGCCTGCCGTGCGGCGACCTGCGGGCAGAGCACCACGTCACCCAGCAGCGCCGGGTCGGCGGGCCCCTCGGACTCGCCCCGCGCGCCGCCGGGCCGCAGCTCGTCCATCGGGAAGGCGAGCACGTCGGTCGGGCCCGGCTCACCCATCCACTTCTCGTGCAGCTCCGCCATGACGTCCTCGTCGACGACGACGAGCGACAGCTCGGCCAGCGGGTTGATGCCCATCTCGGCCAGCACGTGGGTGGACAGCGCGACGAGGCGCTCCTCGTCGACGCCCACCCCGGACTCGTTGTTGATCTCGATGCTCATCGCCGCTTACCCCGTTGCTGCTGGATCGGTGAGGGCTCCCGGAGCGCGTCGTAGCGGCCGTAGGCGTCGACGATCTCGCTCACCAGCTTGTGGCGCACCACGTCGGCGCTCGTCAGCCTGGAGAAGTGGATGTCGTCGATGCCGTCCAGGATCTCCTGGACCACCCGCAGGCCGCTGACCGTGCCGGCCGGCAGGTCGACCTGCGTGACGTCACCGGTCACCACGATCTTGCTGTTGAAGCCGAGCCTGGTGAGGAACATCTTCATCTGCTCGGCCGAGGAGTTCTGGGCCTCGTCGAGGATGATGAAGGCGTCGTTGAGCGTGCGTCCCCGCATGTAGGCGAGGGGGGCGACCTCGATCGTGCCCGCGGCCATGAGCTTGGGGATGGAGTCGGGGTCGACCATGTCGTGCAGCGCGTCGTACAGCGGCCGCAGGTAGGGGTCGATCTTCTCGTAGAGCGTGCCGGGCAGGAAGCCCAGCCGCTCGCCGGCCTCGACCGCGGGGCGGGTGAGGATGATCCGGTTGACCCGCTTCTCCTGCAGCGCCCGCACCGCCTTGGCCATCGCCAGGTAGGTCTTGCCGGTGCCTGCGGGGCCGATGCCGAACACGACCGTGTGCTCGTCGATGGCGTCGACGTAGCGCTTCTGGTTGGCCGTCTTCGGGCGGATCGTGCGCCCGCGTGAGGACAGGATGTCGAGCGACAGCACCTCGGCCGGCCGCTCGGAGGTCATGCGGAGCATCGCGATGCTCCGCTCGACGGCGTCGGGCGTGAGGTCACCGCCGCTGCGCAGCACCTCGACGAGCTCCTCGAAGAGCCGCACGACCGTGCCGCTCTCGTCGGGGCTGCCGGTCACGGTGATCTCGTTGCCGCGCACGTGGATGTCGGCCTTGAAGGCGCCCTCGATGACGCGGAGCAGCTCGTCGCGGGAGCCCAGGAGGCTGACCATCGGGTATTCGTCCGGAATCAGCACCTTGGCCTGAGTGCGCGATGGAGGTGCCGTGCGTCGGGATTCGTGTAGTTCGGACATGGGCAGGCCAGCGGCCTGATGCCTCCGGGTCTCGATGTCTGTTCTTCTTTACCCATCGTATCCGGGGCCGGAGCGTTTCCTCGCGGCAATTTCAGCCCGGAGGCCACGTCAGGTCGCGGCCGCCCAGAACGTGCGCGTGCACATGGAACACGGTCTGACCCGCGCCCGCGCCGGTGTTGAAGACGATCCGGTAGCCGCCCTCGGCCGCGCCCTCCTGGACGGCGACCGCGTGCGCGGCCTTGAGCACCTCGTCGGCGAGCCCCCGGTCGGCCTCGGCCAGCGCGGCGGCGTCGGCGTGGTGCTCCTTGGGGATGACGAGCACGTGCGTGGGCGCCTGCGGGTTGATGTCGCGGAACGCGAGCGCCCTGTCGGTCTCCAGGACGACCTCGGCCGGGATCTCCTTGGCCACGATCTTGCAGAACAGGCAGTCGGTCACCCGATCACCTTACCGATAGGGGTGGCTCTCCCCTGCGTAAGGCCGGGCGGCGCTGACCTGCCACGCCGCGGATCCGATGATCAGCGTTGCGAATCGGTGACCAGATCAGCCGTGGCGGCCGAAGATCCAACGGTTAGGGTGTGTGTGCACTACCACAGCGACGATTTCAGCCACGGGCGAGACCACCTGGCGAGGACACAACTGGGTCATGCCCCCAAATCCGGAAGAGCGTAAACCGTCAGGGAAGGCCGCGCGTCCCACTGATGTGACCACCGAAACCCTCCTGGTCGACAGATCCATGGGGGCGGTGCCCGTCGGGTGGGACGCCGACATGGCCGTGACCGCGCTTTACAGCGCGCATTTTCGGTCATTGGTACGTCTCGCCGTGTTGCTGGTGCGCGACATGGCAACCGCGGAGGAAGTCGTGCAGGATGCGTTCGTCGCCATCCACGGTGCCTGGCGCCGGTTACGCGACCCCGACAAAGCACTCGCCTACCTTCGGCAATCCGTCGTCAACCGGTCCAGGTCCGTGCTGCGGCACCGGGCGGTCGTGGAGAAGTACGCCCCGAAGGGCATGCCCGACGCACCGAGCGCGGAGCACGGCGCCATCGGCGAGTTCGAGCGGTCCGCGGTCATCGAAGCCCTGCGGGCGCTACCGTCACGCCAGAGGGAGGCACTGGTCCTTCGCTATTACGGTGATCTGTCCGAAGCCGAGATCGCCCACGCCATGGGCATCAGCAAGGGGGCGGTGAAGAGCCACACGGCACGTGGCATGGCCGCCCTGCGTTCCGTCCTGGAGAAGATGTCATGACCCAGCCCCCCGACGAGTACGGCGAGCTGCTGCGCCGTGCCCTCCGTGCGGAGGCGGAAGCGGTCGTGCCCTCGCCGGACGGGCTCGACGTCATCCGTACGAAGATCGAACGGCGCGGCGCGCGCAACCTCTTCTGGTGGCGTACCGGCGCCGCCGCCGCCAGCGCGGTGCTGGTCGCGGCGACGATCGTGATGGTGGTGCCGGAGCTGCGCCACCGCGTCATCGAGGCGCCGATCCAGGAGGTGCGCAGCACCTCCAGCGTCACCCACCCGGCCAAGTCCTCCACCAGCCGGCCCGCCGTGCCCAGGTCGACGGTGCGTCAGAGTGAGCCGGTGGTGGTGCCGCCGGTGCCCTCCTCGGAGCCGCCGCCCGACCAGCCGGCGCGCCCGTCGGAGACGGCCAGGTCCACCGCCAAGCCGACGCCCTCCCCCACCGCGACCCCCTGCCCCTCACCGGCCGACGGCCAGGCCGAGCCCCCCGACTGCCCGGAAGCCGGCGACCCGCCGCCGCCGTCACCCACGGAGACCGAGACCTCGACGACGGCGACGCCGTGCCCGGAGGAGGAGTGCAAGCCGCTGAGCCCGGCCCCGAGCCCCTCCGACATGCCCAGCCCCATGATGAGCGCCCACACCATCCCCTGACCCGCGCAGGTCCAGAGCCCTGTACGGGTGCCGCAAGCCCGCCCGCGTCACCACCGTTCGTCACGGAAGTGGCAGCCCACCCACGTCACCAGCGTCCTGTACGGGCGAGCAGGACCGCGGCCGCGGCCAGCCCGGCCGTCGAGGTCCGCAGCACCGTGGACCCCAGCCGCACCGTCGCCGCCCCCGCCGCCCGGAACTCCTCCACCTCCCGCTCCGACACCCCGCCCTCGGGCCCCACCACGACGACGATGTCGCCGTCGGCCGGGAGCTCCATCCGGGACAGCGGCTCCGCGGCCTCCTCGTGCAGCACCAGCCCCAGCGCGGCCCCCGCCAGCAGCCTCACCGCCCCGGCCGTCGTGACCGGCTCGGTCACCTCGGGCAGGTGGAACCGCCTGGCCTGCTTGCCCGCCTCCCGGGCGGTCGACTGCCAGCGCCGCAGCGCCTTGGCCGCCTTGTCGCCCTTCCACTGGGTGATGCTCCGCGACGCCTGCCAGGGCACGATCACGTCGACGCCCGCCTCGGTCATCATCTCGACCGCCAGCTCGCCCCGGTCCCCCTTCGGCAGCCCTTGGACGACGACCAGCCTCGGACTGGACGGCGCGACCTCGTACCTGCCGAGCACCTCGACCCGCAGCGAGTCCTTGAGCACCTCGCGCACCACGCACTCGGCCACCGACCCGCCGCCGTCGGTGAGATCCACCCGCTCCCCCGCGCGCAGCCGTCTGACGGTGGCCGCGTGACGCCCCTCGGGGCCGCCGAGCACCAGCTCGGGCCCATCAAGCTCGTCCGACAGGAACACCGGAACCGTCACCAGGCACCTCGGATTCTCTACGTTACGCAGCAGCGCGGACACGCAGCGCAATATCGTGTCGCGTGCAGCCTTCCTGAGATCACTTTACGAGGGGTCGATGACCGTCTCTCCCGCACGCCGGCGCCGCCGTCCCGTGCGCATCAGAACGCGCCTCCTCCTCGTCCTGGCCGTGCCCACGCTCCTGCTGATCGCCGGGATGGCCACGCAGGCCGCCTCCCACCTGCGCGCCCGCTCCGCCGCCGCCGAGACGTCCCGGCAGGCCACGCTGGTGCTCGCGGTGCAGAATCTCGTGCACGCCCTCCAGCGCGAGCGCACCCTCCTGACGGCGCTGCACGCCGGCGACGGCCGCGTCAGGGCCGACCTCACGACCGCCCGCCTGGCCACCGACCGCTCCCACGCCGCGCTCTCCCAGCTGCTCGCCGCTCCGGACGCCACGGGCGTTCCGTACGCCTCCGTGCGCCGGGCTCTGGCCCGGCTCCCCACCCTCGATCGCGCCCGCACCACGGCCCCGGCCCTGCCCCTGGCCCCGGAAACGCCCGCGGTTCCCGGCGGTCCGCCCCGCGCCCAGCGGTCCACGTACGGACCGGAAACGCCCATGATCGGACCGTTCGGCGCGCCGGTCACCCCCGCACCCGCGCCAGGGCAGCCCTCGACCTCGGCGAGCGCCGGCACGGAAACAGTGAGAGCCGATGCGGCCGGCCGTCAGGAGGCGCGGCCGGCGGCGGACGGCAAGGGAGCGACGGGCGGCGGACCGGCGACCGATCGTGGGCCGACCGATCGTGGGCCGGTGGTCCGCCGGGAGGTCTTCCAGGCGTTCACCGACGCCATCACGGAGCTGACGGACGGCTCCTTGACGGGCTCTCCGACGCCGGACGGCTCCTTCGCCGGTTCCCTGTGGCCGGACGGGTGGCCGGACGGGTGGCCGGCCGGTTCCCTGTGGCCGGACGGATTCTTCGCCGGTTCCCTGTCGCCGGACGGGGTTCTCCCCGGGACGCCCGTGCCGGGGCCGTTCACGGAGACGGCCGGTCTCGGGGACCCGGCGCTGACGAGGCCCGCGCGGGCGCTGGAGGCCATCAGCCGGGCCAAGGAGGCGGCCGCGCGGGAGCGGGCGGTGGTCACGGCGGCCTACGTGACAGGCGGGTTCCGCCCGTCCGAGTACGTCGCGTTCCTGGAGGCCAGGGCCTCCCTGGCGGACTCCCTGGCCGCCTACCGGCGGGTGGCCGCCCCCGCCGGTGCGGCCGAGCTGTCCCGGGCGCAGCGAAGCCCGCAGGCGGCCAGAACGGCACGGCTGGAACGGCGCGCCCTCGCCGCCCCGCCGGGCACCCCCTTGGCGGTTCGCCCGCGTACCTGGCTCGTCGCCAGCGGCGCCTACGTCAACGCCCTGCACTCCGTGCAGCGTTCGGCGGGACAGGAGTTGCTCGCCCGCGCCGCGGCGGTCCGCGAACGCCACACCCGACATCTGATGCTGCTGACCGGTGCGGGGGCGGTGATCCTGCTGGTCATGGCGGCGCTGGGCACGCTTCTCGCCCGCTCGATCCTGCGCCCGCTCCGGAGGCTCACCGGCGAGGCCACGGCCCTGGCCCGCCACGTCGCCATCCTGGAGGCCGAGCCGCGCCACCCGGCCGCCGTCGGCGCCGCCGAACCCGGAAGCGCTCACCCGGCCCATCTGTGGCGCGCCTACAACGCCTCCTTCCGGCCCGCCGCCGCTTCCTTGCGGGGCCGGCGCGACAGGGACGGCCTGGGCCACGAGGCCGGACGCCTCCAGGCACGCGGCCATCTGGTCTCCCGCTCTCACCGCCGCGACGGGGAGCGCCGGTTCGACAGCGTGCTCGGCGCGCCGACGGACTCAGATCCCGCCGACACACCCCCTTCGTCGCGGTCCCCGCACCCGCCGCCCCAGGACGGTCTCGACACACACGAGACCCCGGACGCCGCACTCCGGGACGGTCCCGGTCCAGCACACGAAGGTCCGCACGGTCCCGACGCTGGACGCGAGACCCCGGACGGGCCGGGCGCGGGACCCGGCCCGGCGCGTGCGGACGGCGGTGCTCATCGGGGTGAGTTCGGGCAGTTGGCCGGGGCGCTGATGGACCTGCATGAGGCGGCGGTGCGGATCGCCGCCTCGCGGGCGGAGATCCGCCAGGACGCGGCCGCGTCGCTGGAAGGGCTGGGGATGCGGCATCGGGATCTGGTGCACCGGCAGCTCACGTTCATCAGCGTGCTGCAGCGCAACGAGTCGGACCCGGCGGTGCTGGCGCGGCTGTGCGAGCTGGACCGGCTGACCAGCCGCCTGCGCAGGAACTCCGAGAGCCTGCTGGTCCTGACCGGAACGCGGGGGCGGCGGCGCTCGTCGGAGCCGGTGCCGGTGGACGAGGTGTTGCGGGCGGTGCTGGCCGAGGTCGAGGACCATCAGCGGGTGGCGTTGCGGGTGGCGGGCCGGGCGTACGTGCGGGGGCCGGTGGTGGCGGAGGTGGCCCACATGCTGGCGGAGCTGCTGGACAACGCGCTCTGCTACTCCGCGTCCGATGCGGAGGTGAACGTCGTGTCGCGGGCCTTGGACAGTGAGTGCCGCATCATGATCTCCGACCAGGGGGTGGGGATGACGGCCGCGGAGCTCGCCACGGCCAACGCCCGGCTGCGCGGCGAGCAGAGCTTCCTGGTGACGCCGACCCGCTGTCTGGGGCACCACGTGGTCGGCAGGCTGGCGGAGCGGCTGGGCGTGCGGGTGTCGCTGCACAAGTCACCCGGCGGCGGCGTCACCGCGCTGGTGGCCCTGCCGGAGGAACTCCTGGCCGTACGGCCCGCGCAGCTCCTCAAGGACTCCCGCTGAGCGCCCGGCCCGGCGCACCGGACCCGCGCCCTGGTTCTGGTGGGGCGCGGGTCGGGAGGTCGTCAGCGGCCGTTGAAGGCGTCGCGGAGCCGGGAGAAGAAGCTCTGCTGCCCCGGCGCGAACTTGCCCGGCGGCCGCTCCTCGCCGCGCAGCTTGGCCAGCTCGCGCAGCAGTTCCTCCTGGGCGGGGTCGAGCCGGGACGGGGTCTCCACGTTGACGTGGATGAGCAGGTCGCCGCGGCCGGTCTCGTTGAGGCGCTGCACGCCGCGCTGGAACATGGTGATGACCTGCCCCGACTGCGTGCCGGGCCGGACGTCGATCTCCTCGGCGCCGTCGAGGGTCTCGACCGTGAGCACGGTGCCGAGCGCGGCGGCCGTCATCGGGATCTGGACGGTGCAGTGGAGGTCGTCGCCGCGCCGTTCGAAGATCTCATGGGCCCGTTCGACGATCTCCAGGAAGAGGTCGCCGGGCGGGCCGCCGCCGGGGCCGATCTCGCCCTCGCCGGCGAGCTGGATGTGGGTGCCGTCCTCGACGCCCGCCGGGATGCGCACCTTGATCGTGCGGCGGGTGCGGACCCGCCCGTCGCCCGAGCACTCCTGGCACGGGTGGCGGATGATGCTGCCGAAGCCGCCGCACTGCGGGCACGGGCGCGTGGTCATGACCTGGCCCAGGAAGGACCTGGTGACCTGGGAGATCTCGCCACGGCCGTTGCACATGTCGCAGGTGTCGGGGTGGGTGCCGGGGGCCGCGCCGGAGCCCGTGCACACCTCGCACAGCACCGCCGTGTCGACCGCCAGCTCGCGGGTGGTGCCGAACGCGGTCTCGCGCAGGTCGAGCTCGACCCGGATGGTCGCGTTGCGGCCTCGGCGGGCGCGCGAGCGCGGGCCGCGGGCCCCTCCCGTGGCGGTGCCGAAGAACGCGTCCATGATGTCGCTGAAGGGGAAGCCGGCCCCGAAGCCGCCACCCGGCGCGCCGGCCCCGGCGCCGCCGAACGGGTCACCGCCCAGGTCGTACATCTGGCGCTTGTTCGGATCCGACAGCACCTCGTAGGCCTGCGTGATCTCCTTGAACCGCTCCTGAGTCGCGGGGTCAGGGTTCACGTCAGGGTGCAGCTCACGAGCCAGCCTGCGATAGGCCTTCTTGATCTCATCCTGACTGGCGTCACGGCGCACCCCGAGGGCGGCGTAATAGTCGCTGTTTGCCACTTATCGACCTCTTAAGATGCAGCCAGAATCTGGCTGACGTAGCGTGCCACCGCGCGCACGGCGCCCATCGTCACGGGGTAGTCCATCCTGGTCGGGCCCAGCACGCCGAGCCGGGCCAGTTGATTGTCGCCTTGACCGTATCCCGTCGCGACGATGGACGTGCCCCGCAAACCTGTGTAGGCGTTCTCCGATCCGATGCGCACGGTGAGGGCGGAAGGTGTGTCGGAGGAAGTCTCGCCGAGCAGGCGCATGAGCACCACCTGCTCTTCCAGCGCTTCCAGCACGTCGCGCAGGCCGACGCTGAAGTCGGCGCCGGCGAGGTTGGCCGCCCCGGCGAACACGATCTTCTCGTCGTGCCGTTCGACGAGCGTCTCCAGCAGGACGGACAGGATCGTGGCCATCGCCGGCCGTTCCTCGATCGGCAGCCGCTGGGGCAGGTCGGCGACCTGCTCCGGCACGCAGCTCAGGCCGCAGCCGTCGAGGCAGTCGTTGAGCACTCCGCGCATGTGGGCGACCCGGTGCTCCTCCACCACCTCGGGCAGCTCGACCACGCGCTGCTCGACCCGGCCCATGTTGGTGATCAGCACCAGCATGACCCGGCGGTCGTGCAGTGGCACCAGCTCGACGTGGCGCACGGTGGAGCGGTTGAGCGTCGGGTACTGCACGACGGCGACCTGCCGGGTGAGCTGCGCGAGCAGCCGGACCGTGCGCATGACCACGTCGTCGAGATCGACCGCTCCGGCGAGGAACGTCTCGATGGCCCGGCGTTCGGCGGCTGACAGCGGCTTGACCTGGGAGAGCCTGTCGACGAACAGGCGGTAGCCCTTGTCCGTCGGCACGCGGCCGGCGCTGGTGTGAGGCTGGGTGATGTAGCCCTGCTCCTCCAGCGCTGCCATGTCATTTCTGACCGTCGCCGGTGAGACCTTCAGATTGTGACGCTCCGCGAGCGCCTTGGAACCCACTGGCTCGTTGGTCGACACGTAGTCTTCGACAATGGCGCGTAGCACCGCGAGTTTACGATCGTCGAGCACGTGCGCACCTCCTACCGCGACTTTCAGGGAAACGCCAGGCCTAGCACTCTGTGTTCCCGAGTGCCAAGTGTACGGCTCTCGCCCACAGGGTGCGATAACTCGGTTGTCCTCGCTGCTGCTGGCGTGCGTCAAGGACAAGCCTCACACTTGCCGACATGACCGACAAATCACCAGAGAATCCAGTCGATCCGCCCTCCGGTCAGGGTTCCCCTTTTGGCCAGTCATCCCAGGATGAGCCTTCCCCGTACGCGCCGCCACAGCACCAATCCGGTACAAACCCGTACGGACCAATCTCCGATTACGGTCCGGACGAACGCCAGTCGCAGGCCGGTCCGTCCGGGCCTCAGCCCCAGCCGGGCGCCTTCGGGCCTCCGCCTCAGTCCGATCCTTTCGGATCTCCGCCGCCGCCTTCCGGACCGTACGGGCCTCCGCAGCCCGGCCCGTACGAGCAGCCGCAGTCCGGCCCCTACGCACCTCAGCCTCAGAGCGGCGCGTACGGACCGCAGCCCCAGAGCGGCGCGTACGGACCCCAGCCCCAGTCCGGGCCGTACGGACCGCAGCCCCAGAGCGGCGCGCACGGACCCCAGCCCCAGTCCGGGCCGTACGGATTCCAGTCGCAGGGCGGTCACTACGGGCCCCAGCCCCAGTCCGGAGCGTACGGGCCGCCGCCACAGGCAGGGCCGTACGGAGGCGGGCCCCAGCCGGGTTCCTTCGGAGCGCCGCCCGGGGCCGGGCCTTACGGCGAGAGCCCGTACGGGCAGGCCGGTCACGGGTACGGCGGGCCGCAGCAGTTCGGGCAGCCGCCTTTCGGGCAGCAGCAGTTCGGGCAGGCCGGGGCGCGGGTGGACGCGAAGGAGGTGCGCCCGCGCCTGTGGTGGATCGCCGCCGCCTGGGGCGTCGCGGTCGTGTGCGTGGTGGCGGGGGTGTTCGTGTTCGTCAACGGTGTGACGAACACGGTGACCGACATGGCCCCGACCACGACGTTCGCCGCCGGCGAGAAGGTCTCGGTGTCGCTCGACCCCGAGGAGCGACCGGCCGTCTACATCGCCACCCAGGGCCGGGCGGCGTTCACCTGCGAGATCTCCGGCGGCCCCGGTCAGGCGCGACTGGTCAACACGCAAGGCCGGCAGACCGTCACCGGCGGCGGCCGGACGTGGGAGCAGATCCTGCTGGTCAACGCGCCCGCCGCGGGTGACTACCAGCTCACGTGCGCCGTCCAGGGAGAAGCCGGTCAGGAGGTGGAGTTCGGTGTGGGCAGGGACGCGCTCTCGGTCGCGGGCGGGCTCATCGGCGGGGTGGCCGCGCTGCTGCTCATCCCCGGCGTCGGAGTGCTCACCGCGATCGTCGTGACCGTGGTGGTGCTGGTACGGCGGAGGAGCCATCGCAGACGCCTCGCGGCCGTCGGGTGATTTGCTACGGTCCCCGGTGTGTACGACGGAGATGTTCTCGCGGGAAACTGGCGGCGTCCGGGCAAGGGCAAGATCCCTCAGGTGCCCGCCGAGCCCGACCTGGTCGTGGAGGACGCCGAGAGCGGGTTCTGCGGCGCGGTGGTGGCCTGTGACAAGGAGGCGGTGACGCTGGAGGACCGCTTCGGCAAGCGGCGGCTGTTCCCGCTGGCGCCGGCCGCGTTCCTGCTGGAGGGGCGGGTCGTGACACTGGTGCGGCCACAGGCCGCCGCGTCGCCGGCCCCCCGGCGCAGCGCGTCCGGGTCGATCGCCGTCGAGGGCCTGCGCGCCCGGGTCGCCAGGGAGAGCCGCATCTACGTCGAAGGCGTCCACGACGCGGCGCTGGTGGAGAAGATCTGGGGTCACGACCTGCGGGTCGAGGGCGTGGTCGTGGAGTATCTGGAGGGCGTCGACGACCTGCCCGCGATCGTCGAGGAGTTCGGCCCCGAGCCGGGGCGCAGGCTCGGGGTCCTGGTCGACCACCTGGTGCCGGGTTCCAAGGAGAGCCGCATCGCCGCCCAGGTGACCTCTCCGCACGTGCTCGTGGTGGGCCACCCGTACGTGGACATCTGGCAGGCGGTCAAGCCGTCCGCGGTGGGCATCCGGGCGTGGCCGCAGGTGCCGCGCGGGGTGCCGTGGAAGGAGGGCGTGATCGCCGCCCTGGGCTGGCGGATGGAGCCGCCCGAGGCGTGGCGGCGCATTCTGGGCGCCGTCTCGACCTACACCGACCTGGAGCCGGAGCTGCTCGGCCGGGTCGAAGAACTGATCGACTTCGTTACGGAGACCTCATGAGCCAGGACACGAACCAGCCGCCCGACGACGACGCGACCCGCCGCTTCCCCTCGGCCCAGCCCGGTCAGGGGTACGGGCCCCAGCCCGGCTCTCAGCACGGCTCCCAGCCCGGCTACGGGCAACGGCCGGGATCGCAGCCCGGCTACGGCCGGCAACCGGGGTCCGAGCCTGGTTACGGGCAGCAGCCGGGGTCCCAGCCCGGATACGGCTACGGGCAGCAGCCCGGGCCGGAGCCCGGTTATGGCTACGGACAGCAGCCCGGGTCCGAGCCCGGCTACGGCTACGGGCAGCCGGGGTCCCAGCCCGGATACGGCTACGGACAGCCCGGGTCCCAGCCCGGATACGGCTACGGACAGCCCGGGTCCGAACCCGGCTATGGGTACGGGCAGCCGCCGTCCGGTTATCCGCCGCCCCCGTACGGCCACGCCGCTCCGCAGCAGCGGCCCCAGCATGTCCCCGGCGCGTACGGCCCGCGCCCCGGCACCGACGACACCAGCATGGCCATGCTCTCCCACCTGCTGGGCCTGCTGATCTCCTGGGTCGGCCCGTTGATCATCTACCTGATGAAGAGGGACGAGTCCCCGTACGTCAGGGACCAGTCGGCGGAGGCGCTGAACTTCCAGATCACCATGTTCATCGGCTACATGATCGCCGCTCTGCTGACGATCGTCCTGATCGGCATCCTGTTGCTGCCGATCGTGTGGATCGTGGCCCTGATCTTCCAGATCCAGGCCGCCATCGCGGCGCAGCGGGGCGAGAACTACCGCTACCCGATCAACATCCGCCTCATCACGTGAGCAGGTCGCGGACGAGCGCGTCGGCGAGGAGCCGGCCGCGCAGCGTGAGGACCATGCGCCCGGTCTTGAACGCCTCCGGCTCCAGCAGCCCGCCGGCCAGGGCCGCCGCCACCTTCGGGCGGGCTCGCGGGGCCACGGCGGCCAGCGGGTAGCCGGAGTCGAGCCTCAGCTCCAGCATGAGCCGCTCGGTGTCGCGGTCGTCGGCGGTGAGCTCCTCGCGGGCGTGGGCGGGGGACAGACCGGCGGCCAGGCGCTGGGCGTAGGCGGCGGGGTGCTTGACGTTCCACCAGCGGGTGCCGCCGACGTGGCTGTGGGCGCCGGGGCCGACCGCCCACCAGTCGCCGCCGGTCCAGTAGAGCAGGTTGTGGCGGCAGCGCGCGGCGTCGGTGGTGGCCCAGTTGGACACTTCGTACCAGCCGTACCCGGCCCCGCCCAGCATCTCGTCGGCGATCAGGTAGCGGTCGGCGGCCACGTCGTCGTCGGGCATCGGCAGCTCGCCGCGCCGGATCCGGGCGGCCAGGCGGGTGCCCTTCTCGACGATGAGCGAGTAGGCCGAGACGTGGTCGGGCTCGGCCTCGATGGCCGCGGCGAGGGAGGCGCGCCAGTCGTCGTCGGTCTCACCGGGGGTGCTGTAGATCAGGTCGAGGTTGACGTGGGCGAACCCGGCTTTCCTGGCCTCCAGGACGGCCTGCCCGGCGCGGCCCGGGGTGTGCTGCCGGTCGAGCACCCGCAGCACGTGCTCGCGGGCGCTCTGCATGCCGAAGCTGATCCGGGTGAAGCCGCGCTCGCGCAGGTCTTCGAGTGAGCGTGGGTCGACGGACTCGGGGTTGGCCTCGGTCGTCACCTCGGCGCCGGCCGCGAGGCCGAACTCGGCGTCGATCGCCGCCAGAATCCTGCCCAGGTCGCGGGCGGGCAGCAGGGTGGGGGTGCCGCCGCCGAAGAACACCGTCCGGACCGGCAGCTCGGCCTCCCCGAGCACCCGCCGCGCGAGCCGTACCTCCGCTATGGCGGTTTCGGCGTAGTCGTGGTGTGAGGCGCCCGGCCCGAGCTCGGCGGCGGTGTAGGTGTTGAAGTCGCAGTAGCCGCAGCGCGTCACGCAGAACGGGACGTGCACGTAGAAGCCGAACGGCCGATCGCCGAGGCCGCGCAGCGCGCTCTCGGGCAGCTCGCCGGAAGCGGGCGCGGGATCTCCGTCAGGCAGCGTGGATGGCACGCCTCCAGTCTGCCCGTTCCCATTGACTGCCCGATCCAGGGGTTCTACGATCCGGGACAACTTATAGGAAAGTTTCCTATAAGTCAGGAGGCGCACCCCCTTGAAGAAGAGCATTCTCCTCGCCCTCTCCCTCCTACTGTCGCTGACCGCGATCGCCCTGCCCGCGGAGGCCCGGGGCGACCGCTTCAAGCGCGTCGCGTACTTCATCCAGTGGGGCGTCTACGGACGCGACTACCACGTCAAGGACGTCGACACCAGCGGAGCCGCCGCGAAGCTCACCCACATCAACTACGCCTTCGGCTTCGTCGACGCCGAAGGCGCCTGCTACTCCCCCGATCCGTGGGCCGACTGGCAGCGGCCGGTGCCCGCCGAGCAGAGCGTGGACGGCGTCGCCGACGAGCCCGGCCAGGCCCTGAACGGCAACCTCAACCAGCTCCGCAAGCTCAAGGCCAAGCACCCCGGGCTGAAGACGCTCATCTCGCTGGGCGGCTGGACCGGCTCCAAGCACTTCTCCGACGCCGTGCTCACCCCCGAGTCCCGCGCCCGGCTGGCGAGTTCCTGCATCGACCTGTGGCTGCGCGGCAACCTGCCCGGCCTGGAGCCCGGCGCGGCCGAGGGCGTGTTCGACGGCATCGACCTCGACTGGGAGTGGCCCGGCTCGTCCGGCGCCGAGGGCAACGTCATCCGGCCGGAGGACAGGCGGAACTTCACCCTGTTCCTGGAGGAGCTCCGCGCCCAGCTCGACGCGTACTCCCGCGACGCCGAGCTCACCGCGTTCCTCCCGGCGGCCACGGCCAAGATCGACGCCGGGTTCGAGGTGCGGCGGGTGTTCGACCTGCTCGACTTCGCCACCGTCCAGGGGTACGACCTGCGCGGCACGTGGGAGTCGAGGACCGGGCACCAGGCCAACCTGTTCACCGACAGGCGCGACCCGAACGAGGTCCGCTACAGCATCGACCAGACGGTCCGCGACTACGTGCGCCGCGGCGCCCCGGCCCGCAAGCTCGTGATCGGCGTCCCCGCGTACGGCCAGGGCTGGACCGGCGTCACCGGCGGCGGCAAGGGGCTCTACCAGCCGGCCACCGGCCCCGCCCCCGGCAAATGGGCCGCGGGCGTCGAGGACTACAAGGACCTCGTGGCCAAGCCCGGCAGGCGCTACCGCGATCTGGCCACCGGCGCGCTCTGGCTGTACGACGGCAACGAGTTCTGGTCGTACGACGACCCGGCCATGATGCTGCAGAAGGCCGCGTACATCCGGCTCAAGGGGCTGGGCGGCGCCATGATGTGGTCCATCGACCAGGACGACTCCCGCGCCTCGCTGACCACGGCCCTGCACACGGTCCTGAATTGACGCCCTCCCTTTGACCCGTCCCGCTCGACCCGTCCCGCGTGGGCGCGCTCGCGCTCACGCGGGACGTCTCCTCAAAGCCCCCGCCGGCCAGGAACGGACTCCCCCGAGCTCCCTCAGACCAGCCGCACGCCCGGCACCGCCCCCGCGGGCGCCGTGCTAAGAGAGCACGCCGAGAACGCGCGCGGCGACACGGTCCCACCGCTCGTCGTACCCCGGGAGCGCCAGCACGCGGCGCAGAAGCTCCTCGTCACCGTGGTAGGCCAGGAAGGACTCGGCCACGGTCACGCTCGTCGCCGGCCGGTGGACCACCTCCACCTCGTCTCCCACCCCCAGCTGCCCGGGCTCCAGCACCTTGAGATAGGCGCCGGGACGGCCGGCCTCGGTGAAGCGCCTGACCCAGCGGGACTCGTCCAGCCAGTTGCGGAAGACCACGCACGGGGTGCGCGGGCCGGTGACCTCCAGGAACGTGGTGCCGATCCGCCAGCGTTCCCCGTGCAGCGCGCCGTTGACCTCGAGCCCCGAGGTCGTGAGGTTCTCGCCGAACCGGCCGTCGCGCAGCTCGCGGCCCAGCTCCCGCTCCCACCAGTCGTAGTCCTCCCTGGCGTAGGCGTAGACGGCCTGGCCGGGAGAGCCGTGGCTGGGCTTGTCGGCCCGCTCGTCGCCGGCCAGCCCGTCGGCCAGGACCGCCACGCGGTGCGTCACCGGCCTCTTGTCGATGGCCGTGCGCTTCAGCTTTCCGGCCCACTCGGCCTCGACAGCTTGCCCGACATTTACCGAGATGACACGCATGAGGAGACGCTAGCGGAGCCTCCGTGGCCCAAGCGATGAAATATCAGGCCAGACGGGTGACCTTCTCGGCCACACCGAACCCGTCGTCGGCCAGATCTAACAGGGCCTCCAGCGCGACCTGGCGCGACTCCTCCACGGACGCCCCCCGCTCCCCGAAACACTCGGCCGCCACGTCGAGCAGCGCCGTCACCACCATGGCGTCGGGATAGGGCACATCGACCACCACCGTGCCGTCGTCGCCCAGCACCGCCGGCCGCAGGTGGAGCCGGAGCAACCGCCGTGTCTCCTCCGCCACGGCGACCCCCAGCAGGGCGGCACGCTCCATGCGCTCGACAGTCATCATCTCACCCTCCAGTCGCACTGGTGTTCGGACGACCAAGCTAACGAGGGCCACCGACAAAACCACGGCCGATGCCCGGGAGGCGGGCTCGCGTCGTGAGCTCGCTCCTGAACCGCGCGCCCAAGGTGATCGTCTCAGAGGCATGAGACGAAGTTGGCCGCCGCCGCGGCGCTGGCGCTCTCCGCATGCGGCGGCACGGGGGTTCACCAAGCGGCCGAGACCACGCCGACGACCGCGGCCACAGGAACCACCCCGGCCACCAGGGACATCCCAGCCACCGTGGCCACGGCCTCGGACGACCGGCCCGCCGCTGAACCGGCCGCTCCCGGCCGCCCTGTCGCCCAGTGGCTGCGGGTGGGCGGGCTGGCCGCACCCGGCCTCGGCGCCGTCCGCCCTCCGGCGCTGGTGGTCTACGCCGACGGCCGGGCCATCGCCGGCGCGGCCCACGAGCTCCGCCTGCCTCCCGCCGAGGTGGAAACCCTGGTAAAGGCCCTGGAGCAGGATCTGGCCGGGCAACCCGCCACCGCCTCGCCCCGGCCCGGCTCGCCGGCGTTCCATGACGCGCCCACGACGATCCTCGGCGTGGACGGCGGCGGCGGGATGCGGGAGGTGCACGTGCCGTACCTGGAGCAGGCCGCGACCCGCTACGACGCCGCGCTCGTCACCGCCCGCGACCGTCTCTCCCACCTGGCGGGCCGCGTCACCGCGCGGGGCCGGACCTACTCCACCGATCGCGTACGCCTGTCCGCCGAACGGCTCGCCTCCTCCAGGACGACCGCCGAGCCCCTGCCGGAGGGCGTACCCCTGCCGCCCGATACGCAGGCGACCTCGACGCGGAAGGACTACAAGGGCCACAAGGCGACCGCCATCGCCCGGCTGGTACCGGGCGACGGATCATGGCACGTCTACCGCCTGCCGACCGGCGGGCATCTCGCGCTCTCGTGGCGCTACCTGCTCCCCCACGAGTGAGAGAACCCCGTCGACTTCGACAGCGTCACCCGATACGATCGCTAGGCAATCGCTACCGATCGATCTGCGATGGAGAGCATGGACACACAGAGGCTCCAGTCCGGGCTGCGCTTGGTCGCCCGCGGCCTGGAAGAGGTCGCGGCGGCGCTCGGCGAGCACGACCCGGCGAGCGAGGACGAGCGGACAGCCCGGGTCATCCAGGAATGGGGGCGCCGCGGGCTCACCCAGAAGGAGGCCTCGGAGCTGTTCCAGCGCCACGGGTTCGCCCCCCAGACCACCGGCGGCTGGGCGCGCGGCGACTGGGTCGAGATCCGCGACGACGGGCTGCGCTACCTCACCGGCAAGTCGCACCGCTGGCTGGAGGAACGGCGATGAGCTTCTCCGTCCGCGTCGCCGTACGCGGCTACGAGATCGACGTGCAGGGCCACCTCAACAACGTCGTCTACCACCAGTACGGCGACCACGCCCGCTGGGAGCTGCTGCGCGCGGCCGGGATCGGGGCGGACGACCTGCGCAGGAGCGGCGTCGGCCCGGTCACGCTGGAGAACACCATCCGCTACCTCCGCGAGCTCCGCGCGGGCGACGAGGTGGACGTGACGTGCGCGTTCGAGTGGGGTGAGGGCAAGACGTACCGGGTGCGGCAGGAGTTCCTGCGCCCCGGCGGAGAGCCGGCCGCCGAGCTGACGGGCGTCGGCGGGCTGCTCGACCTGCGCGCGCGGCGGCTGGTCGACGATCCGAAGGCCCGCTGGCGGGAGCTGGCGGCCTCACCCGAGCTGCTGGGCCTCTGACAGCCGGCGCCCGCACCCGCGCGACGATGGCTAGGCTCGGGATGTGGGTGACAAGATCATCGAGGTTCGCGGCGTCACGGTCGAGCTCGAAGGCGTTCCCGTGCTGCGAGACCTGAGCCTGGCGGTCGAGCGCGGCGAGGTGGTGGCCGTCGTCGGCCCCAACGGGTCGGGGAAGTCGACCCTGCTGGGCTGCCTGGGCGGGCTGGTTCCGGTGTCCGCCGGGTCGGTCGAGGTGTTCGGCGCGCCTCCGGTCGACGGGCCCGCCTTCTGGCGCCGGGTGGCGTGGGCGGCCGACGAGCCGGCCTGGTATCCGGGGCTCACCGCCCGCGAGCACCTGGAGCTGATGCGGGCCGTCCACGGCGAGCCCCGGCTGGAGGTCGAGGCGGCGCTGGAGGTGTTCGGGCTGGTGGATCGGGCCGACGCTCCCCCGCTCAACCTGTCCACCGGCCAGCGCCAGCGCCTCGCCCTGGCCGCCGCCCTGCTCAGACCCAGCGAGCTCCTCCTGCTCGACGAGCCCGAGCGCGGCCTCGACGCCGCCTTCCGCGAGCGGTTCGGCGCGCTGCTGACCGGCTACGCCGCCGCCGGCGGCGCCGTCGTGGCGGCCACCCACGACGCCGCTCTCGCCACCGGCGCCCGCCAGGTCTTCCCGGGCAACCAGCTCACCTCCTGACCGCCCTCCGATCGAGAAGGACCCATGAACGACGTCACCGACGCCCGTCTCGTACGCGCGTTCGTCCGGTCGCGCCGGCGCCGGCCGGTCACCCTGCTCGACCGGTACGTCTCCGTCTTCATGCTGGCCATCGCCGTGGCCGTCTTCGGCAACCCGGTGACGACGGCCGTGGCGGGGCTGGCCGGGCAGGTGGACGCCGGGCGGACGGGGCCGGGGGTGGCGCTGGCGATGCTGGCGCTGGCCGGGTTCCTGGCGGTGGGCCGGGCGGCGGGCCCCGTGGTGCTGCCGGCCGCCGACGCCTCCTGGCTGCTGCTGTCGCGCGTCGGCCGCCGGAGGCTGCTCGGGCGGCCCGTGAGGATTCTCGCCGTGGTCACGCTGGCCGCCGGGGCGCTGTTCGGGCTGGCGCTGCTGACCGCGCTGGGCGCGCCGGACCAGCTCGTCTGGCGACTGCTCGCCGCGGTGGTGCTGGGGATGTCGGCGAGCGCCGGCGGGATGGCGCTGGAGGTGCTCGGCCAGGGGTCGCAGGCGTGGCAGACGTGGTCGACGGCCGCGCTGGTG
>NZ_JAPNNL010000047.1 GCF_027620315.1 Nonomuraea corallina | reverse complement strand
GTCCGGCGCCGAGGCCGCGCGGCTGGCCGGCACCGGCCCGCTCGACGGGCTGGCGGCCGTGGCGGACGGCAGGCGGGTGATCGTGGTGCCCGAGGGGTTCGCCCGGCTCAACCCGACCGGCAGGGACGTGGTGCTCGCCCACGAGCTCACGCACGTCGCCGCGGGCACCGGCGGTCTTCCGATCTGGCTGTACGAGGGATTCGCCGACTACGTGGCCTACCGGGACGCCGGGCTGCCGGTCACCGTGGCCGCGGCCGAGCTGGCGGCCGAGGTGCGGGCGGGACGGGCTCCCGGCGAGCTGCCCGGTCCCGCCGACTTCCGCGCCCCCGGCGACGGGCAGGCGCGGGCGTACCAGGAGGCGTGGCTGGCGTGTCGGTTCCTGGCCGCGACCCTGGGTGAGGGGACCCTGGTGAGGCTCTACCGTGAAGCGCGGAGTGTCGGCGCCGACCGGGCGCTCGCCGCGCACGGGCTCACGCCCGGCGACCTGGCCCGGGGGTGGCGGGACTACGTGCGGGACCAGCTGGGGTGAGAGGACGGGACGTGGACGACGGCCACGACAGGAACGGCACCATGGGGGGCGGGCCTCCGGCCGGGGCGTCCGCGTACCCGGGAGACGCCCCCGAGCGCCGGGAACGGCGGGAGCGGCCGGGCGCGGAGCCCGATTCCCGCAGGTGGCGGCAGGCCGGGGTGGCCGCGATGGCGCTGGGGGCGGCGATCCTCGCGGTGGTGGGGCTGACGACGCCGTGGCAGGCGCTGCCGGGCGCCCCGGAGGTGCCCGCCGACCCCGCCGCGGACTTCACCGCCGGGGAGCTCGCCCGCGCGCGGGCGTTCGACGCCGCCACCGCCGTGCCGGGCTACCTGTCGCTCGGGCTGACGCTCGTCTTCGCCGGCCTGCTGGTGGTCACCCCGCTGGGCGCGAAGGTCCTCGGGGCCATGCGGGGGCCGTGGTGGGTGCGGGTCCTGCTGGGGGTGTTCGCGCTCACCGTGGTGGAGGAGGCGCTGCGCTGGCCGCTCGGCGTCTGGTTCGAGACCGTGCTGCGCGACTACGGCCTGTCCACGCAGGACTGGGTGTCGTGGACGGGCGACCGGCTCAAGAGCATCGCCATCAACACCGCGCTGCTGGCCGTGATGATCCTGGCGATGGTGGCGCTGGCCCGCCGGTTCAGGCGGTGGTGGATCCCGGCGGCGGCCGGGGCGTTCACGCTTACCGTGGTCGCCTCCTTCGTCTACCCGGTGGTGTTCGAGCCGGTGTTCAACGACTTCCACTCCATGCCCGACGGCCGGCTGCGGACGAACCTGCTGGCCATGGCCGAGCGCGACGGGGTGCCGGTGGAGGACGTGCTGGTGGCCGACGCCTCGCGCCGCACCACCGCGCTGAACGCCTATGTCTCCGGGTTCGGCGCCACCCGGCGCATCGTGGTCTACGACACCCTGCTCAAGGCCCCGCAGCGGGAGGTGGAGCTGGTGGTGGCGCACGAGCTGGGGCACGCGAAGGAGAACGACGTGCTGTACGGCACGCTCGTGGGCGCGCTGGGCGCCGCTTTCGGCGCGATCCTGCTCTACCTGGTCTTCGGCCGGGTGCGCGGCCGCGCCGGGGTGACGTCGATCGCCGACTGGCGCGCGGCGGGGGCGATCATGGGGTTGATGACGCTGGCGACGTTCCTGTCCGGGCCCGTGCAGAACCTCGTCAGCCGTCAGATCGAGGCCAGGGCCGACGCCCACGCCCTGAACCTGACCCGGGACCCGGTCACGTTCGCGGCCATGCAGAAACGCCTGGCAACAGCCAATATTTCCGACTTGTCGCCCGATGTAGTGGAATATGTGCTTTATGCCTCCCATCCCACCGCGCCGCAGCGGATCGCGACGGCCCGCTCCTGGGCGAAGCTGAACGGCGTCCCCGGCCCGTGACCCGCGTCGTCTTCGTCACCAACGACTTCCCGCCCCGCCCCGGCGGCATCCAGTCGTTCGTGCACGGGCTGGCCCAGCGCACCCCCGGCGCCGCCGTCTACGCCCCCGCCTGGCCCGGGTGCGCCGAGTTCGACCGCCGCCAGCCGTACCCGGTCGTGCGGCATCCCGGGCGCCTCATGCTGCCCGTGCCGTCCGTCGCCCGCAGGGCCGCCGCGCTGGTGGCCGAGCACGGCGCGGACACCGTCGTCTTCGGCGCGGCGGCCCCGCTCGGCCTGCTCGCGCCGCGGCTGCGCGCCGCCGGCGCGCGGCGCGTGGTGATGCTCACCCACGGCCACGAGGCGTCCTGGGCGAGCGCGCCCGGCTTCCGCGCGGTGCTGCGCCGCATCGGCGCGCACGCCGACGCGGTGACCTATCTGGGCGAGTACACGCGCGCCCGGCTCGCCACCGCCGTTCCGGACGGCAAGCTGGTACGGCTCGCGCCCGGCGTCGACACCGGCCTGTACCATCCGCGGACGGCCAAGGCCGAGCTGGGGCTGGCGGGCCGGCCGGTGGTGGCGTGCGTGTCCAGGCTGGTGCCGCGCAAGGGCCAGGACCAGCTCATCAGGGCCTGGCCCGAGGTGCTCGGCGCGGTCCCCGACGCCGTGCTGCTCCTGGTCGGCGGCGGGCCGCACCGGCGCGCTCTGGAAAGGCTGGCGGGCGGCCACCCGTCGATCGTCTTCACCGGCACCGTCCCGGCCGCCGACCTGCCCGGCTACTACGCCGCGGCCGACGTCTTCGCCATGCCGTGCCGTACCCGATGGCGGGGGATCGACGTGGAAGGGCTCGGGATCGTGTTCCTGGAGGCGGCCGCGACCGGCCTGCCGGTCGTGGCCGGCCGCTCGGGCGGGGCGCCCGAGGCCGTACGGGACAGCGAGACCGGCCTGGTCGTCGACGGCCGCGGCCCGGCGCCGGTGGCCGAGGCCCTGATCGAACTGCTCACCCATCCCGAGCAGGCGCGGAAGATGGGCGAGAGCGGCCGCGACTGGGTCGAGCGTGAGTGGTCCTGGGACCGGGTCGCCGACCGCTTCCTCGCCCTGCTCTGAGCCTCTGCCTCACCCCTTCGTCGAGCCGAGCGTCAGCCCGGCCACGAACTGCTTGTGCAGCAACTGGAAGACGATCAGCGTGGGCAGCGCCACCAGCACCGAACCGGCCGCCAGCAGGTTGTAGTCGGTGAAGAACTGGCCCCGCAGGTTGTTCAGCGCCGAGGTGACCGGCAGCTTGTCGCCCGACACCATGAGCACCAGCGCCCACAGGAAGTCGTTGTACATCCAGGTGAACTGCAGCGTGGCCAGCGCCGCCAGCACCGGCCGGCACAGCGGCAGCGTCAGCGTCCAGTAGCGCCGCCACACGCTCGCCCCGTCGACCAGCGCCGCCTCGGTGATCTCCTCGGGGATCGTCCGCATGAAGTTCGCCATGACGAACACGCAGAACCCGAACTGGAACGCCACATGGATGAGGATCAGCCCCAGGTACGAGTCGTACAGCGACTGCGAGTCCGACAGCCAGGCCGGCAGCGGGATCAGCGTGTAGAGCGAGTACAGCGGTGTGATGAGGACCTGCGGCGGCAGCAGGTTGCCCGCGGTGAACACGATGAGCAGCGTCCTGCGCCCAGGGATGCGCGCCCGCGCGATGGCGAACGCCGCGAACGAGGCCAGGAACAGCGTCAGCGCCAGCGCCGGGATCACGATGATCAGCGTGTTGAGGTAGTAGCGGGGCAGCTCGGCCTGGCTCCACGCCTGCCCGTAGTAGTCCAGCGTGAGCTGCTCGGGCAGCGAGAAGTAGCCCAGCCGGGCGGTCTCCTCGTACGGGCGCAGCGACGCGTACAGGGCCAGCAGGAGGGGCAGCAGCCAGCCCAGCGCCACCAGCGCCAGGAAGGCGTGCAGCAGCCAGCGCAGCGGACGCGGCCCGCGCCGGGGCGGCGGCGCGGTCCGGGGCCCCGGGCTGGTCCCGACGGGCGCGGTGAGCGTCATCGTTCCTCCCGGAACAGCTGCGACAGGTAGGTGACGATGAACCCGAGCGAGATCACCAGCAGGATCACCGCGATGGCCGAGCCGAACCCGATCCGGCTGGCCTCGCCCACGATGTTCTCGGTGACCAGCACCGACAGCAGTTCGAGCCCGTTCCTGCCCTTGTTGATGGCGTAGACGATGTCGAACGCGCGCAGCGCCTCGATCACCGTGATCACCAGCACGATCACGTTGACCGGCCGCAGCGTCGGGAACACCACCCGGAAGAACGTCTGCCTCTCATTGGCCCCGTCGATGGCGGCGGCCTCCTTGAGCGCGGGGTCGACCGCCTTCAGCCCCGCGAGATAAATGATCATGACGTAGCCGACGTGCCGCCACGCGGCCGCCACCATCACCACCCAGATGTTGACCGACCGGTCGCCGAGCCAGTCGACCGACAGCCCTGTGACGGCGTTCAGCACGCCGTAGTCGTGCGAGTAGACCAGCTGGGCGATGAACCCGACCACGGCCAGCGACAGCACCACCGGCATGTACAGGGCGCTCTGGTAGACCCGGGAGCCGCGCAGCCGCCGGTCCAGCAGCACCGCGCAGAACAGCCCGAACGGCGTCGCGACGAGCCCGAGGAAGACCAGCCAGAGGACGTTGTTGCGGACGGCCGACCAGAACGGCGGGTACTCGCCGGCCAGGTCGGCGTAGTTGCGCCCGCCGATCCACTCGATCGGCCCGAAGCCGTTCCAGTCGGTGGCGGACAGGGCGACGGAGGCCAGCGTGGGCCCCCAGATGAGGCCCACGTTGACGATGACGGCCACCCCCAGCCCGATGACCAGCACGGTCACGTCCCGGGCGGAGTAGCGACGGGTCCTGACGGCCATCAGCGGAAGATGTTGGCCTTCTGCTGCTCGATGCTCGCCAGTAAGGAGTCGACCTCGCCGGGTTTGTCGATGAACGACTGCAGCGACGGGATCATCACCGTGGACGCGAAGTCGGGCCGGGTGTCACGGTCGAGGAACTGGGCGATGTGCGAGGCCTGCGAGACCAGCTCCGCGCCGCGCTTCTGCAGCGCGCTGTAGCCGCTGGTGTCGGCCTTGGAGCTGGCCGCGAGCGTGCCGGGGTCCAGTTCGGTGGCGACGTTCTGCGACGACGCCTGGGCCAGGTGCTTGACCAGGGCCTTGGCCCCGTCGACGTTCTTGGCCTTGGCGGAGACCATGTAGCCGTCGATGGGGGCGTCGATCGAGTCGGTGCCGTGGGCCGGGTTGATCTCGGGGAAGGTGAAGAAGTCCAGGTCGTCCAGGTCCTCCTCGGGGAACTGCTGCGCCACGAACATGCCGAGCAGGTACATGCCGCTCTTCTTCTGCGCCAGCGACTGCGCCGCCTCCTGCCAGGTGCGGCCCAGCGACGCCGGCTGGTGGTACTCCAGCAGCCCGCGCCAGGTGTCGAACACCTGCTTGACCCGCGGGTCGGTCCACGACTCCTTGCCCGCCATGAGGGAGATGTGGAAGTCGTAGCCGTTCGTCCGCATGTTGATGATGTCGAACGTGCCCATCGCGGGCCAGCCGTCCTTGTCCGCGAACGCGATCGGCACCAGGTCGTCGCCCCGCATCCTCTTGGCCAGCGCGGTCAGCTCGTCGAGCGTCCTGGGGGGTTCGTACCCCTTCTCCTCCCAGACGCTCTTGCGGTAGAAGACCGCCCACGGGTAGTACGTGAACGGGATGAAGTACTGCTTGCCGTCGGTGCCGGTGGAGGCGTCCTTGAACGCCTGGGTGTAGTCGCCGCCGATCTCCTGCCACACGTCGGAGATGTCCGTGGCCAGGCCCTGCTCGGCGAAGAACTGCATCCGGTAGCCGGCGAACCAGGTGAACACGTCGTCGGGCGTGCCCCGCAGGTAGCGGTTGATGTTCTCCTGGAACGTGTTGTGGTCGACGGTGTTGATCCGCACGCCGGCCTGGGTGAAGTTCCCGACCACGGTGGCCAGCGACTTCTTCGGCACCTCGTCGGAGGCGTTGGAGCCCAGGGTGACGGTGCCCAGGCCGCCGGTGGCGGCGGCGCCGGGGCTCGGCTGCTCGGAGCCGCCGCAGGCGGCGAGCACGGCGGGCACGCCGAAGGCCGCGGCCGTGCCGAGAATTAGATTGCGGCGGGAGATCGGCGGACGTTGGTCCATGATGGTTCCTCCTTGCCGGACCCTCATATTCCCCCGAGTTCAATCACCTCTCATCGAAAAGCCAACTTTTCAAACTGTCAACGGACCGACGCCAAGAGGCCGCCGGGGGAGTCGCCGGCGGCCTCGTGGACGATCGTCAGTTGCAGGACGGACAGTTGTTGATCTTGCGCTGGATGTCGATGAGGATCTTCATCATCTCGGTCTGCGTCGCCTGCATGGCGTCGAACTTGCGGTCCATGGCGTCGAACCGCTGGTCGACGGCCTCGAACCGGCGGTCCACGGCGTCGAAGCGCTGATCCACCGCTTCGAACCGGCGGTCCACGACGTCGAAGCGCTCGTCGACGGCCTCGAACCGCTTGTCCACCGACTCGGCCAGGTCGCCGACCTTCGTGTCGAGCTTGTCGACCTTCTCGTCCAGGGCGCCGACCCTCCTGTCGAGGGTCTTGACCCGGTCGGCCACGCCGTTGACGCGCTCGGTGAGCTGCTGGCCCAGCTCGATGTGGTCGGCCTTGATCTGGATCAGCTCGTTCTGGATCGCGGCGCCGAATCGAACGGCTGTGTCATTGATGCTCACGGGTGGTCTCCCCTACCGTCGGAGGTAGGGACCGGGGATGTTAGGGATCTCCGGTCCCGGCCGTCCTCCAAAGGCTACCGTCTGTGACCGGGTGACTCCACACCGTTTCTTTAACCGGTCAGGACTCCGGTCAGCCCTTGGTCCCGTAGAGAGCCGCGATCTCGTCCGCGAAGTCGCGGGCCACGATCTGCCTTTTCACCTTGAGCGTCGGGGTCAGATGGCCGCTCTCCTCGGTGAGGTCCGAGCCCAGCACGGTGAACTTCTTGATCTGCTCCGCCTTGGAGACCGTGCTGTTGGCCCGGTCGACCGCGCCCTGCACCTCGGCCAGGACGCGCGGGTCGGTGCGCAGCTCGGCGGCGGTGGCCGGGGCGTACGGCTCCAGCGCCTCCGGGTCGAGAGTGATCAGCGCGCCGACGAACGGCCGCCCGTCGCCGACGACCATCGCCTGGGAGACGAGCGGGTGCGCGCGCAGCGCGTCCTCCAGCGGGCCGGGGGCGACGTTCTTGCCCGCGGCCGTCACCAGGATCTCCTTCTTGCGCCCGGTGATGCTCACGTAGCCGTCGTCGTCCAGGTCGCCCACGTCGCCGGTGTGGAACCAGCCGTCGGCGTCGACGACCTCGCCGGTGGCCTGCTCGTCGTTCCAGTAGCCGACGAACACGTTGCGGCCCTTGGCCAGGATCTCGCCGTCGTCGGCGATGCGGATCGTGACGCCGGGCAGCGGCCGGCCCACGGTGCCGATCTTGTTGGCGTCCGGCAGGTTGACCGAGCAGGGGGCGGACGTCTCGGTCAGCCCGTAGCCCTCGAACACCTCGATGCCGACGCCGCGGAAGAAGTGGCCCAGCCGGTCGCCCAGCGCGGACCCGCCCGACACCGCGGCCGACAGCCGCCCGCCCGTGGCCTCGCGGAGCTTGGCGTACACGAGCTTGTCGAACACCGCGTGGCGCAGCCGCAGTCCGAGCCCGGCCCCGCCGGTGGCCTGCGCCCTGCTCCAGGCCACCGCCACGTCGGCGGCGCTCGCGAAGATCCTGCCCTTGCCGCCCGCGATGGCCTTCTGCTCGGCGGCGTTGTAGACCTTCTCGAAGACGCGGGGCACGCCCAGCAGGAAGGTCGGCTTGAAGTCCTGCAGGTCGGGCGCGACGTTCTTCATGTTGGGGGTGTGCGCCATCACCGCGCCCGCCTCCACCAGCACGACCTGGATCATGCGCGCGAAGATGTGCGCCAGCGGGAGGAACAGCAGCGCCGCGGGATCGCCGGTGAACAGCGGCCGCAGCGGCCCGTGCAGCACGTTGAGCGCGGTGAACAGCAGGTTGTCGTGGGTGATGAGACAGCCCTTGGGGCGGCCGGTGGTGCCGGAGGTGTAGACGATCGTCGCCAGGTCGGACCCGCTCACCCGGGACCGGAGCTCCTCCAGGTCGGCGTCGTCCACGCCCGCGGAGTCGATCGAGCCGTCGAGCGGGCCGTCGAGCGAGCCGTCGAGCGCGGCCTCGACCCGCCAGACGTCCTTGAGGCCGGGCGCCGCCTCGCGGACCGTCCGCTCGTGCGCGTCCAGCTCGACGAAGGCGGCCTTGGCGCCGCTGTCGGCGAGGATCCAGGCGACCTGGTCGGCCGAGGAGGTCTCGTAGATCGGCACGGTGACCGCGCCGATCGCCCAGATCGCGTAGTCGATGAGCGTCCACTCGTAACGCGTGCGTGACATCAGCGCCACCCGGTCGCCGTGTCCGACGCCCGCCGCCATCAGCCCTTTGGCCACCCCGGCCACCTGGTCGCGGAACTCGCCCGCGGTGACCGCCGGCCAGCCGTCGCCGGCCTTGCGGCGCAGGATCACCCGTCCGGGTTCCCGCTCGCCCCGCTGGAACACGGTGTCGGCCAGCGAGGCCGAGCCGGGGACATCCACCACGACGGGGACGCTGTATTCGCGCACAGGTTCACTCCTCCGGGGTGCACGTTTCGGATCGACCCGGACGTTACCGCGATAAGTTACCAATAGGTAGCTTTCGTCATCCAGGTGTTATGAGCAGCCGTTCCTCACGCTAGCAGGCGTTACTCGTAGGATTTCCGCATGAGGGTCCATGTGATCAGCGACGTGCACGGCAGGGCCGACGCGCTCGCCCGCGCGGGCGACGGCGCCGACGCGCTGATCTGTCTCGGCGATCTCATCCTGTTCATCGACTACGACGACCACGCCCAGGGCATCTTCGCCGACCTGTTCGGCGCCGGCCGGGCCGCGGAGTTCATCGCGCTGCGCACCGCCAAGCGCTTCGACGAGGCCAGGGCCATGTCGGCGGAGCTGTGGGGCAGCCTCGGCGGCGACCCGCGCGACCACATCGAGCGGCACGTGCGCGCCCAGTACGCCGAGCTGTTCGCCGCCATGCCCGCGCCGGCCTACCTGACCTACGGCAACGTCGACGTGCCCCGCCTGTGGAGCGACTACCTCGGCCCCGGCCACCGGGTGCTCGACGGCGAGACGGTGGAGATCGGCGGGCTGCGCTTCGGGTTCGTCGGCGGCGGGCTCAAGACCCCGTACCGGACGCCCAACGAGATCGGCGAGGAGGAGTTCGCCGCCAAGGTCGAGGCCATCGGCGAGGTGGACGTGCTGTGCTGCCACATCCCGCCCGCCGTGCCCGAGCTGCTCTACGACGTGGTGGCCCGGCGCTTCGAGCGGGGGAGCGAGGCCACGCTGGAGCTGATCCGGCGCACCCAGCCGCGCTACGCCCTGTTCGGCCACGTCCACCAGCCGCTTCGCCGGCGCACCCGCATCGGCCGCACCGAGTGCGTGAACGTCGGCCACTTCCGCGGCAGGGGCGTCCCGTACGTCCTGGAGTGGTGACCAGGCCCGCTCCGCCGCCGGGAGCCATTTCTGCACTACTTTGGTGCCATGGCTGATCGCACCAGTTCGAGTATCACCGTCGACGCCGACCGCGCCCGCGTGATGGCGGTCATCGCGGACCTCCCCTCCTATCCGGAGTGGGCCGGCCAGGTCAAGAGCGCCGAGGTGCTCACCAGCGCCCCCGACGGCAGGCCCGCGACCGTGCGGTTCGTGCTCGACGCCGGCGTGATCAGCGACACCTACACCCTGGCCTACACCTGGCACGACGACGAGAGCGTCAGCTGGCGGGTGATCGAGCCCGGCAAGATGGTCGCCGCGCTCGACGGGAGTTACCTGCTGGCGGAGACGGGCAGGGGAGTCGAGGTGACGTACGAGCTCGCGGTCGACCTCGCCGTCCCCATGATCGGCATGATCAAGCGGAAGGCGGAGAAAGTGATCGTCGACACGGCGCTCAAGGGACTCAAGAAGCGCGTGGAAGGCTGAGGTGCACCCTCGCGTCCTGCTCTTCACCGGCAAGGGCGGCGTCGGCAAGACGACCGCCGCGGCGGCCACCGCCACCCTGGCCGCGCGGCGCGGACTCAAGACGCTCATCGTCTCCACCGACACCGCCCACTCCCTGGCCGACGCGCTCGGCGCCGAGCCCGGCGAGATCGCGCCCGGCCTCCACCTGCACCAGGTCGACACCCAGCGCACGCTCGAACGCCACTGGGGCGAGCTGCGCGAGTACGCCCGCGGCGTCTTCGTCGAGCTGGGCCTGGACGAGATCACCTCCGAGGAGATCACCGTCCTGCCCGGCGCCGAAGAGGTCATCGCCCTGCTGGAGCTGCGCGAGCACGCCCGTTCCGGCCGCTGGGACGTCATCGTCGTCGACTGCGCCCCCACCGCCGAGACGCTGCGCCTGCTGGCGCTGCCCGAGGCGCTCGACTGGCACGTCAACCGGCTCATGCCGGTCGGCCGCAGGCTCATGCGGCTGGCCGCGCCGCTGGTGCGCGGCGTGGCCAGGGTCAGCGCGCCGGGCGAGGACGTGATGAACGCCGGCGAGCGCTTCCACCGCGGGCTGCTTGAGGTGCGCGAGCTGCTCACCGGCGACCACGCCTCGGTGCGCCTCGTGCTCACGCCGGAGGCGGTGGTGCTCGCCGAGGCCAGGCGCACCCTCACCTCGCTCAACCTGTACGGGTACCGCGTCGACGCGGTGATCGCCAACCGGGTCTTCCCCGGCGACGACGCCGACGAGTGGCGCGCCCGCTGGGTGGCGGCCCAGTCCAGGCTGCTGACCGAGGCCGAGGAGTCGTTCGCGCCGCTGCCCGTGCACACCGTGCCCTACCTGCCCGCCGAGCCCGTCGGCAGGCAGGCGCTGGCCGCCGTCGGCGAGGACCTCTACGGCGAGAGCGACCCGTTCGCGCCGCCCGCGGTGGAGCCGCCGCTGCGGCTGTCCGCCGACGAGCTCACCCTGGCCCTGCCCGGCGCGGAGCGGGACGAGGTGGACCTGGCGCGCAAGGGCGACGAACTGATCATCACGGCGGGGCCGTACCGCCGGATCCTGGCGCTGCCCGTGGCGCTGGCACGCAGGAAGATCAGCGGCGCGGTGCTCCGCGACGGCCGGCTGCGGGTACGGTTCACCTCGGAGGCGGAAACCGACGAAGCGCGCGGCCGGGACGGCACGTGAGCGAAGAGGGCGGACGCCGGACCGACCGGGAGGGCCAGATGACCGAGAACGACCGCACCACAGCCAACGACAGAGACCCCATCGGCACCGTCGCCGAGGAGGCGCGCAAGCTCTTCGACAGCCTGCAGGGCCGCGCCACCCGGCACGTCGGGAAGAGCGTGTTCCACTCGTTCACCGGCGGCGGGCGGTCCGAGAAGGACGTGTGGAGCGAGGCCGTCGCCGAGCCGCAGGACGAGTACGTCTGCCGCGCCTGCCCGGTCTGCCGGGCCATCGCGGCGCAGCGCGAGTCGGGCGGCGACCGCACCGCCGACGTCGCCACCCACCTCGTGGCGGCCGGAGGCGAGCTGTTCGCCGCCTTCCGCGACGCCCTCGACGTGCTCAGTAGCCGGCCCACGACACGCGCGCGGGACGAACGGGGGCGTGACGACCGCGACAATGTGGAACACATAGACCTGGACTAGCAGAGGGATTGGGTCATGCTCACGATCGGTGTGGACATCGGCGGCACCAAAGTCGCCGCGGGCGTGGTGGACGAAGACGGCACGATCCTGGAGCAGACCCTCAGACCGACCGACGCCGAGCACCCCGACCTGGTCGCCGAGACCGTCGCCGCCTGTGTCCGCGAGCTCGCCGAGGGCCGGGAGATCGAGGCGGTCGGCATCGGCGCGGCGGGGTTCGTCGACGAGTCCCGCTCGGTGGTGCGGTTCGCGCCCAATCTGGCCTGGCGTGAGGAGCCGCTGCAGAAGCGGATCAACGGCCTGGTCGGGCTGCCCGTCGTGGTGGAGAACGACGCCAACGCCATGGCCTGGGGAGAGTTCAGGTTCGGCGCCGGGCGCGGCCAGTCCCACATCGTCTGCCTGACCATCGGCACCGGCATCGGCGGCGGCATCGTGCTCGACGGCGCACTCTACCGAGGCCGCTGGGGGATGGGCGCCGAGCTGGGGCACATGGAGATGGTGCCCGAGGGCCGGCCGTGCGGCTGCGGCCTGCACGGCTGCTGGGAGCAGTACGCGAGCGGCAACGCGCTGGTCATCGAGGCCAGGGAGCGCGCCGCCGCGCACCCCGAACGGGCCGAGATCCTGATCGGGCTGGCCGGCGGCAGGATCGAGGGCGAGGAGGTGACCGAGGCGGCGCACAAGGGCGACGAGGTCTCGCTGGCCGCCTTCGACAGCCTGGCCGACTGGCTCGGCCAGGGCATGGCCGACCTGGCCGCCGTGCTCGACCCCGGCTGCTTCATCCTCGGCGGCGGCGTGTCCAGGGCGGCCGACCTGTTCCTCGACCGCGCCAGGAGGACCTTCGAGGAGCGGCTGACCGGCAGGGGCCATCGCCCGGTGGCGGAGGTGCGGCCGGCCGAGCTCGGCGCCTCGGCCGGACTGGTGGGCGCGGCCGACCTGGCCCGGCGGCGCTGACCGGGTGACCGAGCTCAGGGTCGGCACGTACAACCTGCGGGGTCTCAGAGACGACGTGCCCGCGCTCGTGCGGGTGCTGACCGCGATGCGCGCCGACCTGATCTGCCTGCAGGAGGCCCCCCGGCTGGCCGGCTGGCGGGCCCGCTGCGAGCGGCTGGCGGCCCGCTGCGGGCTGCGCCTCGTGGCGGGTCAGGGCGTGGCCGGGGTGGCGGTGCTGGCCGCGCCCCGGGTGCGGTCCCTGCACGCCGAGAGCGGCCTGCTGCGGGTCTTCCTCGGCCTGGAGCCGCGAGGGCTCGCCGTGGCCGTCGTGGAGGTGGGCGGGGCGCCGCTGGCCGTCGCCTCGGTCCACCTCGACCTCGACGGCCGGGCCAGGCTGCACCACGCCGCGGAGGCGATGGCTCGGGTGCGCCGGGTCGCGGCCCCGTACGGCGCGCCCGTCGTGCTGGGCGGTGACCTGAACGAGAGCCCGCACCAGCCGGCCTGGCGCTATCTCGCCGGGCAGCTCACCGACTGCTACGCCGCCGCCCCCCGCGGCGACGGGCTCACCTTCACCGCCAGACGGCCGGGACACCGCATCGACGGGGTGTTCGCCGCGCCCGGGATCCAGGTCCTGTCCTGCGGCGGAGTGGACGCCCCAGGGGCCGATCTGGCCGCCGCGACCGACCATCTGCCGGTCGTCGCCCACCTGAGACTCGCCGGGTGAAGGATGATCGGCCCCCGGCAACCCGTAGCATCTCCTTCATGACCCGTCGCACTCCGCGGCGTGCGCTCACCATGATCCTGGCGGCCGGTCTGGCCGTTCCCGGCCTCCCGACCGTCGCGCATGCCGATCCACGCCCCGCCGCCATCGACGCCTGGCAGCGGAGCACCAGCGTGCGGCTGCCCGTCGACGGCTCGCTCTCCGACGTGCTCGCCCTGCCGTCCGGCGCCGTGTGGGCCGTGGGCCAGCAGCAGATCTGGGACGTGTGGAAGAACCGCGGCACCATCCGCCACTGGAACGGCGAGCGGTGGAGCGAGATCGGCATCCGCGACACCACCGGCGCCGGCAACCTGCGGTCGGTCTCGGCCGCGGGGGAGGGCGACGTGTGGGCGGTCGGCGACGGCCTCGACGGCCTGCCCTACCTCGCCCACGGCGACGTCGCCGGCTTCGAGCGGGTCCGGCCGCAGGGGCTGCGCAGCGGCGACTGGCTGGGCGGGGTCGGGACGGCAGGGGAGCGCGTCGTCGGCGTCGGCAGCCGCGGCAAGCACGCCCTCGTCGTCACCCGCGAGGACGGCGACTGGCTGGTCCGGGAGACCAGCGAGAAAGGCGCCCTGTACGCCGTCGACGGTGACCTCGCCGTCGGCGACACCGGAACGGGGCCGCTGATCATGAAGCGTGCCGGCGGCTCCTGGAAGCGGGTCAAGACGCCGGCCATCGCCGGAGGCTACCTGCGCGACGTCCACGCCGACAGCGCCAAGCGGGCGGTGGCGGTGGGCGGCGTCTACCGCGGTCCCGGCGCGGTCGAGCCGCTCGTGCTGACGTGGAACGGCAAGCAGTGGCAGCGCCAGGCCGTCCCGACCGCCGGGGCCCGCCTCTACGGGGTGACCGGCGACGGCAAGGGACACTACTGGATCTCCGGCCACGACCCCGCCCGCGCCGCCGAGGCCTACCTGCTGCGCTGCGACAAGCGTTCGTGCGACGTGATGCGGGGCGAGGCGGCTGACGGCAGGACCAGCGTCCGCCTGCAGGCCGTCACCTACCTGGCGGGCAGGCAGGCGGTGTGGGCGGTCGGCCACGCGGTCGACGGCCGGGAGCGCTACACCGACGTGGTGGAGTCCTTCGGACCGCGCGAACCCGAGAAGTCCTAGGGCCCGAGAAGCCCTGGAGCCTGGGAAACCCTTGAACCGGGGAAACCTCAGAACCGGGAAACCCCAGAACCGGGAAACCCCAGAACCGGGAAACCCCGGAGCCCGGCAAGTCCTAGAGACGGGCGCCGTCGTCCCAGCCCGAGTCGCCGGGCGGGCCGTCGCCCATGCGCACCACCAACGCCACGAACCCGCCGATGAACGCCGCCACCGCGCCGAACAGCGCCCAGCCCTCCATGTGCCAGCCGGCCATCGCGGCGACCAGGAGATAGCCGGGACCGCCGAACAGCGCCACCCAGGCCAGCTTGGCCGGCAGGTCGAGCTTCGGCAGCGGCGGCGGAGGCGGCGGCTCGTAATGCCCCTCGTCGTCGCCCTCCCGCCGGCCGGAGCCGTCCTCGGCGGCCTCGCGGTCCGGGCCGGCCGGGCCATCCATGCCGTCCCGGCCGTCCTTGCCGTGCGCGTCACCAGGGTCGTCCGGGTCGTCCAGCTCGTCCAGGTCGCCCGCGCCGGCCCGGCGGTCGTCGGCGAACTCCTCCGGCGGTTTGACCACCCGCCGCGTCGGCTCGACCGGGACGTTCTCGCTGTCCGGCCAGGGCTGATCGGCCGAGTCTCGCTCGGCGGTGTCGTTGAAGGACGCGACGATCTGACGCCAGACCTCGTCCTCGTCACTTTGGGGCGTCACTCAGATGGGCCTCTCCACAGCGATCGCGACTTCCCCCTGGGTGCGATCAGTCCCTCTGCAAGGGTACCGAGGCATGGGTCCGGATGAAGTCGAGGCTCCCGGCAAAGATCCTGTCGGCATCGTTGTCCAGCGTCGCAACATGGTAGCTATCGGCAAGTTCCTCGATCGTGGCCTGCGGGACCCTCTCACGGATGAGGGCCACGCTGGCGGGTTTCACCACATGGTCGTCGGTGCTGTGGTAGACCAGCAGCGGCTGCCTCACCTTGCTCAGGTCGGCCTGCACCAGCGACCACAGCTCGGGCAGCGACGCGGCCGCCTTCACCGGGGTGCGGCTGTAGGCCAGCTCGGTGACCCCGGCCTTCTTCACGTCGTTGCCCACCCCCGGGATCGAGGGGACGAACCACTTCAGCAGCGGCGCCAGCTTCATCAGCCACACGTCGTTGGTGATGGACGGGTTGACCACCACCACGCCGCGCACCCCCTCGCCGTGCATCTCGGCCAGCCGCAGCGCCAGGCACCCGCCGAGCGACAGCCCCGCGGTGAACACCTCGGCGCAGCGGCCCTGGAGGTCCGCGAACGCCTTCTCCACCTCGGCGTACCAGTCCTCCCAGCGGGTACGGTTCATCTCCTGCCAGGTGGTGCCGTGCCCCGGCTGGCGCGGCAGCGACACGGTCAGCCCGTGCGAGGCCAGATACTCGGCCCAGGGGCGCAGCGACTGCGGGGTGCCGGTGAAGCCGTGGCACAGCAGCACGCCGATCGGTCCTGCACGGTGGTGGTAGGGCTCGGCGCCTGGCATGAGCGGCATAACAGCTCCTCCATGCTTTTTCATCCCGGAACTGCCCGATCGTCGCACGATCCAGGGCGATTGTGCGAGAGGTGGTGTAGGAGCATGCACCGTGGGATGGGAAGATGACTACCTGTTGGCGACCGTCGCGTGAGGAAGAGGTGGCCGGGTGTTCTACTGGGTGGTCAAGGCCATCTTGGGGCCGATCCTCCACATCGTCTTCCGGCCGGTCACCGAAGGCGTCGAGAACGTGCCCAAGGAGGGGCCGGCCATCCTCGCCGGCAACCACCTGTCCTTCGCCGACCACTTCTTCGGCCCGCTCCATCTCCGGCGCAAGGTCATCAGCCTGGGCAAGTCCGACTACTTCACCGGGCGCGGCGTCAAGGGCTTCTTCACCCGCATGTTCTTCAGCGGCGTCGGCACCGTCCCGATCGACCGCTCCGGCGGCAAGGCCAGCGAGGCCGCGCTCCGCACCGGCCTGCGGGTGCTGCGCGAGGGCCACCTGCTCGGCATCTACCCCGAGGGCACCCGCTCGCCCGACGGCCGCCTCTACAAGGGCAAGACCGGCGTGGCCAGGCTCGCGCTGGAGTCGCGGGCCCCGGTCATCCCGTGGGCCATGGTCAACACCTTCGAGATGATGCCGCCGGGCAGGCCGCTGCCCAAGCTCGGCATCCGTCCCGAGGTGCGGTTCGGCAAGCCGCTCGACTTCTCCCGCTACTACGGCATGGAGGACGACCGGCTGGTGCTGCGCGCGGTGACCGACGAGATCATGTACGCCCTGATGGAGCTGTCGGGGCAGGAGTACGTCGACAAGTACGCCGCCAGCGCCAAGGTGGAGATGGAACGGGCGGCCAGGGCCGCGAACAAGCGCGACTGACGCCCCGACCGCCCTTCAGGCCAGATGAGCGTTCAGGCCAGATGAGCGTTCAGGCCAGATGAGCGTTCAGGCCGGGCGAGTGTTCAGGCCAGGCGGGCGCGGAGTTCCCGGATGTGGTCGGGCGTGGTGCGGCAGCAGCCGCCGATCAGCGCGGCTCCCGCCGCCTGCCACTCCTCGGCCGCCTGACCGTACTCGATCGGGTCGGCCGTGCCGCGCCAGCGGCGGGCGGCGGCGTCCCAGGTCTCGCCCGAGTTGGGGTAGACCACGACAGGCAGGCCGCCGCGCAGGGCGGCGATGAGACCGGGGATGTGCCGCGGGGCGGTGCAGTTGGCGCCGACGGCCACCACCTGCGGGTTGCCGGTGAACAGCGCGGCCGCCTCGGCGATCGGGGTGCCGTCGCTGATGTGGGCGGCGTCGCGGCAGGAGAAGCTCACCCAGGCCTTGACCGACGGCGTCTCTGCCAGCAGCCTGGCCAGCGCCCGCGCCTCGGCGAATGACGGGATGGTCTCACAGGCCAGCAGGTCGGCCTCGGAGGAGGCGAGGATCTCCCAGCGGGGGCGGTGCCAGGCCAGCAGCGCGTCCTCGTCGATGCCGTAGTCGCCGGTGTATTCGGCCCCGTTGGCCAGGTAGGCGCCGTAGGGGCCGACCGAGGCCGCCACGAGCCCGCGGCCGGCCTCGTCGCGGGCCTGCGCGGCCACCTCCACCGACAGGCGGATCAGGCTTTCAGCCTGCTCCCGGTCGATCCCCCGGCGCAGGAACCCGGCGATGGACGCCTGGTAGCCGGCGGTCGTGGCCACGTCGGCGCCGGCCGCGAAGTACGCGGCGTGCGCCTGCCGGATCAGGGCGGCGTCGTCGAGCAGCAGCCGCGCCGACCAGAGCGCGTCGCCGAGGTCGGCGCCGAGCCGTTCGAGCTGGGTGGCGAGCCCGCCGTCGAGCACCATCGTGGTCACCTGCCCAGGATACGGCTGCCCGAGGTGCCGGCTTTTTCCGTGGTTCCTCCGCTCGTGCCCGGCGACGGACGAGGCCGGGATCAGGGCGCGCCGCCGATACGGGCGAGCGCGTCCCGGTCGAGCACGGTCACCTCCGACCTGCCGAGCCGGACCAGGCCCGCCAGGAGCGCGGTCTTGTCGAACGCGACCGGGGCGGACGGCGCCGCCAGCACCGCCTCCCGGCCGTCCGCGCCCGCCCGGCTCGCCCGGACCCGGCCGTCCAGCAGCACGATCAGCTCACCCGCGGGGTCGCCCTCGGTGCACAGCACCTGGCCGGCCGGGTAGCGGCGGCGCCGGGCCAGCCCTTCCAGCTCCCGGACCCGCGCGGCGTCCAGCCCGCTCAGCATCGGCAGATCGGCCAGCGCGTACGTCATGTATCCGGTGATACACCACCGTCGTGTCCCGCGGCGCGGCGCCCGCCGGCCTCGCGGCCCTAGCCTGCCGGGCATGACGAGATACGTGGTCCCACTGGCCTTCGACGGCGACCCGGAGCGGCGGCGGGAGCGGCTGCGGGTGCGGCCCGCTCATCGCGAGCACCTGCGCGGGCTGAAGGACAGGGGCCTGCTGGTGACGGCCGGCCCCTGGGCGGACGACAGCGGCGCCCTGCACGTGTACGAGGTCGCCGACGAGGCGGAGCTGCGCGCCATCCTGCGCGACGACCCGTACACCGTGGCGGACGCCTGTGAGCTGGTGCTGTTCAAGGAGTGGACGTCAAGGAGTAGACGCCGCTGCGGTGACCGTCAGGCCCGCTTCCAGAACGGGCGTTCCCTGCCCTCGCCCCCGCTCCCGCCGCGGGGGCCGGAGCCGCCGGTCAGGGCGGTGAGCACCTCGATGGCGCGCCGGCGGAGCGCCTCCGGGTCGGTCCCCGGCCGCTCGGCCGCCTCCAGCTCGCGGGCCAGCGCGGCCAGCTCGGCGTGCCCGCCCAGGTACGCCGACAGCGCGGCCAGCCGGGAGCCGAGATCGGCCAGGTAGAGAGCGCCCGGAGCGTGCAGCGCCTTCAGCCGGTCCAGCTCGGCCACCAGCTGGGGACGCACGGTGTCCAGGCTCCGCGTGGCGCGCGGCGCGGGCCGCGCGGACATCGGCCCGCGCGCCATCCGCGGCGCGGGCCCCGCCCCCGGCAGGAACGCGTCATCGCCGCCCAGCATGGCCGCGAAACCGCCCGCGGGCGCGATCCCGGGCCCGCCGGAGGCGGGGGGCGGCGCCGGCGCGGGCCCTGCCATCGCGGTGAGGCCGAACGCCATCGGCGAGACCGGCGCCTCCCAGCCGCTCGGCTGCTCCACCGGCTGGATCACCTGGTGCTCCGGGCCGCCCTCGGCCACCTGCCGGGTGTCGGCCGCGACGTAGGCGGTGAACCTGCACAGCACGCCGTGCTCCAGCGAGACCCGGACGATCTCCCCTTCCAGCTCCCGCTCGCCCATCGCGTACCGGTCCTCCAGCTCGCGCAGGTGGGCGCGCGCCCAGACGGCGCCCAGGGCCGGGCTGTCGACGACGGTGCCCGGCACACGCTCCTCCCACGGCGCGCCGGACGCCAGGCCGCGCACCGTCACGGCCGAGCCGCCCCGGCACCGCCCGTACACCCGCAGCGGCACGCCGGGGAAGAGGGACCCCAGGCGCGTGACCGTGCCCGGCTCCACGTCCAGGTCCTTCAGCGACAGGTCCGTCACCAGCGGCGCGCCGATCCGGCGGTGGATCTGCTCCATGGCCGCGTCCAGCCGGTCCTCCGAGTCCACCAGCTCGCTCCGGCCCGCGCCCAGGCCGGCCAGCCGGCCCAGGAAGCCCGCGTTCACCGCCCGGTCGATGCCGACCGTGTGCACCCGCATGGCCGACAGCGCGCCGCCGGTCAGCTCCAGGATCTGGTCCTCGTTGCCGACCTGGCCGTCGGTGACCAGGACCAGGACGCGTTCCCTGCCCTGCTCGCCGCCGAGCAGGGCGATGGCCCGGCGCAGCGGCTCCAGCAGCTCGGTGCCGCCGCGCGCGTCCACCCTGGCCAGGTGCTCGACGGCGCGGTAGCGGTTGCGGTCGGACCCTTCGGCCAGGCCCTCGAACGCCTCCTCCACCACCGAGTCGAACGCCAGGACCGCGAACCGGTCGCCCGGCGTGAGCGTGTCGACGATCCGGGCCGCGGCCCGGCGCGCCGCGACCATCTTCCAGCCCGCCATGCTGCCCGACCGGTCCAGCAGCAGCACGAGGTCGCGCGGCCGCCGGTCCGTCTCCAGCTCGGGCGGGACCACGAACAGCGCGAACGTGCCCGCGCCGTCGAACTGCAGGGACGTGGACGCGGCGAACGACAGCCGCAGGATGAAGTCACGGTCCAGCCGCTCACCCGGGCGCAGCCGTACGGTGTCGCCCTCCTCCTCGACCACGTGCAGGCTGGAGGCCAGCTCGCGCAGGTCCAGCCCGGCGGCGTCGACGGTGGCCGACAGGGACAGGCGGACCGGGTTCGGGAAGCCGGGCAGCAGCACCGGGGGAGTGACGCGGGAGGCGTCAGGGACCGCGTCGGTGTCCGGCGCGGTGCCCGACCCGGCGGGCGGGCCGTCGAGCGCCTCGCCCGGGATGTAGCGGGGCGCCACCACCAGCGGGAAGCGGAACGTCGCCGCGCCGTCCTCGTACGGCAGCGGCTGGCTCAGCGTCAGCCGGACCGTCACCCGCTCGCCGGGCAGGATGTTGCCCACCCGGATGGTGAACACGTCAGGCCGGTCCTCCTCGGCGATCGCCGCCCGCCTGCCCTCGCGCAGCGCCCTGTCGTAGTCGGCGCGCGCCTGGCCGCGCTCCTTGAGCACCCCCTCGACGACCCGGTCGTCCGCCTCCATCCGGAACGCGGTGACGGCGGCCCTGTCGGGCAGCGGGAAGACGTACGTGGCCTCCAGCGTGACGTCGAACGGGTTGCGGAAGCCCTGGGCCACCTCCACCCCGGCGACCAGGCCCGCGATCGCGGCGTGCACGTCGACGCTCTCCAGCGGCAGGTTGCCGCGCTCGGTCCGCAGCGCCCCGATCCCGGCGTCGGGCTCCGGCACGCATCGGGCGGGCTCAAGCGAAGTGATCTTCATAGGAGTCCTCTCTCTTCGAGCACCGCGAGCAGCGGCCCCGCCGCCGCGAGCAGCGCCCGCACGTCGTCGTCCCCGGGGGCCCGCCGCGCCTCGTCGAGCACCAGCGTCACCCCTCCCGCCAGCCGCACCCCGTGCACGGCCCCGGGCGTCCCGCCGCGCCGCTCCGTCCGCCCGGCCCCGCCGGCCGGTGCGCCGGGGTTCTCCTCATGGAAGCCGCCGCGCGGCTTCCGCACACCTCGATCCGGTCCTTGTGCGGGCCGATCCGCCCAGAACCTGGACCGGGTCCGCGGTCTCCCGTCCTCCAGGTACGCGCCCGCCTCCGTGCCCGGCGGCTCCTGGCCGTCCGGTGAGCCGGGCGGCGGGACCACTCCGGACGCGGACACGCCAAGCCGCGCGTCCGCCCCCGCACCGCGGGGGGTGCGGAGATCCCCGGCCTCGGGCGGGGGACCGGGGAGGCGGGCCGTGGCTTCGAGCGAGGCGTCCGGGGCGCCCGCGAGGGCCGCCTGGATGTCGGCGATCGACATGCCCTCCGCCTGCAGGCGTTTGACCGCGACCAGTTGCAGCAGGTGGCGCCGCCCGTAGCGGGCGATCCGGCCGCGCCGGGTCAGCGGCGGGTCGACCAGCCCGATCGTGGTGTACCACCTGATGAGCCGCTCGCCCGGCACGTCGCGGACCCGGCCGTTGAGCGGCTGCGCGTGGGCGCGCAGCGCGTCGGCCGCGCGCTCCGCCAGCTCGCCGATGGTCCAGGTGTCGCTCATACCCTCACAGTGACACTGTCACTATTACAGTGTCAAGGGAATCAGAAATCCGGGCATGAAAGGCACATCCTCGGGGAGGAGGTACGACATGGCTACGATTAACAGCCCGCTTTCGGGCGACGCTAAGACCACGACCGGCAAGTGCCTGCAAGGCGCCCTCATAGACCTGATCGACCTCTCCCTGGTCGCCAAGCAGATGCACTGGAACGTCATCGGCCCCAACTTCCGTTCGGTCCACCTGCAGCTCGACGAGGTCGTCACGCTGGCCCGCCGGCACACCGACACCCTCGCCGAGCGCATGTCCGCCCTGGGCATGAACGCCGACGGCAGGTCCGCCACGGTGTCCAAGTCCAGCCAGCTGTCCCAGCCGGAGTCCGGATGGCTCGAGTCCGGCAAGGTGGTGTCGGCGATGACCGACGTCCTCGGCGGCATCGGCCGGCGGATGCGCGAGCGCATCGACATGACCGAGGAGTCCGACCCGTCGACCCAGGACCTTCTCATCGCCGTCAACCAGGACATCGAGAAGCAGCACTGGATGTTCCAGGCCATGAGCTGATGCGTGCGGGACGCGAGCCCGGGAGCCGGCCGGCCCCGGGCTTCCGCATGCCGGGAGGCCCTTTCTCGTTCGTGTGCCGTTCGATCGCGGTGTCCTCCCCCTTCACGTCCGTGCGGTCGACTAGCGTGGCATCCAGAGGGAGGCCCAACCGATGTCCCACAAGACTCTTCTCCGTACGGGCCCGCTCTCCCAGGGCGGGGTGAGCCCGTACGGACCGGTCCAGGAGCCCGGCGCCGAAGGGCTGCTGTCCCTGCCAGCGGGGTTCGGCGGCAGGGTGGTGGCCCGTTCGGGGAGCAAGGTGGCCGGGCTGACCTGGCACGCCGCGCCCGACGACGGAGCGTGCTTCCCCGACGGCGACGGCTGGATCTACGTGTCCAACTCCGAGCTGTCCCTGCTCGGCGGCGCGGCGGCGATCCGCTTCCGGCCCGACGGCTCCGTCGGCGACGCCTACCGCATCCTGTCCGGCACCGAGCTCAACCGCGCGGGCGGCGCCACCCCCTGGAACACGTGGCTGTCCGGCGAGCTCGGCCACCGGGGCCGCGTGTTCGAGTGCGACCCGTACGGTGTCCGCGCGGCGCGTCCCCGGCTGGCGATGGGCCGGTTCCGGCACGAGGCGGCCGCCTGCGACCCCGACCGGCAGGTCGTCTACCTGACCGAGGGCGAGCGCGACGGCTGCTTCTACCGGTTCCGCCCGTACGACTGGGGCGACCTGACCGAGGGCGCGCTGGAGGTGCTGTGCGGCTCCGGCCGGTGGGAGCCGGTGCCGTGGCCGGCCGCGCCGCTCAAGGGCACCCGTCACCAGGTGTGCGAGGCGCGCAGGTTCGACGGCGGCGACGCCTGTCACTACGCCGGCGGCGTGTGCTTCTTCACCACCAGGGGCGACGGCACGCTGTGGGCGTACGACACGCAGACCTCGGCGGTGGAGCGGGTGTGCGACGGCGTGCGCGCCGTCACCGCGGCCCCCTCGGGCGACCTGTACGTCTCCCGGGACGCCACCAGGATCGACGTGATCACCCCGGACCGGGAGATCACGCCGTTCCTGCGGTTCGCCGGCCGTCCGGGCGCCGAGCTGACCGGGCTGGCGTTCGCGCCGGCCGGTGACCGGCTCTACTTCTCGGCCAGGCGGGAGGCCGCCGCGGGCCACACGTTCGAGGTCACGGGCCCGTTCCGCGCCGCGTGACCCGCCGCGTGGCCCGCCCCCCGCGCCCGGCCCTCACAGGTCGACGGACCACATCTGCTCGGTGACCTCGATCCCGTTCTCCGAGCCCTTCTCCTGGGAGTCGAGCCGGAACCCGGCGGCCTCGTAGACGCGCCGCGCGCTGGTCAGGCAGTCGCGGGTCCACAGGACGACCCGTTCGCGCCCGTCGGCCCTGGCGTGCCGCAGGCACTCCTCGACCAGCCGGCGACCCAGGCCGAGCCCGCGCGCTGACGGCTCCACCAGCAGCAGCCTGAGCTGCCCCGTCGTGCCGTCCTTGCGGATGTAGAAGACGCAGCCGGCGGGCCGGCCGTCGACCTCGGCGATCCAGAGCGCGTCGCACGCCGGGTCGAAGTCGGCCACGACGCGCGCCACCAGCTGCTCGAAATCCCTGCCCCAGCCGTACTCCCTGGCGTAGAGGACGCCGTGCCGGTGGACCACCCAGCTCAGGTCGCCGTCGCGCGGCGGCCTGATCAGCGTGGTCCGCGGGCCGGCGGGCGGGTCGAGCACGTCCCTGATCGCGCGCATGGCGTCGAGCAGCCGCTCCCTGCCGTCCTCCGGCAGCCCGGCGAGAAGCCGCGTGATGTCGTCGGTCGAGGCCCGGTCGAGCGCCTCGAACGCCTCCCGGCCGGCCGGGGTGAGCCGTACCAGGTGCTTGCGCGCGTCGGCGGCCGAGCGCTCCCTGATGATCAGCCCGTCGCCGTCGAACCGGGTCAGGATCCGGCTCAGGTAGCCCGCGTCCAGGTCGAGCCGCGACCGCAGCTCGCCGGTCTCGAGCGAGCCCGCGTGCGCGACCTCGTACAGCACTCTGCCCTCGGTCAGCGAGTAGGGCAGGTCGTGCATGCCGGCCTGCAGCACGCCGATGACCCTGGTGTAGAAGCGGTTGAAGGCCCGCACCTCAGAGACTGTTGACTCAGTCAATAAACTCATTGCTTCAGTCAACCATGAGAGGATGGGGATGTGAAGAGGCACCCCTACATAGGCGGCTACGGGCCCGGCATCGTCACCCCCGGCGGCGAGCTGGCCCGGCTCGCGGCCCCGTCCTTCCTGGCGCGCCATCCGTCGCTCCCCGTGATCTACGCGGTGGGAGAGCTGGCCCAGGGCTGGATCACCGCCTTCAGCGCCCGCGAAGGACGGCTGTCGCCCTGGGACGAGCGCTCCAGCGAGGGCGACAGCCCGTGCCACGTCGCCGTCCACCCGTCCGGAGGGCTGCTCGCGATCGCCAACTACGGCGACGGCACGGCCAGCCTCCACCGGCTCGACGCGCGCGGGGTCTTCGACGGCGACCCGATCGTGCTGCGCGGCCACGGCTCCGGACCCCACCCCGAGCGACAGCAGGGCCCTCACGCCCATCAGGCGGTCTTCCACGAGGACCTGCTGTACGTCTCCGACCTCGGGGCCGACGTGATCCGCCGCTACACGCTCGACGGCGAGGCGCTGGAGCCGCTCACGCTGCCGCCGGGCACCGGGCCGCGCCACTTCGCCTTCGCCGGTCCGGTCCTCTACGTGACGGGCGAGCTCGACGGCACGGTCACCCGGCTCGCCCCCGGCGACGACGGCATCCGCGTGCGCGCCTCCACCGCCGTGACGGAGAACCTCCCCTCCCACCTGGAGCTCGCCGGCGACCTGGTCTACGTCGCCAACCGCGGCCCGGACACGATCTCCGTGCTGCGGGCCGACGACCTGTCCCAGGTGGCGGAGGTGCCGTCGGGCGGCGCCTGGCCGCGCCACTTCGCGATCGACGGCGACCGCATGTACGTGGCCAACCAGCACTCGGGCACCGTGGCGGAGTTCGCGCTCGCCGGGGGCATCCCCGAGCCGACGGGCGAGGTGACGGAGGTCGAGAGCCCTTCCTGCGTGCTGCCCGCCTAGCCCGTCGGGTCGCCGATCACCAGCTCCGCCAGCATCCGCCTGATCTCCTCCTCGACGGCCTGCTTGGTCAGGCCGAGCCCGGCCAGCGCCCGCGCGGCCGGTTCCTCGTCCAGTGTGAGCAGGGCGAACAGCACGTGCTCGGTGCCGACGTAGTTGTGGCCGAGCCGCAGCGCCTCGCGGAGCGTCAGCTCCAGCACTTTCCTGCCCTGCGCGGAGAACGGCGGCGTCGCCGGCGCGGCGTCGCCGCCCGGGCCGAGCGCGCTCTCCACCGCCTGCCTGATCTCGGCGAGCGGCGCGCCGAGCGTCACCATGGCCTTGGCCGCCAGCCCTTCGGGCTCGTGCAGCAGGCCGAGCACGAGGTGACCGGGGCCGATGTGGTCGTGCCCGAGGCGGCGCGCCTCCTCCTGCGACTTGACGATCACTACCCGGGCGCGGGGGGTGTAGCGCGCGTAGCTGCTCAGCTCCTCGGCGAGCGAGCCCTCCTTGGGCACGAACCGCTTCTGCGCCGCCTGCTTGGACACGCCCATGCTGCGGCCGATGTCGGTCCAGGACGCGCCGGAGTGGCGGGCCCTGTCGACGAAGTGGCCGATCAGATGGTCGGCCACTTCGCCCAGGTGCTCGCCCAGGGTGACCGCGTCGGACAGTTCGCCGAGCGGGTCGCCGTCGGGGTAGCGGCTCTTGATGACCTTGATGAGGTCGTCGAGACGAACGTTGTGTTCCATGCGTCAACCGTAGGTTGACGGTACCCAATCGTCAACCCTCGGTTGACGCCATGGTCAGCTCCACGGCCTTCCGCCAGCGGTCGTACCGGGCGTCGTCCCGCTCACCCGGCTCGAAACGGCGGTCGAGCTGCCAGGTCTTGCGCAGCTCCTCCGCCGAGCCCCACACCCCCGCGCCCAGCCCGGCCAGGAACGCCGCGCCGAGCGCCGTCGTCTCCTGGATCACCGGCCGCTCCACCGGCGTGCCGAGCTGGTCGGCCTGGAACTGCATGAGCAGGTCGTTGCCGCTGGCCCCGCCGTCGGCCTTCAGCGCCGGCGGACGCCCCTCGGCCGACGCCTCCACCACGTCGCGCACCTCGAACGCGATCGCCTCCAGCGTGGCCCGCACCAGATGCGCGCGGGTGGTGCCGCGGGTGATGCCGGTGATCAGACCCCGCGCCTCCGGGTTCCAGTGCGGGGCGCCCAGCCCGGTCAGCGCGGGCACGAACACGACGCCGCCGCTGTCGGGCACCGTGCGCGCGAGCGCCTCGGACTCCGCCGCGGTCCCGATCAGCCCCAGCCCGTCGCGCAGCCACTGCACCGCCGCGCCGGTCACGAACACCGACCCCTCCAGCGCGTACGTGCGCTCGCCCGACGGCGACTGCCAGGCCACCGTGGTCAGCAGCCCCGACTCCGAGCGGACGATCTCGGTCCCGGTGTTGGTCAGGATGAACGAGCCCGTCCCGTAGGTGCACTTGACCTCGCCCACCCCGTAACAGGTCTGGCCGAACAGCGCCGCCTGCTGGTCGCCCGCCACCCCGCTGATCGGCAGCTCCAGCCCGAGGAACGCGCCCGGATCCGTACGTCCCAGCTCGCCGTAGTTGGGCACCACCTCCGGCAGCGCGGACTCGGGCACCCCGAACAGCTCGCACAGCTCCGGCTCCCACGCGCCGGACTCCAGCCCGTACAGCAGCGTGCGCGAGGCGTTGGACGGGTCGGTCACGTGCCGCGCGCCCGCCGTGAGCCGGGCGATCAGATAGGCGTCCACGGTGCCCACCACGACCCGGCCCGAGGTGACGCCCTCCCAGGCGGCCGGGTCGTGCTCGGCCAGCCAGGTGAGCTTGGAACCGGTGAAGTACGGGTCGAGGCGCAGCCCCGTCAGCTCGGTCACCCGGGGTTCGTGCCCGGCGGCGCGCAGCCGCTCGCAGATGCCGCTCGTGCGGCGGTCCTGCCACACCACGGCCCGGCGCGGCGCGGCCAGCGACCGCCGGTCCCACAGCACCGCGGTCTCCCGCTGGTTGGTGAGGCCGACGCAGGCCGGCGTCGTGGAGGCCCCGCCCAGGGCGGTGGCGCAGGCGCTCAGCGTGGCCTGCCAGATGTCCTCGGGGTTGTGCTCGACCCAGCCCGGCCGCGGGAAGTGCTGGGCGAACTCCTCGTACCCCCTCGACTCGATCCGGCCGTCCTCGGTCACGACGAGCGCCGTGACACCCGTCGTGCCCGCGTCGATGGCCAACACACTCACGAAATCGCCTCCTGAACCGGTTTCGGCCGCTACGCTCGCGTTTGGTCTAGACCAATGCCCGTGAGGACGGGCACAATGCGATTCTGGTCGTGAAACACATCGGGAGGAACCCGCCATGCGTATAGGAGTGCTCACCGGAGGCGGCGATTGCCCCGGTCTGAACGCCGTGATCAGAGGTGTCGTCCGTAAGGGGGTGAGCGTCTACGGGCACGAGTTCGTCGGTTTCCGTGACGGCTGGCGCGGCCCCTTGGAGGGCGAGACGATGCCGCTGGACATCCAGGCCGTCCGGGGCATCCTGCCGCGCGGCGGCACGATCCTCGGCTCCTCCAGGACGAACCCGCTCAAGATCGACGGCGGGGTCGACCGGATCAAGGAGAACCTCGCGGCCACCGGCGTCGACGCGCTCATCGCTATCGGCGGAGAGGACACCCTCGGCGTCGCCAAGCAGCTGTTCGACCGCGACGTCAAGGTCGTCGGCGTGCCCAAGACGATCGACAACGACCTGTCCGGCACCGACTACACCTTCGGCTTCGACACCGCGGTCAACATCGCCACCGAGGCCATCGACCGGCTCCACACCACCGCCGAGTCCCACCACCGGGCGCTCATCTGCGAGGTCATGGGCCGCCACGCCGGGTGGATCGCGCTGCACGCCGGCATGGCCGGCGGCGCCAACGTGATCCTCATCCCGGAGAAGCCGTTCGACATCGACCGCGTCTGCGAGTACGTCGAGTCCCGCTTCCGCACCCGCTACTCGCCGATCATCGTGGTCGCCGAGGGCGCTCACCCCCTCGAGGGGCAGATGCAGCTGCAGGCCGGCGAGCTCGACGCGTTCGGCCACGTCCGGCTGGGCGGCATCGGCGAGACCCTGGCCAAGGAGATCGAGAAGCGGACCGGCAAGGAGGCCCGCACCACCGTGCTCGGCCACATCCAGCGCGGCGGCACGCCCACCGCGTTCGACCGGGTGCTGGCCACCCGCTTCGGCCTGCAGGCGATCGACGCGGCGCACGACGGCGACTTCGGCAAGATGGTGGCGCTGCGCGGCACCGACATCGTCCGCGTCGGGCTCGACGAGGCCACGGCCGAGCTGAAGACGGTGCCGGTCGAGCGTTACGCCGAGGCCGAGGTCTTCTTCGGCTGAGTGTTTCCGGGCTGTAAGCGACTTGCAAGCGGCGGGCCGTACCTTCTGGAGCAGCGGGGTTACCGCTACAACCCCCTCGAGGGTACGGTTCGCGCCGCGGCGAGTAGGCGGCCCACCACGCGTCGCGAGCCGTACCCATGACATAGCCCGACCACGAGGGCGTGCCGAGGGGATTCCCGAGCGGCGCGCCCTCGTCGTCTTTCCCGGGACGTTCACCACGTCCGCCGGGCAGGCGGAGGCGTCCGGGAGCTCCGGGGCCCGGACTAAACTCGATGATGCGCAGCGTTGTCCCTGGCGCTGATCCCCTGTCTCCCCCGGAGGTTCCACCATGAGGATGTCGGCCCTGGGCGAGCCGTGCGTTCTGCTCAAACTGGGCGAGATCGTCCTCAAGGGTAAGAACCGCGAGCTGTTCGAACGCCGCCTGATCGGCAACATCCGGCAGGCGCTCAAGGAGCTCGACCTCAAGGTCGACGTCCGCCGCCGCCACGGCGTCATCGCGATCTTCCTGCCCGACGGCACCGCCCCCGAGCAGGCCCAGACCGTGGCCGAGCGGGTCGCCGACGTGCCCGGCCTGGTGTGGATCCACCCCGCCTGGCGGGTCGCCAAGGACCCCGAGGCCGTGCTCAAGGCCGGGCTGGCGCTGTTCGCCGAGCGCGAGGAGGTCCGGCGCAAGGCCAGCTTCGCGGTCCGCTCCCGCCGCCGCGACAAGCGCTTCCCGCTGCGCTCCAACGAGCTCGACCGGCTCGTCGGCGGCGCCATCAACGACGAGTACGGCCTGCCCGTCGACCTGAGGAACCCCGAGCTGACCCTCTTCATCGAGGTCGACAGGGACGAGGTGTTCGTCTTCACCGGCGGGCTGCCCGGCCAGGGCGGGCTTCCGGTCGGCAGCAGCGGCCGGGCGCTGGTGCTCATGTCGGGCGGCATCGACTCGCCGGTGGCCGCCTACCGCATGATGCGGCGCGGGCTGCACGTCGACTTCCTCCACTTCTCCGGCATCCCGTTCACCACCTCGGAGTCGATCTACAAGGCCTACGCCCTGGTCAGGAAGCTCGACCGGTTCCAGGGCGGGTCGCGGCTGTGGGTGGTGCCGTTCGGCAAGGCCCAGCAGTCGATCCGCAACTCCGGCCAGGACCGGCTCGCAGTGATCGCCCAGCGGCGGCTCATGCTCAAGACGGCCGAGGAGGTCGCCCACCGCATCCGGGCCGGCGCGCTGATCACCGGCGACGCGCTCGGCCAGGTGTCCTCCCAGACGCTGGCCAACATCACCGCCCAGGACCACGCGGTCGACCTGCCGATCCTGCGCCCCCTGGTCGGCTGGGACAAGACCGAGATCATGGCCGAGGCCCGGCGCATCGGCACCCTGGAGATCTCCGAGCTGCCCGACGAGGACTGCTGCTCGCTCCTGGCCCCGCGCCGCGCCGAGACCCGCGCCAAGATCGAGGACCTCAAGCAGATCGAGAAGCGCCTCGACGCCGAGGAGCTGGCGGTCCAGCTCGCCGACTCCATCCAGGAGTACACCCTCTGACGGGGCGGGGCCCGGCCCCCCGCCCCGCCGGGGCTCAGACGGCCAGCGCCGCCGCGGCCGCCTTGCCCAGCAGCGGCGGGAAGTCGCGCATGACCTGGGCCAGCTCGCCCAGGTCGGTGTCGACCAGCGCCTGCGGCCCGTCGCAGAGCGCCTGCTCCGGCCGCGGGTGCACGTCGATGATGATCCCGTCGGCGCCGGCCGCGATGGCCGCCCGGCTCAGCGGCAGCACCAGGTCACGCCGGCCGCCCGAGTGCGACGGGTCCACGATCACGGGCAGGTGCGACAGCCGCTGCGCCACCGGCACCGCCGCCACGTCCAGCGTGTTGCGGGTCGCGGTCTCGAACGTCCTGATGCCCCGCTCACACAGCACCACGTCCAGGTTGCCGCGCTGCGCGATGTACTCGGCCGCCATCAGCCACTCCTCCATGGTCGCGCTCATGCCGCGCTTGAGCAGCACCGGCCTCCCGGCCGCGCCCACCGCCTGCAGCAGCCCGAAGTTCTGCGCGTTGCGGGTGCCGACCTGCAGCATGTCCGCGTACGAGGCCACCAGCGGCACGTCGTGCGCGTCCACCACCTCGGTCACGATCGGCAGCCCGGTCTCCTCGCGCACCTCGGCCAGGATGCGCAGCCCCTGCTCGCCCAGCCCCTGGAACGCGTAGGGCGAGGTGCGCGGCTTGTAGGCGCCGCCGCGCAGCAGCGTCGCCCCGGCCGCCTGCGCCATCCTGGCCGCCTCCAGCGTCTGCTCCCGCGTCTCCACCGCGCACGGCCCCGCGATGAGCGTCACCGTGCCGGGCCCGATGGGCACCCCGCCCACGTGCACCGTCGAGCGCTCGGGATGGTTCTCCCGGCTGACCAGCTTGTACGGACTGGAGATCCGCATCACGTCCCGCACCCCCGCCATGCCGCGCAGGCCGGCGGCGTCGAGCTGGGTCACGTCGCCCACCAGGCCGACGATCGTGCGCTGCACCCCCTTGCTCACGAACGCGTCGACCCCCGCCGACCGCACGACGCCGACGATGGACGCCACGTCCTCGGAGGTGGCCTCCGGGCCCATCACGATGACCATGTGTACTCCCTCGGGAAACGCAGAAGGCCCCGGGTCCTGTCGGACCCGGGGCCTTCGTGCTCGCCTATGTCTGCTAGCGCAGCGCTAGGTGGCGAACGGTCCGACTGGGTCCGTCGCCATACCAAAACAGGAACGCGGTGCGCATAGTGCGGCAATAGTACCCCACCGCGCCCCGCTGCCCCGCCGCCCGCCCACCGGTGGCAGGATGGCTCAAGACCGAGCGACCGGCGAGGGGAGCAGTAATCGTGGAGGAGACGCGCCTGCCTCCAGGCCAGTACGTCCCCCGCGGCCTACCCGTGATCCACTACGGCCGGGTGCCTGCGTTCAGGCCCGAGTCGTGGGACCTGAAGGTGTTCGGCGCCACCGCCTCGGGTGAGGAGCACGCCTTCGGCTGGGAGGAGTTCACCGGCCTGCCCAGGACGGTCCGGGTGGCCGACTTCCACTGCGTCACCAAGTTCTCCGTGCCCGGCCTGGAGTGGGGCGGCGTGCCGCCGTCCGCCCTGGTCGCCGCCGCCCCGCCCGACCCGGGCGTGCGCCACGTGATGATCTGGGCCGAGTACGGCTACAGCGCCAACCTGCGCTGGTCCGACTTCACCGCCCCCACCACCCTGTTCGCCACCGAGCTGGGGGACAAGCCGCTCACCGCCGAGCACGGCGCCCCCCTCCGCCTGGTCGTGCCCCACCTGTACGGGTGGAAGAGCGTCAAATGGGTGCGCGCGATCGAGTACCTCCTGGAGGACCGCCGGGGCTTCTGGGAGGAACGCGGCTACCACAACGTCGCCGACCCGTGGCGCGAGCAGCGCTACTCCTATCAGGAGGAGCCGGGCGACGGCCCGCCATGACATGACCTGCGGGTTTCCGCCCCCACCTGGGCGGTTGTTGGCTACGGTTGCCCGCATGCTGACCACCGCGTGCGTGGTGCTCCCCTGCCTGACCTTCGTCCTCGGCTACACCTTTGCCCGGCGCCGCGCCGCTCGGGATGGCCAGGACCGCGAGGCCACCTTCACCACGCTGCACCTCGCCGCCCTGGCGGCCCCCGCCCTGCGCGCCGGGCTCAACCGCGACTCCGCCCGCAAGGCCGTGCGCCACCTGCACGCCCTGCTCGGCACGTACGCGGTCGCCATCACCTCCACCGAGGCCGCGCTGGCCTGGGACGGCCCCTGCTCCGACGAGGTCCTCACCTACGCCAGGTCCGCGTTCGCCTCCGGCCGGGCCCAGCTGTTCGCCGGCGAGCCGTACGGCGCGGTCGTCGTGCCGCTCACCGTCGACGGCCGGATCGTCGGGGCGCTGGCCGCCTTCGACGACGAGCTCAGCGCCGGCCTGGTCCGCTCCGTCACCGAGGTGGGCCGCTGGATGTCCGGCCAGCTGGAGCTGGCCGAGCTGGACTCCTCACGGCGGCGCGCGCTGGAGGCCGACATGCGGGCGCTGCGGGCGCAGATCTCGCCGCACTTCGTGCACAACGCGCTCACCACCATCGCCTCGTTCGTCCGCACCGATCCCGGGCGCGCCCGCGAGCTGCTGCTCGACTTCGCGGACTTCGCCAGGTACGCGCTGCGCCGGGCGCACGACTTCACGACGCTCGCCGACGAGCTCACCTGCGTCGACCGCTACCTGCTGCTGGAACGTGCCAGGTTCGGCGACAAGCTGCGGTTCAGCCTCCAGGTGGCGCCCGAGGTGCTGCCGGTGCCCGTCCCGTTCCTGTGCCTGCAGCCGCTGGTCGAGAACGCCATCAAGCACGGCATGCGCGGCCGCGCCGGCGAGGTGCGGATCGTGGCCCGCGACGCCGGCCCCGAGGCGCACATCACCGTCGAGGACGACGGCGTGGGCATGGACCCCGAGCGCGCCCGCAGCGTGCTGGACGAGGACCCGGCCCGCGAGGGCGCCGGGATCGGCCTGGCCAACGTCGACCTGCGGCTGCGCCAGATCTACGGCGACGGGTACGGGCTCAAGGTCGAGACGGCGCTGGGCGCCGGCACGAAGGTGCGGCTGCGGGTGCCCAAGGCGCAGCTGACCTCTCTGTGATCCGTTCCGCGATCCTTTCCGTGATCCTTTCCGTGATCCGGGTGTGACGCATCGTGCTGCCTGGCCTTGTGAGCTCGGCGTTTGTGGTGCAGCGTAGGGGCATGCTTCGTGTGCTGGTGGTCGACGACGAGGTGCCCGCGCTGGAGGAGCTGGCCTACCTGCTGCGCAGGGACGGCCGCGTCGAGCACGTGCTCACCGCGTCCGACGGGGTGGCCGCGCTGCAGGACATGGTCCAGATGGTCTCCGGCGGCGAGCGGCTGGACGCGATCTTCCTCGACATCCGCATGCCGGGCCTCGACGGGCTCGACCTGGCCCGGCTGGTCGGCGGCTTCCCCAGCCCGCCGAAGGTGGTCTTCGTCACCGCTCACGACGAGTGCGCCGTCCAGGCGTTCGAGATGGAGGCCGTCGACTATCTCCTCAAGCCGGTCAGGGCGGAGCGGCTGGCGGAGGCGGTGCGCCGGCTGGAGGTCTCCTCCTCGCCGCCCGCCGACCCCGGCCAGGACGACGTGATCCCGGTCGAGCTCGGCGGACGCACCCGGTTCGTGCCGCAGCAGGCGGTCCGTTTCGCCGAGGCCCAGGGCGACTACGTGCGGCTGCACACGGTGGACGGCAGCTACCTCGTGCGCATGTCCCTGGCGGCGCTGGAGCGCCGCTGGGCCGACGCCGGGTTCATCCGGGTCCACCGCAGCACGCTGGTCTCCAGCCGTCACGTGAGCGAACTGCGGTTCGAGGGCGGCCGCGTCACCCTCACCGTCGGCACCGAGACCCTCCAGGTCAGCCGCAGGCACAGCAGGCAGGTACGCGAACTCCTGGTCCGCCAGCACCGGGGCGTCATGTCCTGACCCCCGGCGGGCGGAGGAGCCGGAGCGGGGGTGGCGGCGTCCCGCCGCGCCGGAGGCGGGTGTGAACCGGGAGGCGGGCCGCACGCCCCGCCGCACCGGGAGTCCCCGTCCGGTGAGGATCGCGATTGCGCAGGTCACACGGCCTCACCCGAGCCGGGCTCGGCCGTGCCGGAATCCCGGGGGAGACCCGCCGGGGCCGGCGGATCGACCGCTCGTCGCGCCCGGCTGACCGCTCGTCGCCGGAACACGTTCCGCACATCGCTGGCTACACGCCGTTCGACGAGCCCTCCGCCAATCGGGTGACCCGGGGTAGATCACGACCGTAGTGTTTCGGCATCGGAGCCACCCGGCGCATCGGGGGGACGGACCGGAAGGTTCGCCGCATGTGCCGGATCCAGGGTGACCCTCGCGGGTCACCGCGGCTGTCGGGCCCTTGACCGGGGGGTGGGGCCCGCCGGCCGGACACGTGCAGAGGCGCCCGCGGGGGTCGCGGACAGACCGCGATCCGGCCACACGGGGGCGGCCGGATCCCACCGGCGGGCGCCTCGGGCACGTCCTCACCGGCCCCTCGCCGGCCCCTCGCCGGCCCCTCGCCGGCCCCTCGCCGGCGCGGACGCGCGGGTCACCCCTCGTCGCGCAGGCGCTTCAGGGTCTCGATGTCCTCGCGGTGCTTGTCGGCCTTGCCGGGCGTCTCGATGCAGAGGGGCACGCCCGCGGCCGCCGGATGACGCATCAGCTCGGCGAAGGGGCGGGCGCCGATGTGGCCCGCGCCGATGTTCTCGTGGCGGTCCTTCTTGGCGCCGCACACGTCCTTGGAGTCGTTGGCGTGGATCAGCTTCAGGCGGCCCGGCGCGATCTTGTGCAGCAGGTCGAGCATCTCGTCCGTACCGCCCTCGGCGGCCAGGTCGTGACCGGCGGCGAAGGCGTGGCAGGTGTCGAGGCAGACGCCGGCCCGGGGATGCCAGTCGAGCGCCGCCAGGTAGGGCTCCAGGTCGCCGACCGTGGCGCAGAGCATCGCCCCCTGCCCCGCCATCGGCTCCAGCAGCAGGTCGGGGCCGCCGTCGGGGATCTCGGCGAGCAGCGGCAGGAGGTGCTCGCGCAGTTGGCGCATCGCGTCGTCGCGCGGCTGCGACACCGCCGACCCGGTGTGGACCACGACGCCCCTGGCCCCGATCTCGGCGCCGCGGCGCAGCGTGTGGCGGACGACCGCCTCGGAGTTGGCGAGCGTGTCGGCGCTGGGCGAGCCGAAGTTGACCAGGTAGGGCACGTGCACGAAGGTCTCGACGCCGGACTCGGCGAGCAGCGCGTCCTGGTCGGGTCTGCCGGGGTTGAGCGCCCAGCCGCGCGGGTTGGTGACGAACACCTGGATCATCTCGGCGCCGATCTCGGCCATGTAGGCGAGACCGCCCTTGGCCAGGCCGCCGGTGACGGTCACGTGGCCGCCGATGAGAGAGCGTGGGGTCATGATGGCCCTCAGTCTACGGCCCTGCGGCGACGGCGAACCCGCTGGTCACGCGGCAGGGCGAGACACGCCCGCCGCGCGGGGTTGGAGCATGACACGAAAAGTCTTGGCCAACCCGGGGGCCGGTTCGGAGTTCTGGCGGGTGGACCGGGCGCCACCGGCCTGTGTGTACTCGTCTCATGCCGAACCCGCCCGCCGGCCTGGCCGCCTTCAACGCCCTCGACCCGCAGGACGCGGAGAAGGAGCTGCTCGCCTGCTGCGCCTCCCGCGCCTTCGCCCGGGAGGTCGCCGCGCGCCGCCCGTACCCGGACCGCGACCGGCTGGCCGACGCGGCCGGGCGCGCGGTGCTGGCGCTCGACTGGCCCGACGTGCTGGAGGCGCTCGGCGCCCACCCGCGCATCGGCGAGCGCCCGGCCGGTGACTCCCGGGAGGCCGCCTGGTCCCGCCGCGAGCAGGCCGGGGTCGAGGACGGGCTGCGCGCCGCCCTCGCCGAGGGCAACCGCGCCTACGAGGAACGCTTCGGGTACGTCTACCTCGTCTGCGCCACCGGCCTGACCGGCGCCGAGATGCTCCGGCTGCTGCGTGAGCGGCTCGGCCACGACGAGGAGACCGAGCGCCGCACCGTACGGGAGGAACTCGCCAAGATCACCCGGTTGCGGGCCGGGAAGCTGGCGGAGGGGGACCGGTGAGCTTCTCGACCCACGTGCTGGACGCGACCACCGGCAGGCCCGCCGCCGGGATGCGGGTGCGGCTGGAACGCGAGGGCGCCGTCGTGGCCGAGGGCGTCACCGACGCCGACGGCCGGATCAAGGGCTGGGAGCCGGGCGCCGGCGTGCACCGGGTCGTCTTCGACACCGGCGCCCACCTGGCCGAGACGTTCTACCCGGAGGTCGTCATCACGTTCACCGTGACCGACCCCGCCGACCACTACCACGTGCCGCTGCTGCTCAGCCCGTACGCGTACTCCACCTACCGAGGGAGCTAGATGGCGATCGTTCTCGGACCCAACCGCTACGGCAAGGCGGAGACCAGGCTGGTACGGGTCGTCAGGGACGGCGGCGTCCACCACGTCAAGGACGTCAACGTCAGCACCTCGCTGTCCGGCGCGATGCGCGAGGCGCACCTCACCGGCGACAACGCGGCGGTGCTGCCGACGGACACGCAGAAGAACACCGCGTACGCGCTCGCCCGCCGGCACGGCGTCGGCCAGATCGAGGACTTCGCCCTCCTGCTGGCCCGCCACTTCACCCGCCACGACACCATCCACCACGCCAGGGTCGCCGTCGAGGAGTACGGCTGGAACCGGATCGGCGACACCGGCCACTCCTTCTCCCGCGACGGCGGCGAGACGCGCACCTGCGTGGCCCACCACGACCGGGACGGCCGCGCGAGCGTGATCTCCGGGCTGACGGGCCTGGTGCTGATGAACACGACCGGCTCGGAGTTCCACGGCTTCCTCACCGACCCGTACACGACGCTGCGGCCTGCCACCGACCGCATCCTCGCCACCGCCGTGGACGCCCGCTGGCGGCACACGGGCGTCGAGGCCGACTTCGCCGCCTCGTACGCGCTCGTGCGCCGCTGCCTGCTGGAGGCGTTCGCCGGCACGCACAGCCTGTCGTTGCAGCAGACCCTGTACGCGATGGGGGAGCGGGTGCTGGCCACCTGCCCGGAGGTCTGCGAGGTCAGGCTCGCCCTGCCGAACAAGCACCACTTCACGGTCGACCTGACCCCGTTCGGGCTGGACAACGAGAACGAGGTGTTCCACGCGGCCGACCGGCCCTACGGACTGATCGAGGGCACGGTGCTGCGCGACGACGCGCCCGACGCCGGATTCGCCTGGGAGTGATCGATGGAGTTCCTGCGCCCCACCACGTGGGCCGAGGCGCTGGCGGCCAAGGCCGACCAGCCGGACGCGGTGCCCCTCCAGGGTGGCACCGACGTCATGGTGGAGATCAACTTCTCCGTGCGCCGGCCGCCGGCGCTGCTCGACCTGACCGCCGTGCCCGAGCTCGCCACCTGGTCCAGGGACGGCGACCGGTATCGGATCGGCGCCGCCGTCCCGTACAGCACGATCATCGCCGAGCTCGGCGGCGCGCTGCCGGGGCTGGCCCAGGCGGCGCGGACGGTCGGCTCGCCGCAGATCCGCAACCGCGGCTCGGTCGGCGGCAACCTCGGCGCGGCCTCGCCCGCCGGCGACAGCCACCCGCCGCTGCTGGCCGCAGGCGCCGCCGTCGAGGTGGAGTCGCGCGAGCGCGGCCTCAGGACGATCCCCGCCGAGGAGTTCTACCTGGGTGTCAAACGCTCCGCGCTGCTCCCGGACGAGCTGATCAAGGCCGTGCGCGTGGAGCGCGCGGCCGGGCCGCAGTACTTCGCCAAGGTCGGCACCCGCAACGCCATGGTGATCGCCGTCTGCTCGTTCGCGGTCGCGCTGCACCCAGGCGAGCGGCGCGTCGGCACCGGGCTGGGCTCGGCCGCGCCCACGCCGCGCCGGGCGCTGGAGGCGGAGGAGTTCCTGGCCGCCGAGCTCGACTGGTCGGCGCCGCTGGAACCGGCGCTGCTCGCGCGGTTCGGCGAGCTGTGCGCGTCGGCCGCCGCGCCGATCGACGACGTGCGCGGCACCGCGGACTACCGCCGGCACGCCATCGCGGTGCTGGCCCGGCGCACGCTCACCTGGGCGTGGCAGGACCACCTGGAGAGGAGGGCGGCCTGATGAGGGTGACGTTCACGGTCAACGGCCGCGAGGAGACGGCCGAGGACGTGTGGGAGGGCGAGAGCCTGCTGTACGTGCTGCGCGAGCGGCTCGGCCTTCCCGGCTCCAAGAACGCCTGCGAGCAGGGCGAGTGCGGCTCCTGCACGGTCTACCTCGACGACGCGCCGGTCTGCGCCTGCCTGGTCGCCGCCGGCCAGGCGCAGGGCCGCCGGGTGCGCACCGTCGAAGGGCTCGCCGAGCGGGGACTGGACCCGGTGCAGGAGGCGTTCGTGGAGTCCGGCGCGGTGCAGTGCGGCTTCTGCACGCCCGGCCTCGTCGTGCAGGCCCACGACCTGCTCGAACGCGTCGAGCGGCCGTCCGACGCGGAGATCCGCGAGGCGCTGGCCGGGAACCTGTGCCGGTGCACCGGGTACGAGAAGATCCTCGACGCCGTCAAGCTGGCGGCCGAGCGCAAGGCGGCGGCCCGGTGAGCATCCTCATCGAGAACGCGTACGTCGCCCCCGTCGCCGGCCCCGAGATCGAGCGCGGCTGGATCCTCGTCGACGGCGACCGGATCACCTCGCTCGGCCCCATGGACCAGCCTCCCGACGCCGGCGACGCCACCCGCATCGACGCCACCGGCTGCCTGGCCACCCCCGGCCTGGTCAACACCCACCACCACCTCTACCAGTGGGCCTCCCAGGGCCTCGCCCAGGACGCGACCCTGTTCGAGTGGCTGGTGGCGCTCTACCAGGTGTGGGCCGCCATGGACGCCGAGGTCGTCAGGGGAGCCGCCACGGCCGGGCTCGGCTATCTCGCGCTGTCCGGCTGCACCACCTCCAGCGACCACCACTACATCTTCCCCAAGGGCCGCGGCGACCTGCTCGCCGCCGAGATCGAGGCCGCCCGCGAGCTGGGCCTGCGCTTCCACCCGGCGCGTGGCTCGATGGACCGGGGCCGGTCCGCGGGCGGGCTGCCGCCGGACGTGGTCGTGGAGGAGCTGGACGAGATCCTCGCCGCCACCGCCGACGCCGTGGACGCCTACCACGACCCGTCCCCGTCCTCCATGCTGCGGATCGCGGTCGCGCCGTGCTCGCCGTTCTCCGTCAGCGCCGAGCTGATGACCGAGGCCGCCCGGCTCGCCCGCGACAAGGGGGTGCGGCTGCACACCCACCTGGCCGAGACGCTCGACGAGGAGGAGCACTGCCAGGCCCAGTTCGGCCTGCGCCCCGTCGACTACATGGACAAGCTCGGCTGGCTCGGCCCCGACGTGTGGGTCGCGCACGCCGTGCACCTCAGCGACCCCGACATCGGCAAGCTCGCCGTCACCGGCACCGGCTCCGCCCACTGCCCGTCGTCCAACGGCCGCCTCGGCGCCGGCATCGCCCGCGTGTCGGAGATGCTGCGGCGCGGCGCCAACGTCGGGCTGGGGGTCGACGGCAGCGCCTCCTCCGAGCTGACCGGGCTGGCCGGGGAGATGCGGCAGGCGCTGCTGTTCCAGCGCGCCCGATACGGCCCGGCCGCGCTCACCGCCCGGCAGGCGCTGGAGATCGCCACCCTCGGCGGCGCCCGCAACCTCGGCCGCCAGGACGAGCTCGGCACCCTGGAGCCGGGCAAGCTCGCCGACCTGGCGCTGTGGCGGGTCGACGGGCCGTTCACCGCGGCCGTGACCGACCCGGTCTGCGCGCTGGTGTTCGGCCCCCAGCCGCCGCTGGTCCGGCTGCTGGTCGGCGGGCGCACCGTGGTCGAGGACGGCGAGCTGCGCACCGTGGCGCACGACGCCGCCGGGAGGGCCGGCGCCGACGCCCGCCGCCGCCTGACCCGGATGGCGCGGGAGCAGGGGTTCACCGCCTCTCGTGAGCTCTGAGAGGCGCGGATGTGATGATGGTGGATCTCGCCCGTCCATGACACAGGAGTCCCGCAGTGGTCCAGCACGTCCTCGTCGCCCCTGACAAGTTCAAGGGATCGCTGACCGCGGCCGAGGTGGCCGCGACCGTCGCCGCCGCCCTCGGCGCCCCCGCGGTCGAGCTGCCCGTGGCCGACGGCGGCGACGGCACCGTCGAGGCCGCCGTGGCCGCCGGGTTCGACCGCGTCACCGTACGGGTGACCGGGCCCACCGGTGAGCCCGTCGACGCCTCGTACGCCAGGCGCGGCGACACCGCCGTCATCGAGCTCGCCGAGGCGTCCGGACTGCGCCGCCTGCCCGCGGGACCGGAGCCGCTCACCGCCACCAGCCACGGCACCGGCGAGCTGATCGCCGACGCCGTCAAGCGGGGCGCCACCCGGGTGGTGCTCGGCCTCGGCGGCAGCGCCTGCACCGACGGCGGAGCGGGCCTGGTCCAGGCGCTCGGCGCCCGCCTCCTCGACGCCGGGGGCCGGGACCTGCCGCGCGGCGGCGCCGCCCTGCGCGACCTCGACCGCATCGACCTGTCCGGCTTCCCCGACGTCTCCGGCGTCACGTTCGTGGTGGCCAGCGACGTCGACAACCCCCTGCTCGGCCCGCACGGCGCCGCCGCCGTCTACGGGCCGCAGAAGGGCGCCACCCCCGAGCAGGTCACGCTGCTGGACGCCGCGCTCGGCCGGCTCGCCGCCGTCGCCACCCGCACCCACGGCCTG
>NZ_JAPNNL010000046.1 GCF_027620315.1 Nonomuraea corallina | reverse complement strand
GCGGGGTCGACGAGATCAGCGTGGCCGTCACCGCGGGCGGCGACCCGCGCAGGGCGGCCGGGATCCGCGACGCCGTGGTGGGCGCCCTGCGCGACGGCACCGTCGACGCCCGGCGCAACCGCACCAAGCCGGTGGGCGTCGCCCTCGTCGGCGGCGGGCCCGGCGACCCCGGGCTGATCACCGTACGCGGCCGGCAGCTCCTCGCCCAGGCCGACGTGGTCGTCGCCGACCGGCTAGCCCCCCGCGCTCTGCTCGACGAGCTGGCCCCCGACGTCGAGCTGATCGACGCCGCCAAGGTCCCCTACGGGCGGTCCCTGTCCCAGGAGGCGATCAACGAGCTGCTCGTGGAGCGCGCCAGAGCGGGCAGGTTCGTGGTCCGGCTCAAGGGCGGCGACCCGTTCGTGTTCGGCCGGGGCGGCGAGGAGATGATCGCCTGCGCCCGGGCCGGCATCCCCGTGCTGGTCGTCCCCGGCATCACCAGCGCCGTCTCGGTGCCCGCCGCGGCGGGCGTCCCCGTCACGCACCGAGGGGTGAGCCAGGAGTTCCACGTCGTCTCCGTGCACGTCCCGCCCGGCGACCCGCGCTCCACCGTCGACTGGCCCGGCCTGGCGCGTTCCGGCGGCACGCTGGTGTTCATGATGGCCGTCGAAAGGCTGGCGGCGGTCGCCGAGACCCTCATCAGAGACGGACGTTCACCGGAGACTCCCGTAATGGTGGTGCAGGACGGTACCCTTCCGACCCAGCGGGCGGTCACCGCTTCGCTTTCCACCGTGGCCGACCGCGTGTCCGCGGCGGGGATACGGCCACCGGCGATCGTCGTCGTCGGCGACGTCGTCAAGGTCGGCCAGGAGGTCGAGATGGTTCGAGCGGAGCGCCTGCCGTGAACACCGCCATGGATGACGGGCGCGGGGAGTCGCCGGGGGAGCAGACCCTGAGGTTCCGCGCCATCACCGACGACCCCCCGAGCTCCCCGCCCGACCCGGAGCGCGACCTGGAGCCCGACGCCGGGCCCGACCTGCAGCGCGACCCGGGGCCCGACGCGGTAGAGCCGGCCGACGACCTCACCGCGTCCGGCGAGCCGCAGCCGGCCAAGGAGGACTCCGTACCTGACTCTGAGGCGGAGGCCGCAGCCGAGCTTGAGCCGGAGTCGGATTCCGAGGGTGAGGATCCATCCGAGCCCGAGGCGGAGGCCGTGTCGGAGGCCGTGCCGGAGCCCGAGGAGGCGGCTTCCGAGGCGGAGGACGCGTCCGAAGGCGCGGGTTCCTCGGCGGAGGAGGGGGAGTCCCGCGACGGCGGGGAGGCGCGCGAGCGCGAGGAGGAGCTGCCGCCCGAGGTGGTGGAGGCCCTGACGTCGGCGCTGGGGGCGCTGCGCGAGAGCGTGGCCTCGCTGCGGTTCGGGCTCGACCTGCCGGGCGCAGAGGAGGCCCGCAAGGCGAGCGGCGAGCTGCTCGCCCAGCTCGACGACTACGTGCTGCCCCGGGTGCGGATGAACACCGCGCCCGCCCTGATCGTCGTCGCCGGTTCGACCGGCGCGGGCAAGTCGACGCTGGTCAACTCCCTCGCCGAGAAGAACGTCTCACGCACCGGCGTGCGGCGCCCGACCACCGGCGTGCCCGTGCTGGTCTGCCACCCGGACGACCGCCCCTGGTTCGCCGAGGGCGAGCTGCTGGGCGGGCTGCGGCGGCTCGACCAGGCCAGGTCCGACGCCGGTCCACGGTCCATCGTGATCAGCTCCACGGAGAAGCTGCCCCAGGGCGTGGCGCTGCTCGACACCCCCGACATCGACTCGGTGGTCGAGGAGCACCACGAGATCGCCCGCCGGATGCTCGACGCCGCCGACCTGTGGATCTTCGTCACCACCGCCGCCCGCTACGCAGACGCCCCCGCGTGGAACCTGCTGCGCCTGGCCAAGGAGCGCGGCGCCCGGCTCGCCATCGTGCTCTCCCGCGTCCAGGACAGGGCGCGCGACGTGGTGCTCAAGCACTTCGTCCGCATGCTCACCGAGTACGGCCTGGGGGAGATCGACCGGTTCGTCGTCGGCGAGTCGAAGGTCGCCGACGGGCGGCTGCCCGACAGCGAGGTGACCGACCTGCGGCTGTGGCTCGCCGAGCTGTCCGTCGACGAGTCCCGCCGGGCGCAGGCGGTACGGGAGACGCTCAACGGCGTGCTCGACAGCTTCCGCACCCGCGTGCCGGCGCTGGCCAAGCACCTGGAGACGCAGATCGCCTTCCGCGGCGACCTGCGCCGCGACGTGGAGTCCGCCTACCTTGCCGCGCTCACCGACCTCGACAAGGCGTTCAGGAGCGGCGCGCTCATCCACGGCGAGGTGCTCGCCCGCTGGCAGGACTTCGCCGGTTCCGGCGACCTGATGCGCTCGCTCCAGCTGCGCAAGCGCGCCAGGAGCGGCAGGCAGACGCCGGAGCGGATCATCGCCTTCCGCGCGGCGCTGCGGACGGGCCTCGAATCGGTGATCGTGGCCGCCGCCACCCGCGCGGCCGAAGAGGTGAACGCCCGCTGGCGGCACCGCGCCGAGGCCGGAGCGGCGCTCGCCAAGGGGCTGGAACGGCCGTCCGACGACCTCGTACGGCACACCGGCCGCGCCGTCGCGGCCTGGCAGGAACACGTCACCGAGCTGGTCCGCACCGAGGGCGTGGCCAAGCGGTCGGTGTCGAAGCTGGTGTCGTTCGACGCCGACGCGCTCTCGCTGATCTTCATGGTCGCCATGTTCAGCGGCGGCAACGTCGAAGGAGTGCCGCACCGGCTGGTCAAGGCGCTGCTGGGCGCGGAGTCGCTGCGCGGCATCGGCGCCAAGGCGCTGAGCGACCTGAGGGCCAGGATCGGCATGCTGTTCGACGAGGAGTCCATGCGTTACGTGCAAGCGCTCGACTCGGCCGGGGTCCCGGACGAGTCCGCCGCGACGCGGCTCTACCAGGCCACGTACAACCTCGAGGTGGCACGATGACCACCGTCACCCCACAGAGGCCGGGGCTCGCCCCCCGGCTGACCGCGCTGTCCAAGCTCGTGGAGCTCGGGCCCGGACGGCTCGACCCGAAGCTGATGGCCGAGGCCGAGTCGCTGCTGCTGCGCGCCGGCGACCGGCTCAAGCTGTCGTCGGAGCACACCGTGGTCGCCCTCGCGGGCGGCACGGGCAGCGGCAAGTCGTCGCTGTTCAACGCCGTCTCGGGGCTCGAACTGTCGCCGACCGGCGTGCGCCGCCCCACCACCGCCCGGACCCACGCCTGCGTGTGGGGGCTCGAAGGCGCGGCGCCGCTGCTGGACTGGCTGCAGATCCAGTGGCGCCACCGGTTCGCCCGCGCCAGCGCGCTGGACAAGGGCGAGGGCCAGTTGCACGGGCTCATCCTGCTCGACCTGCCCGACCACGACTCGATCAGGGCGCTCAACGACAACGAGGCCGACCGGCTCATCGGGCTGGCCGACCTGGTGGTGTGGGTGCTCGACCCGCAGAAGTACGCCGACGCCTCCACGCACCGCCGCTACGTCACAGAGCTGGCGGGACACGAGGCGGTCACGGTGTTCGCGCTGAACCAGGCCGACCGGCTGTCCCCCGAGGAACTCGCCGAGCTGGTCATCGACCTCAACGACCTGCTGCGCCGCGAAGGCGTCGAGCACCCGACGGTCGTCCCCACCTCCGCCGTCACCGGGCGCGGCGTCGAGAGCCTCAAGAGCGTCATCGCGGCCGCCGTCTCCCGCCGCCGGGCAGCCATCCAGAAGCTGGAGGCCGACCTCCGCAAGCTGGAGCAGCGGATGTCGGCCGCCATGCCGGTCGGCGAGGCGCTCGCCGTCCCCTCCGCCGTCGACGAGGCCCGCAAGATGGGACTCGTGGACGCGCTCTGCGACGCCGTCGGCGTGCCCGCCGTGGGCGAGGCCATGGAGAACATCTACGTCGAGCGCTCCAACCGGTGGGTCGGCTGGCCTTATCCGCGCTGGATCGACCGGCTCCGCCCCGACCCGATCAGGGCACTGCGCCTGGAGGACGTGAGCGACGAGATCAAGGGGATCGCCACCGGCACGGTGAGCGCGCAGGCGGCCGAGGTCACCAACGCCGTCCAGGCGCTGGCCGAAGGGCTGTCGGGCGCCATGGATCCGGTGTGGCGCTCGGCGGTCCACCATGCGGCCCGGTCCCAGCTGGGCAAGGTGCCCTCCGCGCTCACCAAGGACCTCACCGAGGTCGCGCCCCAGCTCGACCGGGTGCCCGGCTGGTGGCGGCTGCTCAAGGTGTGGCAGTACGCCCTGGTCGCCGCGTTCGGGTTCGGTCTGCTCTGGATCACCTTGGGGCTGCTCGTGCCGGGCGCGCTGCCGCCCGCGCTGGAACTGATGGGCGACACGGCGGCGCTGCCCTGGGCGGCGCTGATGACGGTCTCCGTCCTCGGGCTGGGAGCGCTGTCGGGCATCGCCTCACGCAACTTCGTCGAGCTGGGCGCCTCGCGGGAGCGGGAGCGGCTCGAACGGGAGATGCGGCGGCGGGTGGCGGGCATCGCCGAGACGATGGTGGTCGAGCCGGTCGAACGCGAACTCGCCCGCCATCACGCCTTCTACACGGCCCTGCGGAGCCTGTCGAGCTGACCCCCCGGGCCGGCCGTGCCAGGCCGGCTGCCAGGTGGCCGGCTCGGCGCGGCCGGCCGTCTGCCGAGTCGGCGTTCCACAGGTCGCGCCGCCGCCAGGGGCGTCATCCCCAGAACGCGGCTCGGTGGCTTTCGGGGCCTGACGCCGGCGGCACCGTAGTCCCAGGTCGCGGGCGCCCGGCCCGCCACATGGGGAGGCAACGGATGAACGACATCTACATCACGCTCACCGGCAACGTCGCGGCGGAGCCGCGCGAATACACCTTCGACGACGGCTCCAAGGTCACCTCGCTTCGGGTGCTCACCGCCCATCGCTACTTCGACAGGAAGTCCGGCCAGTGGGTCGACGGCGAGAAGGTCTGCTTCGCGGTGCGCTGCTGGCGCACCCTCGGCGACAACGTCGCCCAGTCCGTCCACGTCGGCCAGCCGGTGGTGGTGTCGGGCAAACTACGCATCCGCGAGTTCGGTCCGGAGGGCGACCGGCGTTTCATGCCCGAGATCGAGGCCTCGGCCGTGGGCCACGACCTGCGCTGGGGCACCGGCACCTTCGTCAAGCCCGAGCGGGCCGGCGGGTCCGCCGTGAGCAGGGAGATGCGCGACCGCCTCGACGAGGAGACCCAGGACTGGGCGATGGGCGCCCGCAAGGGGCCGGGCATGGTGGTCAGGGAGGTCCCGGCGGACGAGGCGGCGGTCCGGATCATCGGCGCCGACGACAACGAGAAGGAATCCGAAGACACCGAGTGGCCGCAGGAGGAACGAGCGGCGGCCTGACCGCCCCGGCGGCGGGACGCCACCCCCGGCGTCCCGCCCCGATCACCCGGCCTTCTTTCGCGTCGGCTTTGTTCGCGGTGGCTTGTTCACGGCGGCTTGTCGCGGTGGCTTGCTCGCGGAAGCGAACCCTGTCTCCTCCAGACACCACATGACCTCGAGGGTTTCTCCGGCGAAGCCATCGTTTCCCATCGCGTACTGCACACTGCGCAACTAGTGTGTTACACATCGTTAGTGAGAGGGGTGTCCAGATGGCGGCGACCAGTCACGACTCGGTAAAGCGACGTGACGGTCTGTCCGCTCTGGTCACCCGGTGGCCATTTCTCGGGCAACGCCGGGCCCTGGTCGCCTACATCAGCGTGATCGTCGTGATCGACCTGGCCGCGATGGTGCTCACGGCCTTGGCGGTCCCCTTGGGCTGGCACGAGCCGCTGGTCTTCCTGGCGCTGATGAGCTGTGGCGCGATCTGCATCGAGGCCACCAGGCGGCTCGGCATGCCCGCCGGGGTGTCCCGCGACCTGCTGTCGGCGTGGTGGCTGCCGGTCGCGCTGCTGCTGCCTCCGATGTACGCGCTGCTCGCGCCGATCGTGCTGCAGACCTTGCTGCAGGTGCGGGTGCGGGCGGCGATGCTGCACCGGCGGGTGTTCAGCGCGGCCGCGATCGGGCTGGCCGGGTGTGTGGCGTCGTTGATGTTCCACTGGCTGGCGCCGCGGGCGTGGCCGCTGACCCAGAGCGACACCACGACCACCGTCCTGGTGGCGGTCCTGGCCGCCGTGGTGTTCGTGCTGATCAACACCACGCTGATCGCGATCGCCGCCCACACCGCCAATCCCGACGGCGGCTGGCGGGAGGTGCTGTGGGACCGGGAGAGCGTCACGCTGGACGTGGTCGAGTCGTGCCTGGGCGTCACGGTGACCGTCGGGTGCGCGCTGCATCCCCTCCTGCTCGTGCTCGCCCTTCCCCCGGTCGTGCTGCTGCAGCGCAGCCTCCTGCACGCCCAGTTGCAGGCCGCGGCCCGTACCGACGCGAAGACCGGTCTGCTCAACGCCGCCGCCTGGCAGCGGGAGGCGGACACCGAGATCGTGCGGGCGCGCCGGACAGGGGAGACGCTCGCGCTCCTGATCATCGACATCGACCACTTCAAGCGGGTCAACGACGCCTACGGGCATCTGGCGGGCGACCAGGTGCTGGTCAACGTGGCGGAGCTGCTGCGCAGCCAGTTGCGCGAGTACGACCTGGTGGGCCGGTTCGGCGGGGAGGAGTTCGTCGTGCTGCTGCCGAGGACCGATCTGCACGAGGCCCGCCGGGTCGCCGAACGCCTGCGGCACCGGATCGGGCGCATGTCCGTCCCCGCCGACGAGGCGATCATCACGGTCACCGTCTCGGCGGGCGTCGCGCTGATGGCGGTCCACGGCGACGACCTCATCGAGCTGCTCGCGGCCGCCGACCTGGCCCTCTACCGGGCCAAGGAGCTGGGGAGGAACCGCGTCTGCCTCCCGGTGGCGCCGCCCCGCCTGCCGGACGACACGGCAGGCTGATCCCCGGTCAGGCCGGGAGTCGCGGACGGCGGAAGCTCGGGCCCGGAGCCCCTAAGCTAGATAGCATGCCGGAGTACATCTATACGTTGCAGCGCGTGCGCAAGGCGCATGGCGACAAGGTTGTCCTTGACGACGTCACCCTGTCGTTCCTGCCAGGGGCCAAGATCGGTGTCCTGGGGCCCAACGGCACGGGCAAGTCGACGCTGCTCCGGATGATGGCCGGCCTGGAGCAGCCGTCCAACGGCGAGGCGCGGCTGATGCCGGGCTTCTCCGTGGGCATGCTCCAGCAGGAGCCTCCTCTCAACGAGGAGAAGACGGTGCTCGGCAACGTCCAGGAGGGCGTCGCCGAGACGATGGCGATGCTCCAGCGTTACAACGAGATCGCCGAGCAGATGGCCACCGACTACAGCGACGAGTTGCTCGACGAGATGGGCAGGCTGCAGGAGCAGCTGGAGCACCGTAACGCGTGGGATCTCGACAGCCAGCTGGAGCAGGCGATGGACGCGCTGCGCTGTCCGCCGCCCGACGCCGACGTGACCTCCTTGTCCGGTGGTGAGCGCCGCCGCGTGGCGCTGTGCAAGCTGCTGCTGGAGGCGCCCGACCTGCTGCTGCTCGACGAGCCGACCAACCACCTGGACGCGGAGAGCGTCCAGTGGCTGGAGCAGCACCTGGAGAAGTACGCCGGCACCGTCCTGGCCGTCACCCACGACCGCTACTTCCTCGACAACGTCGCGGGCTGGATCCTGGAGCTCGACCGCGGCCGTGCCTTCGCCTACGAGGGAAACTACTCGACCTACCTGGAGGCCAAGGCGGCCCGGCTCAGGGTCGAGGGCCAGAAGGACGTCAAGCGCAAGAAGCGCCTGGAGGACGAGCTGGAGTGGGTCCGGTCCAACCCGAAGGCCCGCCAGACCAAGAGCAAGGCCCGGCTCCAGCGCTACGAGGAGATGGCGGCCGAGGCCGACAAGCACCGCAAGCTCGACTTCGACGAGATCCAGATCCCGCCGGGCCCGCGCCTCGGCACCACGGTGATCAGGGCGGAGGATCTCACCAAGGGCTTCGGTGACCGCCTGCTGATGGAGAAGCTCACGTTCGACCTGCCGCGTAACGGCATCGTCGGCGTCATCGGCCCCAACGGCGTCGGCAAGACCACGCTGTTCCGCATGATCACGGGCGCCGAGCAGCCCGACGGCGGCTCCATCACCGTCGGCGACACCGTCAAGATCTCGTACGCGGACCAGAGCCGGGGCGGCATCGACCCGGGCAAGAACGTGTGGGAGGTCGTCTCCGACGGGCTCGACCACATCAAGGTCGGCGCCGTCGAGATGCCGTCGCGCGCCTACATCGCCGCGTTCGGGTTCAAGGGGCCCGACCAGCAGAAGAAGGCGGGTGTGCTGTCCGGCGGCGAGCGCAACCGGCTCAACCTGGCGCTCACCCTCAAGCAGGGCGGCAACGTGCTGCTGCTCGACGAGCCCACCAACGACCTCGACACCGAGACGCTGTCCTCGCTGGAGAGCGCGCTGCTCGACTTCCCGGGCTGCGCCGTCATCACCTCCCACGACCGGTGGTTCCTCGACCGGATCGCCACGCACATCCTGGCGTGGGAGGAAGGGTCCAACTGGTTCTGGTTCGAGGGCAACTTCGCCGACTACGAGAAGAACAAGATCGACCGGCTGGGCGCCGACGCGGCCCGGCCGCACCGGGTGACCTACCGGAAGCTGCACCGCGACTGACCCGCCGGGTCCTCACGGCCAGGCGAATCCCGCACGGAGAGTGTCTCCGTGCGGGATTCGGCGTTCTGGCCCGTGGGCGGCGCGGGGGTGCGAGAGACGGAGCGGAATGTCTAGAATCTGATTCTAGATTTCATCAGGGGAAGGAGTCCGGGTGGAGCTCGAACTGGACGGCATCGAGGTGGCCTTCGACCACACGGCCGTGGCCGCGCCGCGCATCAGGGACCTGCTGCCGATCTACCACGATCTGCTCCGCGGGCGGCATCTCGGGGGAGGCGGGGACAACCGGACGGCCGGATACCGGACCCTGCAGCTCGTCTATGCCAACGGCAGCAAGATCGAGCTGATGGAGCCGCTGGCCGGGTCGACGTTCTTCGACAGCTTCTTCGAGCTGACGCGGGGCCGGGGCGGCGTGCACCACCTCAACTTCCACGTGAGCGACATCGACGCCGCCGTGGCACGGCTGACCGAGCGTGGTTACCGGCTGCACGGGCTGAACCTTTCCGAACCTCGATGGCGGGAGGTGTTCCTGCACCCCAAGGAGGCGCACGGGGTGCTCATCCAGCTGGCCCAGGTCGGCCCCCGCCCGGACGGGCCGAGGGCGACGCTGGAGGAGGTGCTGGCCGGGAACGGCAGAAACGGCAACGGCGTCCCGAGCCCCTGAGCGAGGTCAGCCCTCCCGGCCCCGCGTCCGCGCGCGGGCCGGACCCGCTCGCCCGGGATCGGCCATCGGCGCGGCGGACGTCATTCCCCGATCGTGCCCAGCCGGGCGTGGCCCTTGATGAGGTTGCGCGCGATCGTGCGGCGCTGGATCTCGTCCGTGCCCTCGAAGATCCGCAGCAGTCGCAGCTCGCGGTACCACCGCTCGATCGGCAGCTCCTTGGTGTAGCCCATGCCGCCGTGGATCTGCAGCACCCGGTCGACGACCTGGTTGGCCATGACGGCGCCGTTCAGTTTGGCGATCGAGGCGGCGTGCCGGGCGTCCATGCCCTCCTGGACGCGCCAGGCCGCGTAGAGGGTGAGCCACTTGGCCGCCTCGATCTCCACCTGCGAGTCGGCGATCATCCACTGGATGGCCTGGTACCCGGCGATCGCCTGGCCCATGGACTTGCGGATCTTGGCGTACTCGACGGCCATGCCCAGCATCCGCTCGGCCGAGCCGATGGCCCTGGCGGGGATCATGTAGCGGCCCTGACCGATCCACTGCATGGCCAGGTCGAAGCCCTTGCCCGGCTCGCCCAGGATGTTCTCCTCCGGCACCCGGACGTCCTGGAACACCAGCGACGCGGGCCCCCACTCGCCCATGGTGGGGATGGGCTCGGACGTCCAGCCCATCTCGCGGTCGACGAGGAAGCAGGTGACCCCGTACGGCTCGGTGACGGCGAACACCATGACGAAGTCGGCCTCGTTGCCGCCGGTGATGAACGTCTTCTCCCCGTTGATGACCCATTCGGCGCCGTCGCGTACGGCTCTGGCGCGGATGTTGCGGGCGTCGGAGCCCGCTCCCGGCTCGGTGATGGCGAAGCAGGAGCGGCGCTCGCCCTCGATGGTGGGGATCAGGTAGCGGCGCTTCTGCTCCTCGGTGCCCGCGTACAGGATGTTGTCGGCGGTGCCGCCGAAGGTGAACGGCACGAACGTGCGGCCCAGCTCCATGGCGATGATCGCGGACATGATCGGCCCGAGCGCGGCGCCGCCGTACTCCTCGGGGGTGTTGATGCCCCAGAGGCCTGTCTTGCGTGCCTTGTCGCGCAGTTCCTGGTGGACGTCGGGGTCGAGCGCGGGGCGGCCGGCGCGTTCGTTGCGCAGCACGTCCGGCTCCAACGGCATGACCTCTCGCTCCACGAAGGCGCGGACGGTGTCCCTGATCTGCCGTTCCTCGGCGCTGAGCGAGAAGTCCACGGCCGCCTCATTTCCTAGAACAAACCTCTAGGACAAGATTCGGCTCTGGCGTGGCGGGTGTCAAGAATTCGATTCTAGAATCCATCGGCCATAAGATATCTCCATGGCACGGAAGACCTCGTGGGAGTGGAGCCGCACGGCGCAGACCCGCAAGAGCATGCTCCAGGCGGCGCGAGAGGTGTTCGGCGAGCACGGCTTCGCCGAGGCCAACGTCTCCGAGGTCGTCGCCCGCGCCCGCTCCAGCGTGGGCAGCCTCTACCACCACTTCGGCGGCAAGACCGAGCTGTTCCTGGCCCTCTACGAGGACCACCAGGCGGCTCACGAGCAGGCCGCGAGCGCCAGCGTGGCGCGCGCCAAGCAGGAGGGCGTCACCGACCCCGTCGAGCTGCTCATCGCCGGCGCCCGCGCCTACCTCGAGGGCGCGTGGGAGCGGCGCGACCTGGTCCGGCTGTTCATCGAGGGGGACGGGCCGCCCGGCTTCGAGCTGATCCGCCGCACGCGCAACCGCGAATGGGTACGGCAGAACGCCGTGCTGCTCGGGTCCGGCGGCGACCCGCTCGACCGGTTCACCGTGACGGTGCTGACCAGCATCATCGGCGAGGCCGCCCGCGAGGTCGCCACCAGCGACTCCGAGGAGGACGCGCGCGAGGTGGCCGAGGCGGCGATGACGCTGATCCGCCGCCTCGACCCGCTCACGATCCGGTGACCCCGGGGATCTCGCCGTTGGTCAGCGCGTTCGGCGCGGCCTTGCCGACCAGCGCGGGGATTACCTCGCCCAGCTCCGCCGGGTCCCATCGGGCGCCCTTGTCCACCCCGGGGCCGGCGTGCCAGCCCTCGGCCACGCTGATCCGCCCGGCCCGCACGTTGAACACCCGGCCGGTGATGCCGCGCGACTGCGCGCTGCCCAGCCAGACCACGAGCGGGGCCACGTCGCCCGGGTCCGCGTCGGCGTCGCCCGGGATGAGGCCGTCGGTCATCCGGGTCAGCGCGGTCGGCGCGATGGCGTTGACCGTGACGCCGTAGCGCTCCAGCTCCCTGGCGGCGATGACGGTCAGGCCCGCGATGCCGGCCTTGGCCGCGCCGTAGTTCCCCTGGCCGGGGTTGCCGTAGATGCCGGAGGACGAGGTGGTGTTGATGACCCGGGCGTCGACGGGCGCGCCGGCCTTGGCCTGTTCGCGCCAGTAGGCGGCGGCGTGGCGCAGCGGGGCGAACGTGCCGCGCAGGTGCACCCGGATGACCGCCGCCCCCGAGGAGCCGGTCCCGTCGACCTCCGCGCCCAGGTCGTTGACCACCACCTTGGCGCCCTGGCGGGCGAACTCCAGCGCGTGCCCCCGGCCGATGCCCCTGGCCGCGCCCGTGACGACCACCACGCGCCCCTCGGCGATCCCGCTCATCCGACACCTCGATCCTCGGCCTTACGGATGACGAACTGAATTCTAGTAACCAAATCTAGAAATGGTAGGGCCCCTCAGGCCGCGGAAGGCCAACCGGTACCGTTGCCTTCGTGGTTGAACATCCCCTGGCGCAACGGCACGTCTTCCCCCGCATGGTGCGATTCGCGGACATCGACTCGCAAGGACACGTGAACAATGTCCGCTTCCTCGACTACCTGGAGGACGCCCGCTGGGGCATGCTGCACGTCGATCCCTACAAAGCGGGCGATCCCCCCTTCAAAGGGCTGGTCGTGGCCCGCCACGAGATCGACTACCGGCGGCCGCTCGGCTTCCGCGCCGAGCCGGTCCGGGTCGAGACCTGGGTGACCGAGCTCGGCCGGGTGCGTTTCACCCTGCGCTACGAGATCCGCGACGACGACGAGGTGTACGTCACGGCCCTGTCGACGATGGTGGCCTACGACGCCGAGCGGGCGGCGCCGCGCCGGCTCACCGAGGACGAGATGGCATACCTCAAGCGCTTCGCGTGACCGCCCCGCACCGCAGGCGCTGGTTCATGCTGGCGCTCGGGGTCAACGCGCACGCCGGCGTCACCCTCGGCCTGTCCGGGCTGCCCCTGGTGATCCCCGACGTGCAGCGCCACTTCGCCGTCTCCCTGCCGGTGGCCGGGGTCATCGCCAACGCCCCCGGCATCGGCATCCTGTTCGCGCTGGTCGCCTGGGGCGCGCTGGCCGACCGCTACGGCGAGCGGCTGGTGCTCGGCCTCGGCGTCGGGAGCGCCGCCCTGCTGTTCGCCGCCGCGGCAGTCGCCGAGCGGGCCTGGGCGGTGGTGGCGCTGCTCGCGCTGGCCGGGGCGGCGGGCTGCGCCGCGCTGGTCGGCGGCGGCCGGATCGTGCTGCGCTGGTTCGAGCCGCCCGAACGCGGCGTGGCCATGGGGGTGCGGCAGATCTCCTACACGCTCGGCATCGCCGTGGCCGGTTTCACCCTGCCGCCCGTGGCGCGGGCGTACGGCATCTCCGGGGTCATGCTGGTCTGCTCGGGCGTGTGCCTGCTGGCCGCCGTGCTGGCGGCCGCGTTCCTGGCGGAGCCGCCGCACGCCGGCGGCTCCGCCAGGACGCCCGCCGGCTCCCCGTACCGGCAGCCCGCGCTCTGGCGCGTGCACGCCACGAGCGCGCTGCACGTCGTGCCGCAGATCATCGTCGGCACGTACGGGGTCGTCTGCCTGGTCGAGGTGTACGGGTGGGACGGCGTGGCGGCCGGGCGGCTGTTCGCGGCAGCGGCCGTCGCCGGGGCCGTCACGCGGGTCGCGGCGGGCCGCTGGTCCGACCTGACCGGGCTGCGGATGGCGCCGCTGCGCCTGCTCACCCTCACCACGCTCGCCGCCCTCGCCCTGCTCGTGCTCGGCACGTACGGGCGATCCTGGCTGGGCGTGGTCATGCTGGCGCTGGCCGCGGTGGTCAGCGTGGCCGGGAACGGGCTGGCCTACCTCGCGGCGGGCGAACTGGCGGGCCCGGCGGCGGCCGGCCGGGTGCTCGGCGCGCACAACACGGCGCAGAACGTGGTCGCCCTGGCCGTGGTGCCCCTGGCCGGGATGCTGATCACCCAGGCCGGCTACTGGGTCGCCTTCGCGGTGGCGCTGGCCTGCACGCTGATCTCGATCCCGGTCATCCCGGTCCGCCACGAGCGCGCCACCCGCTCCCCCTAGACCTCGCGCTCCAGCCAGACAGCAGTGTCGGGCGGCAGAGCCCCGCCGACCGGGCCGCTGGACAGCAGCACGCTCCGGTGCGGAGGCAGCGGCACCGCCTCGGTCCCGCAGTTGAGCACGCAGACCAGCGAGCCGCGCGCGAACGTCAGCACGTCCTCGGGCGACTCCAGCCACTCCAGCTCGTACGGGACGGTCCGCCCCAGCTCCCGCCGGCAGGCCAGCGCGCTCCGGTAGAACTCCAGGGTCGAGCCGGGGTCGCCGGTCTGCCGGGCCACGCTCAGCTCGGCGAACTCCTCCGGCTGCGGCAGCCACGGCTTGACACCCTCGGGCGAGAACCCGTACGAGTCGCCCCGGGCCGACCACGGGATCGGCACCCGGCAGCCGTCACGGCCGGGCAGCTTGCCCGCCGAGCGCTTGAACACCGGGTCCTGCCGCGCCTCCGGGGGAAGATTCTCCACCTCCGGGAGTCCGAGTTCCTCCCCTTGGTAGAGATATGCCGACCCCGGCAGGGCCAGTGTCGCCAGCAGGGCGGCCTTGGCCCGCGCCATGCCGGTGCCGGGGTCGGCCGTGCCGTAACGGGTGCGGTGGCGTACCACATCGTGGTTGGACAGCACCCAGGTCGCGAACGGGACCGTCGCCGTCGTGTCGTCGATCACCTTGCGGAACGCCGCGGCCGACCAGGGAGCCTGCAGCCAGGCGAAGTTGAAGCTCTGGTGCAGCTCGTCAGGACGCACGTACAGCGCCAGGTCCTCCAGCGTGTCGGTCCACACCTCGCCCACCGCCATCCGCTCGCCCGGGTAGGCGTCGAGCAGCGCCCGCCAGTCGCGGTAGACGTCGTGCACCTCCGGCTGGCCCCACACCGGCGAGCGGGAGGAGAACGACTGGTCGCCGACGTCCGGCAGCCCCTCCGCCTTGAACAGCCCCATCGCCACGTCGATGCGGAACCCGTCCACCCCCTTGTCGAGCCAGAACCGCAGGATGTCGAGGAACTCCTCGCGGACCTCGGGATTGCGCCAGTTGAAGTCCGGCTGTTCGGGGGCGAACAGGTGCAGATACCAGGAACCGTCGTCGAGCTGGGTCCAGGCCGGGCCGCTGAACGTGGACTGCCAGTTGTTGGGCCGGTCGCGGAAGACGTAGCGGTCGCGGCCCTCGCCGCGCAGCGCGGCCTGGAACCACGGGTGCTCCGACGAGCTGTGGTTGGGCACGAGGTCCACCAGCACCCGCAGCCCGAGGGCGTGCGCGTCGGCCACCAGCGCGTCGAAGTCGGCCAGGGTGCCGAACAGCGGGTCGACGTCGCGGTAGTCGGCCACGTCGTAACCGCCGTCGGCCATGGGGGAGGGGTAGAAGGGGGTCAGCCAGACGGCGTCGACCCCCAGGTCCTTGAGGTAGGGCAGGCGCTCGCGTACCCCGGAGAGATCGCCGACGCCGTCTCCTGAGGCGTCGGCGAAGCTGCGGACGTAGATCTCGTAGACGACGGCATCACGCCACCAGGGGATATCCATGTGGCGTGTCATGCCCGCTATGTAGGAGAGTTCACCAGGCTGTGGGCGGCGTTCACGAGGTAGGTCCAGAGCCGGGTTTCCTGCTCCTCGCTCAGGCCGAGATCGTCGACCGCGTCGCGCATGTGCCTGAGCCAGGCGTCGCGCTCCTGCTGACCGATCACGAACGGCACGTGCCGCATCCGCAGCCTGGGGTGTCCGCGCTCCTGGCTGTAGGTGGTGGGGCCGCCCCAGTACTGGACCAGGAACTTGCGCAGCCGCTCCTCCGCGCCCTCCAGGTCCGCGTCGGGGTACATCGGGCGCAGCAGCGGGTCGTCCGCCACCCCTTCGTAGAAACGGCGCACGAGCCGGCGGAACGTCTCCTCGCCCCCGACGGCCTCATAGAAGGAGGTTTCAGTCACGGCTCCAGCCTATGCGGCGGCGACCATGGGAATGCCCGCGGAGTCGAGCGCGGACTTGATCCGCAGCCGTAGCTCCCGCGCCACCTCGCCCTGCTTGGCGGGCAGCGTCTTGACCGACACGCGGAAGACCAGGCGGCTGTCGGAGAGCTGCTCCACGCCGAACACCTGCGGCTGCTCCACGATCGCCTTCTCGCGCAGCTCGGTGTCGGCCCACATCTCCTCGGCGAGGTGCTCCAGCAGCACCCGCACGGTGGTGATGTCGCTGTCGTAGGCGACGGGCACGTCCATGTAGGCGCGCGACCAGCCCTGCGACTCGTTGCCGACGCGGGTGATGGTGCCGTTGCGGACGTACCAGACCCGGCCGTCCTCGTCGCGCAGCCGGGTGACGCGCAGGGTGACCGCCTCGACGGTGCCGACGGCGGCGCCCGCGTCGATCACGTCGCCCACCCCGTACTGGTCCTCCAGCAGCATGAACATGCCCGCGATGAAGTCCTTGACGAGCTCCTGGGCGCCGAAGCCGATGGCCACGCCGAGGATGCCGACGCTGGTGAGCAGCGGCGCGATGGGGATGGTCAGCCGGTCCAGCACGGTCAGCACGGTCGTGCCGAGGATGACGATGGTGGCCACGTGCTTGAGCACCGACCCCATGGTCTCGGCCCGCTGCTTGCGCCGCTCGTGCAGCAGGGCGTCCACGCCGGCCGTGGTCGCGCCCTTGCGGAAGCGGCCCACCGGGCGGGTCGCGGCGCGGCTGACGACCCGCGTGATGAGGCGGTTGGCGATGTTGCGGACCAGGAAGCCGAGGATCACGATCAGCAGGATGGTGATCGCGCTCGCCACGAGCGGGGCCCAGGTGGCGTTGTCCATCCAGTCGGCCAGCACGGAGCAGAGGAGCGCGTCCCCTTCGCAGATCTCCGCCATCTTGGTGCTCATCTCATCGAGGTCCGGGACCATGGACGTCGTCGGCTCGGGGGATGGCGGGGACAGCGAAGACACGAAAGATCCTCCTCCGAAAAGCGGTTCGACCGGCGGCACGGGTCGCATACGACCCAGAATCTACCGCCGGTCGAACCGGCCGCCGTCACATCACGCCGGGGAAGACGGGGTCGTCAGGCCCTGGGCCGCGGAGGGAGGAACCTGACGCTCCGATGACGTGCGGCTCGGACGGGCCACGCACCCGGAAGCATGGCCCGTGCCGTTCGAGGGGGAGGGGGATCGGTTTTTCAGGAAGACCGGAGAAAAGCTATCGGTCGTCACTCTCCGTGATGGAGGGCGGTGGGACGGCCGCGCGCCTGATCACTCTCCCACCGCGGCGAGCACCCGGGCGACCTTGGTCGCGGCGCCGGCCGGGTCGTCGGCCGTGTGCAGCCGCTCGCCCCAGGACCAGCAGTACCACCAGTCCGGCAGGTCGGTCCCCGGGCGACAGGTGACGCTCTCGGACAGGCTGGTCGCGTTCGGATTGATCACCCGGACGAAGAGCCTGCCGCTCTGCGCCCGTACCACTCGTGCGAGCAACCCGCGGGCGTCGAGCTCCGACACCAGGCGCTCAAGATGCCCGAAGTTGTCGTCCCCCACCTTTCAGTCCTCCCTCGAATCGTTGCTGGTGGGCCCAAGATGACTCATGTCGGCTGTCGGCGCAACGCGCACAACCGGTCACAGGGAGTCGCCTTCTCCCTCCGGGAATGGAAGAAACAGTCCGTGGGGGGATGATTCTTATCCGTTACTTTCGGGAAGGCGTTTTCAAGGTGTCAACCTTGCGCCATAGTCGCATCTAGGCGGACTGCAACCTGGACGCTACTCTCAGTGACTAGGGTGAGAGTCGGTCAGGACGGATGCGTGAGAGGGGCCGGGATGTCCGGCAGACAACACCGGGAAACGGAGCTGGCGCGGCGGATCAGGGCCAAGGGCCTCGCCGCCGGCCGCACCGCCGCCCAGATCGCCGAGGAGATCCACGAGGCGTGCGGCGCGCAGTTCGCCACCACGAAGATCAAGAGCCACCGTCTCGCCCACGGCATCGCCCTCGCCGACGTCATCGAACAGGTCAGAGCGCTGTTCGAGCGCGACGAGAAGCCGGCGCCGGGCATCGGGGAGACCCTGCTGTCGGCGTACGAGAGCGGGCTGAAGCGCCCCGGCCCCGAGTATCTCCACTATCTGTGCACCGTCTACCGCGTCGAGCCCCCTTCTCTCGGCTACGACGGCCCGTGCATCTGCGGCCACGGCCATCGGATGCCCGGCGTCCTGCGGGGCGCCGACCTCCACGGCCGCCACGGCGCGGCGCTGCCCGAGCCGACCGAGCTGCGCACGCCGTCGATGCACCCCGACAAGAACGTCGACAGCGAGGAGGACGAACACACCGTCCGCCGCAAGCTATTAGCGATCCTGGGCCAGAAGCCCGGCGCCAACGAGCTCGACGGGCAGATGCTGGGCGCCTGTGAGGGCATCCGGCGGCGGATGGACTCCACACTCGTGTCGTCCACCGTCTCTCCCGCCATGCTGGACCAGTGGGAGGAGGCCACGCTCGCCTTCGGCCGGCAGTACACGACCACGGCGCCGCTCCGGCTGCTCTGCGACGTGCTGCTGGAGCTGAGCGCGGTACGCAACGCGATGTCCCGGCGCCAGCCGGTCGACCTCCAGGAGCGCCTGTGCCGGATGGCCGCGCAGCTCTCCGGGCTGAGCGGGATGATCATGATCAACCTGGGCGACCACCGGCTCGCCCGCTCGTTCTTCCGCACCGGACGCATCGCGGCCGACGAGACCGGCGACCGGGCGCTGCGCGCGTGGGTGACCGCGCGCGAGGCGCTCGTCCCGCTCTACTACGGCGACGCCCGCGAGGCGCTCAACCTCGCCAAGAAGAGCCGTGACCTGGCCGGTCAGACGCCGTGCGCGGCGCAGGCCATGGCCCCGGTCGTCGAGGCCAGGGCGCTGGCCGTGCTTTCGGGCACCGACAGCCGTAAAGAGGTCGTCGACCAGGCCAAGCGCGCGCTCGCGCGGGCGCGCAGCGCCTTCTCCCACATCAAGGAGGGCGAGCGCGAGGACGTCTGCTTCGGCTACACCGAGAAGCAGCTCTACTTCTACCAGGGCGACGTGCTCACCAAGCTCGGCCAGACCCTGGAGGCGGAGGTCATCCTCGACCAGGCCCTCCACCAGTATCAGGACCACATCCTCGACCAGACGCTGATCCGGCTGGACCAGGCCCAGTGCAGGCTGATCGAGGGGGAGACGGGTGAGGCGCTGCGCATCGCCACCGAGGCGCTGGGCCTGCTGGGCGACGAGTACCGCACCGACTTCATCCTGCGTCCCGCCGTCGCGCTGGAGCAGTCGATCATGGCTCGGGACCCCGACCATCCGGCCCTGCCCACCTACCAGGCGCAGCTGCGCCCCCGGCGGACCGCCGAGGGAGAAGGGGCCGGAGGTGCATGAAGCTCCGGATTCGCCGCTACAGGTGGTCTGACCTCGACACCCTCCTGACCCTCCACCAGATCTGCCTCGCCGAGGTGGGGCTGGTGCCGGGTGACGGCGTCTACTACGACGACGACTTCCCCCGCATCCAGGAGATCTATCTGGCGTGCGGGGGCGACTTCCTGGTGGGCGAGACCGGCGGGAGGGTCGTCGCCATGGGCGGGCTGAAGCCGGTCGACAGCGAGACCGCCGAGGTGTGCCGGCTGCGGGTGCATCCGGACGTCCAGCGGCGCGGCTTCGGCGAGGCCATGCTCTCCGCGCTCGAACGGCGCGCGGCCGAGCTGGGCTTCCAGCGGCTGCGCGGGGACACCACCCTCAACCAGGGAGCCGCGCTGGCGCTGTACGAGCGGCACGGGTGGCGGGAGGTCTCGCGGGAGCGGGTGGGCGCCCTGACCGTCGTGTACGGGGAGAAGCGGCTCCCCCCGGTGCCTGCGGAAATGTAGTGATCTGCCGAAAAGGCGGCCTTATCGGGCGCTTTTTCCTTTTTGCGATGTATTGCGATGACGGGCAGCTGGGACCCAAGAGGGCGCGGCGTTATGTGGGGAATGACCGGTTCACTGCGTCGAGAGGATAAGGATGTCCGGTCCTTTAGTGAGGCTCTTCACTCCCGGTGGTAGAAGAGCATCACCGCGGACCGTCCGCGATCCGGCCGTCGCGGACCGTGGTGGGATGCTTCCGTCCATGGCAGTAGTGGCCGCTCCCCGGCCCCTCACGGGCGCCGTGCTTCTGTTGTTCGTCAGTGCCGCCTGGGGCTCCGCCTTCCCGCTGATGAAGGATCTCATCCCCCGGTTACCGGTCGAGGACCTGCTCGCCGAGCGCTACACGCTGGCCGCCCTGACGCTGCTCGCGATCCGGCCCCGCTGCCTCAGAGGTCTCTCCCGGGGGACGTGGGGCAACGGGGTCCTGCTGGGCGTCATGTTCGGGGTGGGGCAGAGCGCCCAGGCCATGGCGCTGGGCAGCCTGCCCGCGGCCGTCTCGGGGTTCGCCGTCGGGTGCAGTGTCGTGATCACGCCGATCATGGCGCTGGCGCTGTTCAAGGCCAAGGTGCCGCTCCGGGTGTGGATCGGGGTAGCGCTGGCGACGGCCGGCATGACCGTGTTCACGCTGCTGCGCGGGGTCGAGGGCGGCGGCTTCTCACTGCTGGCCCTCGCCGTGACGCTCGGCGCGGCCGCGCTCTACTCCGGCCACACCCTGCTGCTGGCCCGCCTGTCCAAGAAGGGCGAGCAGTTCGACGCCTACGCGCTCACCGTCATCCAGCTCGGGGTGATCGGCCTGGGGACCGGCGTGCCCGCCGTGCGGGACGGCCTCACGCTCCCGGGCAGCGCCTCCGACTGGCTGGTGCTCGGCCACCTGGCGGTCGTGTCCTGCGCGCTCGGCTTCCTGGCTCGCTCGTACGGGCAGGCGCACGTGCCCGCGGTGCCCAGCGCCGTGCTGATGTCGTCGCAGCCGTTCTGGGTGGCGGCCATCGCGGTGATCTGGTTCGGCGAGCAGACGGGCTGGAGCATGGTGATCGGCGGCGCGCTGATGGCGGCGGCGATGCTGCTCGCGGTCCCGTCGCCCGGCCCGGCCCCGCTGGACGAGCCCCAGGCGCGCCGCCGTGACCTGCTGCTGATCTCGCGGCGGGCGTCCCAGGTGCTGAGCGAGCTGAAGGTCAAGCGCGAGGACCCGCTGCGGCTGGACGACCGGAAGCTGCCCGAGGCGCCCCCGGGGGAGTGCGCCGAGGCCGAGGAGTGCCCGTGGCGGGACCGCGCGGTCAAGGGAACGGCGGAGCCGAGCCTGGAGCGGCTCCTCGAGCGCGCCGGCCGGATCGTCCGCGCCGGCGGCGAGGCGGAGGAGGGACGCTGTCAGTCGGTGCCCTTCCTCGGCCGGTGCCTGTGTGAGCTGATGAACGAGGCGAGCAAGAAAAGATCGGGTGAGACCTACCCGTGCTGGTTTCGCCTGGAATAGGACGATAGCCAAGGCAAATATCGAACGCTTTTTAGTTATTATAATCTGACTTATGCGGTATAAATCTTGATATTAGCTGGGGTGTCCGAATAATGAACCATACCCCAGTGAAGAGGTGCATGATGAAGCGCATCGTCGTCCGCAAGCCCGGAACCGCGCGCCTCGGCGGGACCTCCAGCGTCATTCACAAGGGGTGACGAGGGACAGGTCCCATCTCAGAGCGCAGGGCGGTCCGCCCGCCCGGTTCGGGAACATGCGGCTGCTGATGCCCGCCATCGACGGTCATCGGCAGCCGCTCGGTCCGTACACCGTGGGGGCGGCTCTCCTGGGCAGGCTGGTGCCGGAGGCCCTCGACCGGCGCCCCGAGCTGGTGGCCGAGCACGACATCGAGATCAGGGCCGTGGCGCCCGCGCTCACGGATCTCGTGCCCGCCCGGCGGGTGACCCTGGACGCCTGGCTCCCCGACGACGAGCGGATCCTCGTCCCCGCCCCCCGGCGCACGCTCCGGCTGGCCAACGGGATCGCCGAGTTCGTCCGGGAGGCGGTCGAGCCGGGCCTGTGCGTGGTGGTCTGCAACGCCGACCACGCCGACCCCACCGACACCGAGCTGCTGGACGTGCTCATGCGCAGGATCCCGGCGTCGGTCCTGGCGGTCATCGCGTACGCCGGCGGTCCCGAGCGCCCGCCCGACACCCGCGACGCCGCCGAGCTGTGGGCGCTCGTGGACCGGTGCGTACGTGAGGGGTTCCTGCACGCGGCGGCCGAGCTGGGGCAGCGGGCGCTGGCCCTGGTCGAGCCCGGCCGCGAGCCGTGGTGGCGGCTCCTGCAGCGCACCGCGACCGCGCTCGGCGGCCTGGGCCGGCGGGCGGAGGCGCGGTCCGTGTGGGAACGGGCCCGCCGGTCCAGCCAGGACCCGGCCGTGCACGCCGCCACCGCCTACGGGCTGGCCATGCTGGACGCCCGCGACCCCGAACCGGAGCGCCGCGACCTGGGCAGGGCGCGCGGCTGGATCAACCAGGCGATCGCCATCTCCACGCTGCTGACCGACCCCCGGCAGCGGGCGTTCAAACTCGGCTTCGACCGCAACGGGCTGGCGCTCGTCGAGCTGCGCGAGGGCCGCCCGGCGCGGGCGCTGGCACTGGTCGAGTCGGCCATCGAGCTCGCCGGGGAACTGGAGAACGGGCACCCGGTGCACCGGATGGTGCTGCTGGCCAACCGGGCCCAGCTGCTGGCCGGGATGGGGCGGGTCAAGGAGGCGCTGGAGGACTTCTCCGCCGCGATCGCCGTCGACCCGATGTTCCCCGACTACTACGTGGACCGCGGCAACCTGCTGTTCAAGCTCGGCCTGTACGAGGAGGCGCTGGCGGACTACGAGTCGGCGCTGCGGGCCGGGCCGCCGCTGCCCGAGGCACACTACAACCGGGCGGAAGTGTTCCTCGCCCAGGGTGACGTGCCGGGGGCGCTGGGAGACCTGGCCCGCGTGATCGAGCTGGATCCCTCGTACGTGGACGCGTACATCAACCGGGCCGGGCTGCTCGCCGCGCTGGAACGCGACGGGGAGGCGCGGGCGGACGTCGAGGCCGGGCTCACGCGCGCGCCGGGGAACCCGCACCTGCTCACGGTCCTCGGCCAGCTGGAGACCGCAGCGGGACGGCTGGCGGAGGCGCGCGATGCGCTGGACCTGGCGATCGACCGGGCGCCCGGGCTCGTGGCGGCCTGGGGCAACCGGGGCGTGCTCCGGTACGCGGCCGGGGACCCGGCGGGAGCGGTGGCCGACCTGACGCGGGCGATCGAGCTGGGCCCCGAGCCCGACCTGTACGCCAACCGGGCGGTCGCCCTGCGCGCGCTCGGCCGCGCTGACGAGGCCGCGGCCGATGAAGCCCGCGCCGGCCCTCTGTGAGCCGCCTGCGAGCCGCCCGGTGAATCACCCCGTGAGTCACCCCGTGAGTCACCCCCCTTGAGTTCGCCCTGTGAGCGGCTCGGCTTCGGGAGTGAGCGAATCGCCTCGCTCCGGGGTGACTCGGGGGCTAGCGTGGGCGGGTGGCCTTCAACGAGCTGCTCTGCGATCTCCAGCCGGGAGCGGGCGCCCAGGCGGCCGGTGTCAGCCGGGGGCACGGCGGCCCGCCCGCCCGGACCGTCGCCGTGCGCTCAGGCCCGCACCGGCTGCGCTGCGCCTCCCTGCTCAAGCCGCTGTACGCCTGGGTGACGGCGGGGCGCATCCCCGACACCGAACGGTGGCGCCGCCACGCCGAGCCCGCCGTCGTCATCTCGTCGAACGCCGACACCCGCAGCCTGTGGCTGGCCGTCGGCCCGCTGGTCATCCTGGACGACATCTACCAGCGCACCGGGGTGTCCTGGCCGATGCACAACGGCGACCCGTCGCGGTTCGGCTCGATCGAGGTGGCCGCCGAGGAGGTGGCGGCCGCGTACGCCGCGCTCGCCCAGGCGGCGCTGGCCGGCGACCCGGTGGCGGGCGACGTGCTGGCGTGGATGCGGCAGGTGTCGGGTGACCAGGCGTTCGGCGTACGGGAGGCGCTGGGCGCGCCGGGATCGGGGGTCAAGTGCGGCTGGTTCGGCGAGCCGGACGAGACCTGCCTGCGCACCCACGCCGTGGCCGTGCTGCCCACGGAGGGCACCCGCGCGACGGTCGTGGTCGCGCTGACCGCCCAGCCCTACGCCGACGCGGGCGCGCGGGAGTCCTACCGCGCCGACGTGCTGGCCGGCATGTCGGTCGAGTCGGAGCACGAGCGGGTGTCGGGGTCGCTGCTCCGCTCGCTGCTGACCGTGTCGCTGGCCGAACTGGGCCCCCAGGCGTAAGGGGGTCAGGGCGCGGTGAGGCGTTCGATCACCTGCGCCAGCTCCGGCGGCTGCACGGTGTCGGGCAGGCGCTCCACCCACTGACAGCCCAGATAGGCCTCGCGCTCCTCGTCCGTGAGCTCGCCGGGGTCCACCGGGGGGCGGGCGGCGGCGAAGCGGGCGAGGTAGAAGCGCTCGCTCTTGACGTAGCGCACGCCCAGCCACGGGAAGTCGCGGTCGACCGCCACCCATCGGTCCTCGACGGCCGAGCCCGGCAGGCCGGTCTCCTCGGTCAGCTCCCGCCGGGCCGCCTGCAGAGGCGTCTCCCCGGACTCGATGCCGCCGCCGGGGGGCTCCCACAGATCGGCGCCGCTGACCTTGTCGTACCAGTGGATGAGCAGCACCCTGTCGTCACGGTCGAGGCAGACCACGCGGGCGGCCGGCCGGGCGTTGACGGCCGTCACGCCTCCTCCTCCAGCACGAGGCGCAGCAGGCCGGGGAAGCGGGACTCGAACTCGGGCGCGCGCAGCCGGTTGAGCCGGCGCGCCCCCTCGTCGCGCTGCTCCAGCAGCCCCACGCCGCGCAGCACGGCGAAGTGGTGGCTGAGCGTGGACTTGGCCACGGGCAGCTGGTGGAAGGCGCCGCAGGGGTAGGTCCAGTCGGGCGCCCCGGCGAGCCGGCGGACGATGCGGCGGCGGATGGGGTCGCCGAGCGCGTCGAGGGCGGCCTGGAGTGTCGCCTCGGCGGGGGACGCGTGGGAAGGCGGGCGTGTTGTGTTCGATGATGGTCGAACTTCGGTGTAGTGTTCCATCTCGATCGAACATCCTACTCGTGAGGAGCGCGTCGTGAACATGGGACAGGTGGGCGTCTGGCATCCCCTCCTCGGCGACGGGCCGGGCATGGCCGGCCCCCGGGCGGCCGGCCGGATCGAGGAGCTCGGCTACGGGTCCCTCTGGGTGGCGGAGACGCCCGGAGGCAAGGACCCGTTCGTGTGCGCGGCCCTCCTGCTCGGGGCCACCCGCAGGATCGCCGTCGGCACCGGCATCGCCAGCATCTGGTCGCGCGACGCGGCGGCCATGGCGGGCAGCCGGTTCGCGGTGGGGGAGGCGTTCCCCGGCCGGTTCGTCGCCGGGCTCGGCGTCAGCCACGCGCCGCTGGTCAACGCCCGCGGTCACACCTACGCCAAGCCGCTGACCGCGATGCGCCGCTATCTGGAGGCCATGGACGAGACGGCGAAGCGCCGGCGCGAGGTCGACGCGCCCCGGCTGCTCGCCGCCCTCCGGCCGGGCATGATGAAGCTGGCCGCGGAGCGCGCCGACGGCGCTCACCCGTACTTCGTGCCGCCCGAGCACACCGCGGAGGCCAGGGCGATCCTCGGCGCGGGCAAGCTGCTCGTGCCCGAACAGGCGGTCCTCGTCGAGACCGACCCCGCGCGGGCCCGCGCGGCGGCCCGCGCCTACATGGCCCCCTACCTCACGTTGCCCAACTACGTCGACAACCTGCGCCGCCTGGGCCACACCGACGACGACTTCGCCGGCGGCGGCAGCGATCGGCTGGTGGACGCGATCGTGGGCTGGGGGAGTCCGGACGCGGTGGCCGCGCGGGTGCGCGCCCACCTCGACGCGGGCGCCGACCACGTGGCGATCCAGCCGCTGTCGCCCGACGGCCCCGACCTCGACGACGCGCTGCGCCAGTTGGAGCGCCTCGCCCCCGCCCTCGGCCTGTGACGAGGCTCTCCCGCGCCTGACGCGATCCGGGCGGGTCTCACGCCGCGTGGCTCCAGGAGACCCGCCTAGCGCTTCATCGCGCCGTCGGCGATGGAGTCGGCCGCCTCGCTGATGGCGATGCCCACGATCTCCAGGCGGCGTACGAGCTCGCGCTCCTTCATGCGGTCGGCGGTCAGCTCGCCGGAGAAGATGCGCGAGATCTCGTACTGGTACATCCGCCGGATCGCGCTGCCGGACTTCTTGGCCTCGAGGGCGTCATGCACCACGGCCGACGGGCTGGAGACGAGGTCGCGCACGGCGGTCTCCAGCGCGTCGATCCCGACGATCACCTGATCCAGCAGCGGGGTGAAGCGGATCTGGTCGGGGACGCGATAGAGGTGCGACTCGCGGACGAAGTCGCGCAGCGAGTCGAGCACGTCGTCGATCGAGCGAGACAGCCTGAACAGGTCCTCCCGGTCGATGGGCGTGATCAGGGCCGACTCCAGCTCCTCGACGAGCAGCCGGCGCTCCTCGTCGCCCAGGTGCTCGATGGTGCGCATCTGCTCGTGCGCGCCCGTCCTGCCCACCTCGCCGCCGATCATCGCCATGGCCAGCCACGCGCCCTCCTTGGTCGCCTTCAGCTGACCGAGCAGCGCGTCCGACAGCGCGCTGTCCATGCGCCCCGTCAGCAGGTCCCGGATCCTGCGCAGCCTCCTCACCGGCCTGCTGCCCTTCACCCCACCACTCCCTTTCCGACATACGCCGCGGCCGCGGCCAGCAGGCCGCTCGCCGGAAGCGTCAGAACCCACGCAACGACGATCTTGACGGCCGCGTACCAGCGGACCCGGCCGCTGCCCCGTACCAGTCCCGCGCCGATCAGCCCGCCGGCGACCGCCTGCGTCATGCTGACCGGCATGCCCACGGCCGAGCACCCGAGCACGGCGGTCCCCGCCGACAGCTCCGCGGCCACGCCGTGCAGCGGGCGGAAGGCGATGATCTCCCGGCTGAGCGTGCGCCCCGCCTTCGGCAGCCCGTACATGGCGCCGAGCCCGAACAGCACGGCCACCAGGATCGTGTACCGCGGCGGCGCGTCCGAGAAACCAACCGCGATCATGAAGATGGCGAGCATCTTCTGCCCGTCGTTGGCGGCGTACGCGAGGATCTGCAGGAGGAATCCCAGCCGATGCCAGCCGCTCAGCTGGCGCGCGTCCGAGACCCGTACCAGCAGCGCCGTCACCCCCCACGCCACCAGGCCGCCCACGATCGGGGCGGCCAGCCCGAAGCCGAGCACCAGGGCCACGTACGGCCCCGAGACCGGCAGCCCCCAGCCCAGGCCCGCCCCGGTCAGCCCGCCGACGAGGGCCAGGGTGAGGCTGGTCGGCCGGCCCTTCCAGGTGAGCACCGTCACCACGGTCAGCGCGCTCAGCACGGCGATCGCGGTCGCCGCCCGGCCGCCGGGCCCGTCGAAGGTGGCCAGCCGGTTCACCAGCGTCAGCGCCACCTCGTGCGTGGCCAGCGGCACCAGCGCGATCACCACGACCATGGCCAGGATGCCGGTCGCCGGGCGCACGGCCGGCAGCTTCAGTCCAGTGGCCAGGAGCGCGCCGCCGTCGTTCATGCCGGACACGATCGCGAACAGCCCCGCGACCACGACGAGCACGACGGCGTCTACAGGCATGGGCAACCTCCGGGCCAAGCAACGGATATGGGATATCTACCCAAGATCGAGCGAATGAGGCAGGTGAGTGTGGGGTTCGTGGGGCGGTAATCTCGATGAATCAGTCGCGCAGACCTCACCGAGAGCGATCCATGAGCGTTGCCGAGTACGTCCTCACACTGTCCTGTCCCGACCGGCCCGGAGTCGTGGCCGCCGTGTCGAGCCTGCTGTCCCGGCACGGTTGCAACATCACCGAGAGCCAGCAGTTCGGCGACCGGGAGAGCGCGCGCTTCTTCATGCGGGTGCAGTTCACCTCCCCGCTCGGCGAGGACGAGGTGCGTTCCGCCTTCGCCGCCCTGGCCCCCGACTTCGCCATGGAGTTCCAGCTCCGCGACCTGGCCAGGAAGCCCAAGGTGCTGATCATGGTCAGCAGGTTCGACCACTGCCTCAACGACCTGCTCTACCGGGTGCGCAGCGGCGCCCTCGACATCGAGGTCGCCGCGGTCGTCTCCAACCACCCCGACCTGCGCCCGCTCACCCAGTCCCACGGCATCGACTACCACCACCTGCCGGTCACGCCCGCCACCAAGCCGAAGCAGGAGGCCGAGGTGCTCGCGCTGGTCGAGCACTACCAGGTCGACCTCGTCGTGCTGGCCCGCTACATGCAGGTGCTGTCGGAGGAGCTGTGCGCCAAGCTGAGCGGGCGGGCGATCAACATCCACCACTCGTTCCTGCCGTCGTTCAAGGGCGCCAAGCCCTACCACCAGGCTCACGACCGCGGCGTCAAGCTGATCGGCGCGACCGCCCACTACGTCACGTCCGACCTCGACGAGGGGCCGATCATCGAGCAGGAGGTCGCCCGGGTCAACCACAGCCATTCGCCGGAGGACCTCGCCGCCATCGGCCGCGACGTCGAGAGCCTGACCCTGGCCAGGGCCGTCAAGTGGCACACCGAGCAGCGGGTGCTGCTCGACGGCCACAAGACCATCGTGTTCCCGCGCTGAGCTCGGTGTTAGCCGTGCCCCAGCGGGGGCACGCGCCTGACATGCCTGAACAACCGAACTCCACACCACCGCCGCAGACCCAGTCCTACCCCGGCGACTCCGGCGAGATGACGCCCGAACCGCGCGACGAGATGCGCCGCTACCAGGGCCGGGGCCTGCTGTCCGGCAAGCGGGCGCTCGTCACCGGCGGCGACTCTGGCATCGGACGGGCCGTCTCGGTCGCCTTCGCCAAAGAGGGCGCCGACGTCGCGATCGCCTACCTCAGCGAGCACGAGGACGCCGAGCACACCAGGAAGCTGGTCGAGGCCGAAGGGCGGCGCTGCGTGCTGCTCCCCGGCGACCTGGGCGAGCGCGAACACTGCGTGCAGGTCGTCGAGCGCACCGTCTCCGAGCTGGGCGGCCTGGACGTCGTCGTGAACAACGTCGCCTACCAGGAGCCGGTCGACTCCCTGGAGGAGCTGACCGACGAGCAGTGGGAACGCACGTTCGCGGTCAACATCCACAGCTACTACCGCGTCACCAAGGCCGCGCTGCCTCACCTGGGCGAGGGCTCGGCGATCATCAACACCTCGTCGATCAACGGCCTGCGCGGCAACAAGACGCTCCTGGACTACTCCGCGACCAAGGGCGCGATCAACGCCTTCACCTACGCGATGGCGCAGAACCTGGTCGACCGGGGCATCCGGGTCAACGCCGTGGCCCCCGGGCCCGTGTGGACCCCGCTCATCCCCGCCACCTTCCCCGAGGAGAAGGTCGAGCAGTTCGGCAAGCAGGTGCCGATGAAGCGGGCGGCCGACCCCGACGAGATCGCGCCCTCGTACGTGTTCTTCGCCTCGGAGCTGATGTCGTCGTACTACACCGGCGAGGTGCTGGCGCCCATCGGCGGGGAGACGCTGCCCGGCTGACCACGTCAGATGAGAGCTCTCACCGGGCGCCGCGCCACTACTTCAGCCCGGCCACCGGCGATGACCGCTCGCCCCGAGGTCAGGGGCGGTAGGTGCCGAAGTACCAGGCGTTGCCCTGCGGGTCCTCGGCGGCGTACTCGCGGGAGCCGTACGGCTGATCCACCAGCTCCATGATGATTTTCGCGCCGGCGGCCCTGGCCCGGTCGTGGTGGGCGTCCACGTCGTCGACGGCGACGTAGACGCCGGGGCCGCCGGGCCTGCCCAGGCCGAGCATGACGATGTCGTCGCCGGCACGCAGCTCGGCGTGATGGACCGTGCCCTCGTCGGTCCTGGACACGTCGTGCGCCTCGAAGCCGAAGGCGCCGGTGAGGAAGTCGACCGCCGCCGCGCAGTCGTGGTAGCGGGCCAGTGCGTAAACCTTCATGACGCCAGTGTCGGGCGGCGGGCAGCCGGAGGTCTTGGAGAAATCTGACCGGGCGTGATCGCGCCCAGCGCGCGGAAGTCGCGGTTCATGTGCGCTTGATCGTAGTAACCGCACGTCGCCGCCACCTCGGCGATCGCGGTCCCCGAGCGCAGCAGCCCCGCCGCCCGGTGGAAGCGGATCACCCGCGCCGCCGCCTTCGGCGTCAGCCCCACCTGGTCGTGGAAGCGGGACACCAGGTGGCGGTGGCTGCGCCGCAGCGACCCGGCCAGCGACGCGACCGGGACCGTGCCGCCCGACTCCAGCAGCCGCGCCCACGCCCACCGCACCTCCGGATCGGGCTCCGGCCCGGCCGCGAGCCGGCCGGCGAGCAGCCGTTCGGCCAGCGCCAGCCGCTCCGGCCAGGACGGCGCCGCCGCCAGCCGCTCCGCCGCCTCCACCGCCCACCGGCCGAGCAGGTCCTCGGCCGGCACCGCCAGGTTGGCCAGCTCCCGCAGCGGCATCCCGAACAGCCGCCTGGCCCCGAAAGGCGTCAGATCGATCTGGACCCCCTCGGTCGGCGCGGTCATCCGGGTGCGGGTGAACCGGTCGGACGTCCCCGCGCCGAACGACGTCAGCCGCCGGCCGCCGACCTCCATCGGCGCGGCGAAGCCCAGGATCAGCACCGCGTCCGTCGCCGCCGGCTGCACCCGCGCCAGCGGCCCGCCGTGGTCCTCGCGGTAGACCGCCAGGCGGCGGGCGTAGGGCCGGAGGGCGGGGCGGCCGGGCGCCGAACCGGACAGGACCAGCCCTTGCTCGCTCATGGTCCCGGCTACAGCCCGAGCTGCCTGGCCATGAAGGTGAGCGTGTCGGCCGACAGGTCGACGGACCGGCTGATCGAACGCGCCCCGTGGCCCACCTCCGTCTCGTTGCGCAGCAGGATCGGCCCGTCGCCGGCGGTGGCGTACTGGAGCGCGGCGCACATCTTCCACGCGTGCAGCGGATGCACCCGCGTGTCGGACTGGAACACCGTGAACAGCGTCGCCGGGTAGCGCACCCCCTCCTTGACGTGGTGGTACGGCGAGTAGGAATGGAGCCAGCCGAACTGCTCGGGGTCGGCGGCGGAACCGTACTCGACGTTCCAGGTCGCGCCCAGGCCGAAGTGCTCATAGCGGATCATGTCGAGCAGCGGCGCCGAGCACACCACGGCCCTGTAGAGCTCGGGACGCTGGGTGAGCGCCGCCCCGACCAGCAGGCCGCCGTTGGAGCCGCCGGAGATGCCGAGCATGCCCGGCGTGGTCACCCCGGCCTCGATGAGGTACTCGGCAGCCGCGTGGAAGTCGTCGAACACGTTCTGCTTGTGACCGAGCATGCCCGAGCGGTGCCAGTCCTCGCCCTCCTCGCCGCCGCCGCGCAGGTTGGCGATCGCGTACACGCCGCCCGCCTCCACCCAGCTCAGGATCGACGCCGAGTAGCCGGGGGTCATCGACACGCCGAACCCGCCGTACCCGTACAGGATCGTCGGCCGCGGGCCCCGGCCGTCGACCGGCGAGATGACGAGCATGCGCACGTCGGTGCCGTCCGTGGAGCGGTAGACCACCTGCTCGGTGCGCACCTGGGGGACGTCGACCGCGCCCGGCGAGGCCGCCCACAGCGTGGTCTCGCCCGTCAGCGCGTCGTAGCGCTGGACGCTCGGCGGGTTGGTGTTGTCGGTGTAGCCGAACCACGCCTCGTGGCCGCCTTCGGGCCGCTCCACGATGCCGCCGATGCTGCCCAGCCCCGGCGTCGGCACCTGGCCGAGGCGCTCGCCCGTCGCCAGGTCGTGCACGGTGATCTCGCTGATCGCGTGGCGGGTCCAGCCCACCAGCATCACCGGGCGGTCGAGGCCGTCGAGGATCGCGAAGTCGGACAGCACCGCCTCCGGGTCCTGTGGGATCAGGTCACGCCACGCCTCGAACTCCGGCCGGTCAGGGTCGGTGACGCAGACCCGCGACCGGGGCGCGTCGCGGTCGGTGTGGACGTACAGCCTGCCGTCGCGGCCGAACACCAGCCCGGTCTGCGCGTCCACGCCCTCCTGCACCGCCCGCAGCTCCGGCCGGTCGGCGGAGGAGGCGGTCAGGTCGGCGATCCACAGGTCGTTGCGCGGGGCCGTGCCCTCGCTGGCCGAGATCTGCAGCCAGCGGCCGTCGCGCGACACCGCCACGCCGTAGTAGTTGGTCATCTTCATGCCGTGACCGAAGATCATCACGTCGTCCTCGGTGGACGTGCCGACCCGGTGCAGGTAGACGCGGCGGTGGAACTGCCGCTCGTTCTCCGGCACCTCGGTGCCCGGCAGCCGGCGGACGTAGTAGAACGCCTCGCCGCCCGGCAGCCACGCGATCGGCGAGTAGCGGCAGCGGTCGATCGGCCCCTCGACGCGCGTGCCCGTCGCCACGTCGATCAGGTAGAGCACCGACTCCTCGTCGCCGCCCACCGAGATCTGGTAGGCGAGCAGCCGGCCCTCCTTGTCGGGCTGCACCGCGTCCAGCGTCGTGAGCCCCGACGGGTCCAGCGCCATCGGGTCGATCAGCGCCCGCTCGGTGCCGTCCGGCTCCACCACGTAGTAGACCGCGTGCTCCTGCTCCGGGGTGCGGCGGCTGAAGAAGTAGCGCTCGCCGCGCCATGTGGGTGAGCCCACCGACCCCGACTTGAGCAGCTCGGCGATCCGCGACTTGAACCGCTGGGGCTCGCTCTCGCGCTTGAACAGCTCCGCCTGCGCGACCAGCCATCGCTCCGTCTCGGGGCTGTCGGGGTCCTCGAGCCAGCGGTACGGGTCGGGGACGGTGATGCCGTGCAGGACGTCGGCGGTCTCCTCGCGTGGCGCCGCCGGGTAGGACTCTCGCGTCATGCTGGAACCCTACGGCAAAGCACGAGCCCCGGCGGCGGGCGTAAAGCCCAGGTGATGCGGGAATAAACCGTAACGTGCGTCCCTCTGGTCATCCGGGCCGGAGCTTAAGGGGTGGCGGGGACGCTGCGGTAAACGCCAGACTTGCTGACAGGACGGTGCCGTGGTGTCCATCCGCTGGGCCGTCCGGCGGAGGTCCACGTGACGGTTGTGTCGATGCCCCAGGAGGGGCGAATAGCCGGGACATGCCGCGGCATGTCCCCTTTGATACGGGTGCAGCAGGGAGAGGCCCGATGATGCGCCAAGTCCTGCTGCTCAACGCCACCTACGAGCCCCTGACCACGCTTTCCCTGCACCGCGCCGTCGTGCTGGTGCTGCGGGAGAAGGCCGACATCGTGCACCACGACGGCCGCGGGGCCGTGCTGCGCTCCGCCAGCCGCACCCTCGACGTGCCGTCGGTCATCCGGCTCAGGAGATACGTCCGCATCCCGTACCGGTCGCGCATCCCCCTGACCAGGGCCGCCCTCATGCGGCGCGACGACTACCGGTGCGCCTACTGCGGGCAGCGGGCCGAGACCATCGACCACGTCGTCCCCCGTTCCAAGGGCGGCACCCACACGTGGGAGAACTGTGTCGCCTCGTGCTCGCCGTGCAACCACAGGAAGGCCGACAAGTTCCTGGAGGAGCTGGGGTGGAGCCTGCGCGTCGCCCCGTCCGTCCCCCGCGGCGCCCACTGGCGGTTGATCGGCGCCTCGCTCGTCGGCGACCCCCAATGGGCGCCCTACCTCGAGGCGGCCGCCTGACCCGGGCCCGGCACCCCGTGCCGGGCCCGTGACCCTCCGCCGTGCGTCGCCTCACGTCGCCTGAAGCGGTTTCCGCCGGCAGGCGACGCGACACACCGGTCGATCGGGTCCGAGCCGGTGTCGTTCCGGCCCTGACGCCGGTCCCGGCCCCCGGTACGCTGGTCGCATGCCGCGTTACGACTACCGCTGCCGCGCCTGCGGCTCCACGTTCGAGCTGTCCCGGCCGATGTCGGCGTCGGGCGACCCCGCGACCTGCCCGGAAGGCCACGACGACACGGTCAAGCTGCTGACCACCGTCGGCATGACCGGCTCCGCCGCCGCACCCCGCCCCGCCTCGGGCGGCGGATGCTGCGGCGGTGGCTGCTGCGGCTAGGCCCGTTCGAGCAGCTCGGGCTTCCGCGGGCTCCAGAAGGGTGGGCGGCGTGCCTGGTGGGATGGGCACGCCGCCCCTGGGGGAGGTCAGGCCGCCTTGCCGCGCTTGCGGCGCTGGAACGGCAGGAAGCGGTCGGCCAGGTGAGGGCGGGACGGCGTCAGGGTGGGCTCCACCGCGATGATGCGGTCGAACCGGAAGGCCCGGATCGCGCGGCGCATCCGGCACACCCCCACGAGATACCAGTAGTCGCGGTGGACGAGGCAGGTCACCGGCTCGACCTCGCGGCTCGTGACGGCGCCCGAGGCGTCGCGGTAGTGGAGACGGACCATCATCCGGCTGGTGATGGCGTCGGCGATGAGCCGGGCCCGGGCGGCCACGTCGGCGGGCAGCGGCTCGATGAGGGTGTCGAGGGTGGCGGCGATGACGTCGTCGTCGAGGTCGAGATGGTCGAGGGCGTGCTGCAGGCCGCGCCGGGCGGTCACGGCTTGCGGGCCCGACCCGAGGTGGGCCAGGGAGAGGGCGAGGGCGGCGATCTCGGCGGTCGTCAGCGGTTGCGTCTGGGACGTCACGACTTCAGCCATACCCCAAGAATAGGTAAAGCCACTGACATTTTCGAAAGTGTGTACGGCAGGCGACAGGGATGTCGCCTGCCGTTCGGATCACCTGGACAGCTGCGACAGGTCGCGCGAGGCGCCAGTGGAGGCCGAGGTCGTCATGGCCGCGTACGCCTGCAGCGCGGCGCTGACCGGCCGCTCGCGCTCGCGCGGGCGGAAGCCGCCCAGCTCGGCCAGCAGGCGCTCACGGCGGGCCGCCAGCTCGGCCTCGGGGACGCGCAGCTCCAGCTTGCGGCCGGGGATGTCGATCTCGATGAGGTCGCCGTCCTCGACCAGCGCGATCGTGCCGCCCTCGGCCGCCTCCGGAGAGGCGTGGCCGATCGACAGGCCGGACGTGCCGCCGGAGAAGCGGCCGTCGGTGATCAGCGCGCAGGCCTTGCCCAGGCCCTTGCCCTTGAGGAACGAGGTCGGGTAGAGCATCTCCTGCATCCCTGGGCCGCCCTTGGGGCCCTCGTAGCGGACGACCACCACGTCGCCCGCCTTGACCCGGTCGTTGAGGATGCCCTCGACGGCCTGCTCCTGCGACTCGAACACGACGGCCGGCCCGGTGAACCTCCAGATCGACTCGTCGACCCCGGCGGTCTTCACCACGGCGCCGTCGCGGGCGATGTTGCCGTAGAGCACGGCCAGGCCGCCGTCGGCGGTGTAGGCGTGCTCGCGGTCGCGCACGCAGCCAGCGGCGCGGTCCAGGTCGAGGTCGTCCCACCGGTTGTCCTGCGAGTAGGGCTTGACCGTGCGGACGTTGCCGGGGGCGGCGTGCCACAGCTCGATCGCCTCGGGCTTGACCGTGGGCGACATCGGGTCCCAGGCGGCCAGCAGGTCGGCGAGCGTGCCGCCGTTGACCGTCGGGACGTCGCGGTGGAGCAGCCCGGCCCGGTCGAGCTCGCCCAGGATGGCCGGGATGCCGCCGGCGCGGTGGACGTCCTCGACGTGGTACTTGTTCGTGGCCGGGGCGACCTTGCACAGGCAGGGCACCCGCAGCGAGATCTCGTTGATCTCCTTGAGCCCGAAGTCGACCTCCGCCTCGCGGGCCGCGGCCAGGATGTGGAGGATCGTGTTGGTGGAGCCGCCCATGGCCACGTCGAGGGCCATCGCGTTCTCGAACGCCTCGCGGGTGGCGATCGAGCGCGGCAGCACCGACTCGTCGCCCTCCTCGTAGTAACGGCGGGTGATCTCGACGAGGGTGCGGCCGGCCTCCTCGAAGAGGTGCTTGCGCGCCTTGTGGGTGGCCAGGATCGTGCCGTTGCCGGGCAGCGCGAGGCCGATGGCCTCGGCCAGGCAGTTCATCGAGTTGGCGGTGAACATGCCGGAACAGGAGCCGCAGGTCGGGCAGGCGCTCTCCTCCATCTCCAGCAGCTCGGCGTCGGTGACCGACTCGTCGGCCGAGGCGATCATCGGGTCGATCAGGTCGAGCTTGCGGCCGGGCGTCTTGCCCGCCTCCATCGGCCCGCCGGAGACGAAGACCGTCGGGATGTTGAGCCGGAACGCGGCCAGCAGCATCCCGGGGGTGATCTTGTCGCAGTTGGAGACGCAGATCAGCGCGTCGGCGCAGTGGGCGTTGACCATGTACTCGACGGCGTCGGCGATGAGCTCGCGCGACGGCAGCGAGTAGAGCATGCCGCCGTGGCCCATGGCGATGCCGTCGTCGACCGCGATCGTGTTGAACTCGCGGGGGATCGCGCCCGCCTCACGGATCGCCCCGGACACCACCTCGCCGACCTCGCGGAGATGCACGTGACCCGGCACGAACTGGGTGAAGCTGTTGGCCACCGCGACGATGGGCTTGCCGAAGTCGCTCCCGGCTACGCCGGTCGCCCGGAGGAGGGCCCGGGCGCCGACCATGTTCCTGCCGTGGGTGACCGTACGTGACCTGAGGGCGGGCATCGAGCTTCTCCCATCGTCGTGCGTCCCACCATGGTACGACCAGCCGCCCGTTGATTGAGACGGGTGTCCACGACCCGATACGGGCCGATACGGGGGCCGAGGTCGTAGGAGACCTGAGAACGTGCCGGAGCGACGAGTACGGGCCCGCCGCGGTGAGGGCGCCGCGCGGGGCCGCGCCTGACGGGCCCCGCCGTCCAGCCGGGACCTAGCCGCCGCGCTGGACGCCTTCGCGGCACGCCTGTCGGCCGGGGAGCCGCCGCCGAAGCCCGGGCGCGCGGCCTCAGGACGGCTCGGCGAGCTGGGGGAGCACCTTCTCGCCGAAGGCGTCGATGAACGGCCGCTGCTCCTGGCCCACGTGGTGCAGGTAGAGCGCGTCGAAGCCCAGACCGGCGAGCTCGGCCAGCCAGCCGGCCTGGCGCTCCAGGTCGGCGGAGACCAGCACGCTCTTCCGTACGTCCTCCGGCCGTACGGACGTCGCCGCCTGCTCGAACGCGTCCGGGGTCTCCAGGTTCCAGGCCACGTCGCCGCCGAACAACCCCGTGCGCCACTGCTCGTGCGCGATGCGCAGCGCGGTCTCGTCGTCCTCGGCCCACGACAGGTGGACCTGGAGGTAGATCGGCTTGCCCTCGCCGCCTCCCTCGCGGAACGCCTCGATGACCCGGCGCAGCCGCGGCACGTCCTGGTTCACGGTGATGAGCCCGTCGGCCCACGAGCCGGCCCACCGGGCCGTCTCGGCGCTGACCGCCGCGCCGACCAGCGGGGGCGGGGACTCGGGCAGGGTGTAGAGGCGGGCACGGTCGACGGTGACGAGCCCGTCGTGCGTCACGCACTCGCCGGCGAACAGGGCGCGCATGACCTCGACGCACTCCAGCAGCCGCGCGTTGCGCTCCTCCTTGGGCGGCCACCGGTCACCGGTGATGTGCTCGTTGAGCGCCTCGCCGCTGCCCAGCGCCATCCAGAACCGGCCGGGGAACATCTCGCACAGCGTGGCCGCCTTCTGCGCGGCCACCGCCGGATGGTAACGCTGGCCGGGGGCGCTGACGACGCCGAACGGCAGGCCGGTGCGGGCCAGCGCGGCGCCCAGCCAGGACCAGGCGTAACCGGAGTGGCCCTGGGCGTTGCTCCAGGGCGCGAAGTGATCGGAGCACATCGCGGCGGCGAAACCCGCCTCCTCCGCTTGGCGTACCGCCTCCAGCAGGGCGCTCGGCGCGAGCTGTTCGTGGGAGGCGTGGAAACCGAATCGGGCCATGGGCGGCTCTCCTTCGGGGGATCGTCCGGGTGGTCATCCGGGGCCGCGGCACGCCGCCTGCGCGCCCGGCCCCGCCATCCCGCTTCCCCGAAGCGGCCGGGTTACCCGGGGATCTCCCGACGAAGAGCGAGAAGGACGCCCTCACGGAAGACCGCTCCGCCCGGGGTCAGCCCTCGCCGTAGCGCGGCGGCAGCACCTGGGCGGCGATCTCATAGATCCTGTCGATCTCCGTCTCGGTGAGGGCGCGCTCCCGCTTGGTGATCCACCGGCGGGCCCTGACGCCCTCGTAGACGTCCACGCCCTTGATCGTCATGATCTTCCAGGGCACCGGCGGGCCGTAGATGGCCAGCGACGGCACCACCGAGATCTGGCGGCCGTAGACCTTGCTGATCAGCTCGGCGGCCCGGGTGGCCTCGCCCCTGGCCTCGTTCAGGCGGTCCTTCTTGTCGAAGGGGCCGTGGAAGAGCTTCCTGCCCATCTGGACCCGTACGGGGAGCCGCTTGTCCCACTTCTCCGAGTCGACCGCGTACACGCCCGTCGGCCCCACGACCAGGTGGTCGATCTGCGCCTCGGTGCCGGGGATGGCCCGGGCGTGGAGCGTGCGGTAGCCGCGGCGTTCGAGCTGGCGCAGCTGCGCCTCGGTGCGCCGCTCGGCCACGGAGGACCGCCGCCAGGCGGGCACCGTCGAGTTGGAGCGGGCGCGGTAGACGGCGTCGCCGATGGCGGCGATCACGCCCGCGGTCGCGCCCAACCGCCAGTCCATGAGGAGGAGACCCACGACGGCGCCCACGGCGAGAGCCAGCAGGGCGCGGTTGCGCAGGCGGCGCACGCGCGGCTGCTGGAGCAGCACGCGCAGGGGGACCCGCTCGACCGGCGCGTACGTGGGAGTGGGCGCCGATGGCTTGGCGGTCTGCTCGTTTTCCGGTCTGTCGCTCACCCAGATCGGGGACGTGTCGTGACCGTCTTCACGCTGAGGGTCGGAGTCCACGTCGATCACCGTAGCCCGCGGTTCTGATGCATTCCTAGTGCTGCCTTGTCCATAGTTTTATGGCCCCAGCTCACTGTGTCCTACGCCCGGTTTCCGGGTATCTATTACGTTCCTCTCTAGAGAAGTCGAGAGGCGTCCGCAAGCGATCCTAGCTCCGCCGGAGCGCCTGGCGATCATGTTGACCGGGTCTTGGCGATGTCCTGTCAAGACTCTCGTCCGGGGGTCTGGCCGGACCGGCCACCCGGGATTACGTTCGTGATGTGGACAGCGCGCTGGAGATCCTGCTCTTCCTCATCGGGGTGTCACTGGGGCTGTTCGTGCTGATCAGCCTGCTCGTGCTCATACCGGGGCGCGGCGCCGCGCGCAAGGCGGAGGCCGGGCCGGTGTGGATCGGCGGGCCCGGCCGCACCGACCGCGGCGTGAGCACCTCCGGCCTGGTGCTCGTCGACCGGCCGCCGCAGTGGGCGCCTCCGGGCGACGTCGACTGGGTCGCGGCGGCGGAAACGGCCGAGCCCGGCAGGCGGGTCGGCGGCGCTTCGGCGGGATGGTGATCGGGCATGCGAACTCTCACCGCGGCTCAGGCCGACGACGTCCGTGACGCCCTGCGGGCCGCCGAGCGGCGCAGCGGCCTGCGCTTCGCGCTCTTCCTGGGCTCGCCCGTCGGCGGCAGGCGCCACTTCGCCGAACGGCTGCACGCCGCCCTCGGCGACGAGGCCCCCGACGCCGTCGTGCTCCTGGTAGACGTACGGGGCCGCGCCCTGGAGATCGTCACCGGCGAGCAGGCCAGACGCAGGCTCTCCGACGCGTCGTGCCGGCTGACGGCCATGTCCATGGCGACCGCGTTCAGCGCCGGCGACCTGGTGGGCGGCCTGCTGTACGGGATCGGCGCCCTGGGGGAGCAGGCCACCGCCCGCCGGTGACCGGCGGGTCAGTCGCCGATCAGTGAGGCGACGTGCTCGCTGACGCCCTTGAGCAGCGCGGACGGCTCGATCGGGGCCGTGGCGACGGCGGAGAAGAACGACGGCAGGCCCGGCAGCGGGAAACCGTCGTCGCGGGCGGCGGCCTCGCCCACCGCGCTCTTCACGAGCACGCTCCGGCTGCGCTCCCACGCGTCGAGCACCTCCTCCGGCGACGGCACGCCGAAGCCGTGGCCCACCGGCGCCGCATGACGCAGCCGTACCAGCGGGGTCTCCGCGAACGCGAGCGCGGTGCGGGCGCGCTGCTGGAGGTCGGCGCGCGGCTCCGGAGCGATCCACCCCATGGCCGTGCAGGGGTTGCGGCAGGTGGCCACGCAGACGGCGAGCGCGCCGGCGACCTGGCTGTGCTGCCGGTCGAAGTACGCGCGCCAGCCCTCCGCCGGCTCGCCCGCCACCCGCAGGGTCCGGTTGGTGGCCGACTGCTCCGCTTTGGTGTGGTCGCACTCGCGGTCGCCGATCACGCCGAACCGGCTGCCGACCGCGCTGAGCCCCTCCGGCCAGCGTCCCGGATCGCCCGCGTGGCCCAGGTGCGGCTCGAACGCCAGCAACGGCAGGTATTCGGCCGCGATGTGCACTGCGGCGATCATCGGGCTCAGCTCGCGCCGGTGCCAGCGGATGGCGATGACCTCCAGCAGCAGGCCGTAGGCGGGGCGCAGCGACTCCAGCGCGCCACGCGGCTGCTCGCGCGGGGTCTGCGGCATGTGGCAGGCCCGCGCCTGCCGCCTGAGCCCGGGCGGCACGGCCTTGGTGTCGACGGCGAAGTCCTCGGCGTCGAGCGACAGCAGCCGCTGACCGAATTCGCAGGCCTCCGCGATGCGGGGGTCGGGCGTCAGCGCCCCGAGGTCGGCGAACGCGTAGCGCCGGGCCAGCGCCAGGAACAGATCACGAGTCGTCTCCACCGCATCACCCTACTCAGCGCCGCGGAGGGAGAGGCGCCTCCATGATCGCGGCCCGAGCGGCGCCGGGTCAGGGCGACGGAGGGTCAGGGCGACGGAGGGTCAGGAGTGACTGCGGGTCAGGCCGCGACAGCCGGTCACGTCGGGAGGCGGCCGGTCGAGACTCGAGACGGAGGGCCGGGACTAGGGACAGGGCGCCCGGACGCACTGGACCTCCTGGGTCGGCTTGGAGGTCGTGGGCTCCTGTGTCGGCTCGTGCGGGTCGGGCTCGGTGGGCTCCTGCGTCGGCTCCTCGGTGGGGTCGGGCTCCGGCTCGGTGGTCGGGTCGGGCGCGGGAGTGGTCGGCGGATCCGTCGGGGTGGGGGTCACCGTGGGGGTGCCGGTCGGGCGAGGCGTGCCGGAAGGGGTCGTCGCCGGGACCCGCGTCGGCCGGGTGGCGGCCGGCACCCGGTTGCCCGCCTCGGTCGGGGACGTCGTCGCGGTGGCGGAAGGACGAGGCTTGGACGAGGTGGCGGGCGCGGGGACCGGGTCGCCCTGAGCGGTGTCCGACGGGCGCAGCAGCACCATGGCCGCGACGCTCACGGTGATCAGCGTGGCGAGCGCCATCGCGAGCGCGGCGGAGAGCGCACCCCCGCGGCGGCGCGCGGCCTGCGCACCGCCCGCAGAGACGGCTCCCCGGCGGGGGGCCGTCACGTCGTCAGGGTTGACCGTGTCCCCGAGGCCGGAGGCCGGAGCGGCTCCGGGGGAGGCCATGCCTCCGAAGCCGGGGGCCG
>NZ_JAPNNL010000045.1 GCF_027620315.1 Nonomuraea corallina | reverse complement strand
CAATGGCCGGGGGAGAGGAGTCGACCATGGATTGCGAGGAGTTCGTGGCGGACTGCCGCATCCGCGCGGCGACCGATCTGTTCGCCCACACGTGGGATCCCGTGGTCCTGATGGCTCTCACCTCCGGGCCGCGCCGGCGGCGCGAGCTGCGCGAGGCCATCGGCGGCGTCAGCGACAAGGTGCTGACCCAGGCGCTGCACCGGCTGCTCGCCAGCGGGCTGATCGACCGCCGCGCCCACGCCGAAGCTCCGCCGCGTGTCGAGTACGGCCTCACCGGCCTGGGGCAGAGCCTGGTCGACGGCCCGCTGCGGGCTCTCGGCCGCTGGGTCCAGGACCACGGCGACGAGCTCGCCGACGCCCAGGAGAGGTCCGTACGGGACAAGCGCGGCGCGGAGGCTCAGCGGGGCGGCCAGGCGCGCAGGGCGGCGTCGGCCATGGCCTGGAGCTCGTCGCGGCCCACACCGCTCGCGGCCTGCACGGCGATGCCGAAGACCAGGGTGGTGACGTAGCGGGCCAGGAGCCCGGGATCGGTCTCCGGAGGCAGGTCGCCGTCGTCGACGGCCCGCTGGAACCGTTCCCTGACGCGGGCGCAGCCGTCGTTGCGCCAGGCGGCCAGTAGGTCGCGGACGCCCCCCCCGGAGTCGCCGGTGACCAGGGCGCTCTGGACGCCCAGGCACCCTCGGGGAGCGGCCGGGCGGGTGGTGGCCCGGATGACGCCGGTCAGGATCGCGGTGGCGACGCCGAGGGCGGTCGGCTCCTCCAGGGCGCGGGGCAGGTAGGCGCTCGGGCCTTCGCTGTAGCGCTGCAGGGCCTTGCGGAACAGCTCCTCCTTGTTGCCGAAGGCCGCGTACATGCTGGTGGTGGAGATCCCCATGGCGCCGGTCAGACCGGCCAGGCTGGCTCCCTCGTAGCCGTGCTCCCAGAAGACCAGCATGGCGCGCTCGAGTGCTTCGTCGGGATCGAATCCTCGCGGCCGTCCAATGGGGCCGCTCCGTCTGGTCTCCACACCGGCAGCCTACCTCTTTCGCATCGATCGCTACAGAAGTGCTAGGGTTCGAATTCCGCATCGATCGATACAAAAATAACAGGAGGTCATGGAGATGGGACTGCTGGAGGGCAAGACCGCTCTGGTCACCGGAGGCAGCACCGGCATCGGCCTGGCCAGTGCCGTCCGACTGGCGGCCGAGGGCGCGCACGTGTTCATCACCGGCCGGCGCAGGGCAGAGCTCGACGCGGCCGTCGACGTGATCGGGCAGGCGGCCACCGCGGTGATCGGCGACATCGCCAACCTGGCCGACCTGGACCGGCTCTACGAGACGATCCGCGGCCGGGGACGCGGGCTGGACGTGCTGTTCGCCAACGCCTCCATCGCCGCGTTCGTGCCGCTGGAGCAGATCACCGAGGAGCACTTCGACGCGCTCTTCGGCGTCAACGTCCGGGGCACGCTGTTCACCGTCCAGAAAGCGCTGCCCCTGCTCAACGACGGCGCCTCGGTGATCCTGAACGGTTCCACCAACGTGGACGCCGGCGACGCGGCGTTCGGCGTGTACGCGGCGACCAAGGCCGCCACCCGGTCGTTCTCCAGGACCTGGGCCAACGAGCTCAAGGGCCGCGGCATCCGGGTCAACACCATCACCCCCGGCCCGACCGATACCCCCGGCCTGTCGGGGCTCGCTCCCGACCCCGAGCAGGCCGCGGGTCTCAGGCGGCAGCTGGCCGCGCACGTGCCGCTGGGCCGGCTCGGCCGCCCGGAGGAGATCGCCGCCGCGGTGGCCTTCCTGGCCTCGGACCAGAGCAGCTTCATCACCGGTTCGAGCCTGTACGTCGACGGCGGCCTGAACCAGATCTGAGCCCCATCCGGCGAGGCGCGGGGCGTCCGGTGACATCCACGAGAGACAGGCAGAACCCATGACAGTCATAGGCATCATCGGCGCGGGCGAGGTCGGCAGTCAGATCGCGCGGGCGGCGATCGCGAACGGGTACGAGGTCGTCATCGCCAACTCACGAGGACCCGAGACCCTGCGGGACCTCGTCGCGGAGCTCGGCCCGTCGGCGCGTGCCGCGACCGCCGCCGAGGCCGCCGCGGCCGGGGACTTCGCGGTCGTGGCGGTCCCTCTCAAGGTGGTCAACGACATGCCGGCGGAGGAGCTGGCGGGCAAGATCGTGCTGGACACGAACAACTACATGGTCTGGCGCGACGGCCACATCCCGGTCCTCGACTCGGGCGAGAAGACCGTGCACGAGCTGCGCCAGGAGCATCTCCCGAGGTCCAAGGTCGTCAAGGCCTTCACCCACATCCAGGCTCCCCGCATCACCACCGCGGGCCTCCCGGCGGGCACCCCCGGCCGGCTGGCGTTGTCGGCTTCGAGCGACTTTCCCGAAGCCGTGGAACTCGTGACGCGGCTGTACGACCAGTTCGGCTTCGACACCGTCGACAACAGCCCGCTCAGCGAGTCCTGGCGCAGCGGCCCAGGCCAGCCCGCGTGGCTGGCGCACGAGCACCAGACTCGGGACGAGCTGGCCGCCAACCTCGCCAGGGCACGCAAACACGGCATCCATAACATACGGTCATAAATCCCGCATAATGATCTATCTTTCCCGCTTTCGTCTCAGTAGCATCGCCCATGATCGCGAGAACGTGCCGGGACGGCCCGGCACACGGGGGATCGGGAGAGGTCCAGTATGCGCAAGCGGCTCAGCGTCGCCAAAGCGATGGTCGTGCTCGGCGTGACCGCCATGACCGTCATGTCGACCGGGGTGGCGCACGCGGCCACCAGCAGCATGCACGTCTATCACGCGGCCGGAAACGTGGCGGGCACGGTCTGGTTCAACTCCGGCACGTCGAACATGACGAAAGGCCGGAACTCCTTCACGGTGAAGGACGTCCTGTGCAACGACGGCTGGACGGTGTACGCGCAGTACAAGAAGAGCTCATGGAACAACCCCCTCGTCGGCTGGAAGTACACCGACGGCGTGTCCTGCACCGGAAGCCCCAGGGAGCTCAGCGTGTCCATCTCCGGTGACGTGAGCAGGCAGCAGTTCATCTGGCGCGGCTGCAAGCAGTCCGAGAGCAACCTCAAGGTCGAGTGCGAGGACTACGTCAGCGACTACCTGGACTGACGCGGACCCGTGCCCCGCCCGGGCCGAGGGCCTGGGCGGGGCACGGGTGCAGGAGGTCAGGCCAGCAGGTCGCCGGCGTACAGGGCGTAGACGGCGGCGCAGCGGCGCACGGCGGCCTCCTCGACGTACTCCCCGGGACCGTGGGAGACGTCCAGCCGGCCGGGCCCGAAGCCGAAGGCGGGGATGCCGAGCTGGGCGTACCAGCGGATCTCCAGGATTCCCGCGCACATCTCGAAGCGCGCCGGGGCGCCCTGGACGCCGGCGACGACGCGTGCCAGCGCGGCGGCGGCCGGGTGGTCCGGCGCGGTGTGGGCGGAGGGCTGCGACTGCGTCGTGGTGATCGACACCCGCGCGCCGACCTCCGCGGCGGCGTCCTCGATGAGGGCGGTCAGCCGCTTGAGCTCGACCGCCAGGTCCTCCTCCGGGTTGTAGCGCCCGTCGACCGTGAAGTACGCGGAGCCGGGCACCACGTTGAAGTTGGAGCCGCCGCCGAACAGGCCGCCGACCACGATCATGGTGCCGGTGGCGTCGTCGGGGTGCATCGGGGTGGCGGTGTGCCGCCCGGCCATCTCGGCGGCGTAGCGCTCGACCGGGCGGGCGACGTGCAGCAGGTGCTCGAAGGCGTTCACGCCGGTGTTCGCCTGGCCGACGTGCGCCTCGCGCCCCTGGATGTCGACGCGCAGGGAGATCGCGCCGCGGGCGGCGTTCCAGATGCCGCCGCCGCTGGGCTCCGCGGTGAGCATGGCGAGCGCGGCCGGGTCGATCAGCCCGGCGGCGCGCAGGTGCCCGGCGCCCACCACACTGCCGGTCTCCTCGTCGCAGACCAGGTGCACGACGATCCGGCCGTCGCCGAGCAGGCCCAGCTCCTGGGCCGCGGCGGCGCCGTACAGCATGCTGACGATGCCGCCCTTCATGTCGGCGGCGCCGCGCCCGATGATCCTGCCGTCCTGCCGCCGCGCGGTGAACTGGGCCGGGTGCTGGGCGGGGACCACGTCGAAGTGGCCGTGGAAGTAGACCAGCCGGTCGCCGTCGCCGGCGGTGCCACTGGTGGTGCCGCGCACGACGCACGGGTCCTCCAGGTGGGCGGGCGCGTCGGCGATGTCGATGACCTCCGGGGAGAGGCCGAGCCGCTCCATCTCCTGCCGCAGGATCGCGGCGCACCGGCCCAGCGCGCGGCCGGGCGGGTTCTCGGACTCCACGGCCACCAGCCGCTCCAGCAGCCGGGCCATCTCCTCACTCCGGCTGTCCAGCCAGGCTTCGACCTGTGCCACACGATCCATAGCGACCATCTCTCTGCTGAGGGCTCAGCCGTAAGTGACCAAGCAATTCTAGGACGTGAAAGGCCTCATGTGGTTGCGAGTCATGGCTGTACGCTGCACATATGCGCAATATTCTGGCACTGGATGACATCGATCGGCAGATATTGTTTCATCTGCAGCGTGACGGCCGGCTGACCAACGTCGAGCTGGCCAGGCGCGTGGGCCTCACGCCGCCGCCGTGCCTGCGACGGGTCAAGCGCCTGGAGGAGAGCGGGGTCATCAGCGGCTACCGGGCGACCGTCGACCACGAGCTGCTCGGCGGAGGACTGGAGGTCATCGTCTCCATCGAGGTGAGCGTGAGCGATCTGAAGACCCTGGAGGAGCTGGAGAGGACCATCGCCGCCTACGACGAGGTGGTCGAGTTCCGCAGGCTGTTCGCCACGCCCGACTACCACCTGCGCGTCCTCGTCGCCGACTACGCGGCCTACGAGGCGTTCCAGACCGGCAAGATCATCGGGATTCCCGGCGTGGCGCGGGTGATCTCCCAGCCGACCATGAAGAAGATCAAGGTGATCGACTGACCCGCCGTTAGCCTGGTGCCCGTGATTACTTGTGTGGTGGAGTACGTGATCGACCCGGCGCAGATCGAGTCGTTCGAACGCTTCGGGCGCCGCTGGATGGACCTGGTCGACCGGCACGGCGGCACGCACCACGGGTACTTCCTGCCGGCGGAGGGCGCCAGCGACAGGGCGCTCGCCCTGTTCAGCTTTCCCAGCCTCGCCGCGTACGAGGAGTACCGGACGCTGTTCGGACGCGACCCCGAGTTCGTCGAGGCGGATCGCATCAGGGACGAGAGCGGCTGCGTCCTGCGCTACGAGCGCACCTTCATGCGGCCGATGCTGCCCGGCGCCTCCTGATCCCGGATCTCGCGCCTGACCCGCTAATCTAGGCCCGCTGGTTGGGGGCTGATGGCTCTAGGAATGGTGGCCGCATGGTCAGGGCGGGGCTGACGACGGATCGGGTCACGCTCGCGGGCGCCGAGCTGGCCGACGAGGTCGGGCTCGACCACGTGACCATGTCGGCGGTGGCGCGGCGGCTCGGGGTGAGGGACGCGAGCCTGTACGCGCACGTACGCGGCCTGGAGGACCTGCGCGGCCGGATCGCGCTCCTGGCGGCGGACGAGAAGACGATCCGCATCGCCGAGGCCACCGCCGGGCGGGCCGGGAAGGACGCGCTGACGGCGTTCGCGAACGCCTGGCGGGCCTACGCCCACGCCCATCCCGGCCGCTACAGCGCGACCCAGCTCACGGCGCGGCCCGATCCCGGGCCGGCCGGGCGGGCGCCCGGACCGCTGCGTGCGGTCGATCTGACCTCCAGCATGCTGCGCGCCTACGCGCTGGACGAGCCCGACCTGACCGACGCGGCCCGGCTGGTGCGCAGCACGCTCCACGGCTTCGTCAGCCTGGAGGCCGCCGGCGGGTTCGCGCACCCGCGCCCGGCCGAGGACTCCTGGACCCGCTGCCTCGACGCCCTGCACGCCGTGCTGGAGCGCTGGCCCGCACCCCGCGAAACGGCCCTGTCATGACCGATGGTCCACCGTGACCACGATCTTGCCGAACTGGGTGTTGGACTCCAGGTGCCGATGCGCCCGCACGATCTCCTCCAGCGGGAACACGCGGTCCACCACCGGCCGGAACGCTCCGCTGCGCAGCCCCGAGCCGACGAACGCGGTGGCGCGGCCCAGCCGCCTCGGGTCCCTGGCGATCTCCAGCATCGTGTACGTCCGCATGTTCAGGGCGGGCATGCCCAGCTCGAACCCGGGATACGGGGTCGGCTGCCCGCTGAGCGCCCCCCACAGCCACAGCGTCCCGTCGGCCGCCACCGCCCGGGCCAGCTCGGTCACGCCAGGACCGGCGACGGCGTCGAAGACGTGCCGGGCTCCCCGGCCGCCGGTCAGCTCCAGCACGCGTCCGGCCACGTCCTCCTCGTCGGAGACGATGACCTCCGCCGCGCCCTCGTCGATCAGCTGCCCGGCCTTGGCGCGGGTGCGGGTGACGGCCACCGGGACGGCGCCCAGGCGGTCGGCGGTGTGGATCGCGGCCAGGCCGACGCTGCTGGAGGCCGCGTTCACCACCGCCACGTCGCCCGCCCGCAGGCGGCCGATCTCCACCATCGCGCCGTAGGCGGTCAGGTACGGCATCCACACGGCCGCACCCGAGACGGCGTCCACCTGGGCGGGCCGGGGCAGCAGCGCGGTGACCGGCACGATCGCCCGCTCGGCGTAGACGCCGTAGTCGTTCTGGGAGAAGTTCGGCACGACGCTGACCGGCTGTCCCGGTGCGAAGCCGGTCACGCCCGGGCCGACCGCCTCGATCGTGCCGGCGGCCTCGGAGCCGAGCCTGGCGGGCAGCCGCTTGACCGGCTCGATGTAGTGGCCGCTCCTGAACAGGGCCTCGGCCCTGTTGACGCCGATCGCCTCTACCCGGATGCGCGCCTCGCCCGGTCCCGGCTCACCGGGGTCGTGGTCCTCCAGCCTCATCACCTCGGGCCCGCCCAGCTCGTGGAACAGCACGGTCCTGGCCATGCGCCTTCCTTCCCGCCGCACAAGTACGATAGTCATCGAATTTCGACGGTCATCGTACTATGAAGTCATGGAACGTACCCCGCCCCACCCGGAGATGGACCGGTTCGACCTGCAGCGGGTGCTGGAGGCGCTCGTGGACCCGGTCCGCCGGAGCATCGTCGCGCAGCTCGACGCGGCGGGGGAGGACATCGCCTGCGGCGCCTTCGACATCTCCGTCAGCAAGTCCACCGCCACCCATCACTTCAAGGTGCTGCGCGAGGCCGGCCTGATCAGGCAGTACTACGTGGGCACCTCGCGCCTGAACGCGCTGCGCCGCACCGAGATGGACCAGGCGTTCCCCGGCCTGCTCGACGCCGTCATCCCCGCGCGGGCCGCCGGGCGGTGAGCCGGCTGACGCCCGACGCCGGCACTCAGACGCTGCCCTTGCGCTCGATGACCAGGACGCGCGCCTCCGGCGCGGGATGCGCGACGTGCTCGTCGCCGGGCTCGACGGCGCAGACGTCGCCGGGCGTCAGCCGCCGGACGCGTTCCTCGCCGTCGCTCCGGTAGTGCATGTCCACCGCGCCGTCCAGGACGACGAACACCTCCGGCCCGTCGTTGACGTGCCAGACGTACGGCCTGTCGGTCCAGTGCAGGCGCACTGTGGCGGTGTCGATCTCGGTGATGTCGGCGGCGCCCCAGGCCCGCTCGGCGTGGAACGTGCGCGCGTCCAGGAAGATCACGTCATTCCTCCGTCAGATGTACCAGTGGTGACCCCGCACCAGATCCTGGGCCACGGGACGGGGAGGCGACGAGTGACAGAAATGCCCCGATACGCAAGAATCCTGCCATGCATCGTGTCGTCGCCCTGGCGCTGCCGTCGGTGGTGATGTTCGACCTGGCCATCCCGGCCGAGGTGTTCGGCGGGGACGGCTACTCCTTCGCCGTGTGCGCCGAGACTCCCGGGCACGTTCCCACGACCAACGGGTTCGACGTGCGGATCACGCGAGGGCTCGACGCGCTCGACACGGCCGACACCGTGGTCGTGCCCGGCTACGCGCCGCCGGAGGAGCCCTCCGCCCGGGTGCTGGACGCCCTGCGCGCCGCCTCCGCGCGCGGCGCCCGGGTCGTCTCGATCTGCACGGGCGCGTTCGCGCTGGCCGCGGCCGGCCTGCTGGACGGCCGCGCGGCCACCACGCACTGGGTGGACGCCCCCGCCCTCGCCGCGCGCTACCCGGCGGTGGACGTCGACCCCGACGTGCTGTACGCCGACGGCGGACGAACCCTCACCAGCGCCGGCTTCGCGGCCGGCATCGACCTGTGCCTCCACCTCGTGCGCGCCGACCACGGCGCGGAGGCCGCGGTCCGCGTCGCCCGCCGCCTGGTCGTCGCCCCCCACCGGGAGGGCGGCCAGTCCCAGTTCCTGGAACGCCCGCTGCCACCCGGCGGGGAAGGCCTGGCAGCCGTCTGCGAGTGGGCGCTGCGGCACCTGGCCGAGCCGCTGACCGTCGCCGGCCTCGCCCGGCAGGCGGGCTGGTCCGCGCGCACCTTCGCCCGCCGGTTCACCGCCGAAACCGGGATGACGCCGCACCGCTGGCTCGCCGCCCAGCGCGTTCTCGAGGCGCGGCGCCTGCTGGAGCAGACGGACCTGCCCGTGGACGAGGTGGCGCGACGCTCCGGACTGGGCACGGCGGCCAACCTGCGCACCCACCTGCATCGCGACGCCGCCACCACGCCGACGGCCTACCGCCGCGCCTACCGGGGGCGTACCCGCCAGGACCACCGCGGCGACGAGCCGAGACCTCAGGCACATGACGCGGCCTGACGGCCGTCACCTGCCCCGTCGCGCGTCCGCCGCGGGGCGCGCGTCGGCGTCCAGCCCGGCCAGGAGCCGCAGGGCGTCCTCGGCGGGGCTGCCGGGAGCCGCCGAGAGCACCACCAGTTCCAGGCCCGACTCATCCGGCAGGGTGAAGTTCTCCTGATGCAGCTCCAGGTCGCCGACCAGGGGGTGCCGGTAGGCCTTGCGCGCGTGGGTCCGGGTGCGCACGTCCGCGCGGGCCCACAGACGCCGGAAGCGCTCGCTGCCCATCGCCAGCTCCCCGATCAGCGAGGCCAGGCGCGGATCCTCGGGATACTTGCCGGCCGCCAGACGCAGGTGCCCGACCACGTCGCGGGTGCACTGGTCCCAGTCGCCGTACAGGCCGCGCCCGCTCTCCTGCAGGAAGAGGTGCCGGGCCGTGTTCAGGCCCTTCATCGGGCGGCCGTACAGCAGCTCGGCCAGGCGGTTGCCGGCGGCGGCGTCGAGGCGGTGGTCCAGGATGAGCGCCGGCGCGCCGCTGATCAGGTCCAGGACGCGCAGCAGTTCGGGCCGCAGCCGCCCCGTGGGTGACCTGGCCGTGCGGCGGCGCTGGCGGGCCAGCCGGTGCAGGTGATCGCGTTCGGTGTCGTCCAGCTCCAGCACCCGCGCCAGCGCGTCGAGGACCTGTTCCGAGGGCTGGGTGGCGCGGCCCTGTTCGAGGCGTACGTAGTAGTCCACGCTCACCCCGGCCAGGTGCGCGACCTCCTCGCGGCGCAGCCCTTGGACGCGCCGGCGGCCGGCGGCCGGGATGCCCGCCGCGGCCGGGTCTATCCGGGAGCGGCGGGTGCGCAGGAAACCCGCGAGATCGTCCATGGTCCCACTATCGCGCGGACAGGTCGCGGTGAGGGTGGCCCTGCCGGTCCCAGGAAACGGCGGCCCTGAACACCGGCCGCCCGGAGGCGCAGGATCGGGGGCACCTGATCGGAAGGAGTCTCGTATGAAGACGTTGATCGTCCATGCGCATCCGGAGCCGCGCTCGCTCAACGGCGCGCTGAAGGACCTGGCGGTGTCCACGCTGGAGCGGGCCGGGCACGAGGTGCGGGTCAGCGACCTGTACGCGATGGGCTGGAAGGCGGTGGTGGACGCCGGGGACTTCGGGACGTCCGCCTCCAGCCCGCTGAAGGTCACCGCCGACTCGGGGCGGGCCTTCGACACCGGCACCCTGGCCCCGGAGGTCCGCGCCGAGCAGGACAAGCTGCTGTGGGCGGACACGGTCATCTTCCAGTTCCCGCTGTGGTGGTACACCATGCCGGCGATCCTCAAGGGCTGGTTCGACCGGGTCTTCACGTACAACTTCGCCTACGGCGTCGGCGAGCACAGCGACGTCAAGTACGGCGAGCGGTTCGGCGAGGGGACCCTCGCGGGCAGGCGGGCGCTGCTGTCGGTGACCGTCGGCGGCCGCGAGTCGCACTACGCCGAGCGGGGGGTCGCCGGGCCGATCGACGACCTGCTGTTCCCGATCCAGCACGGGATCCTGTACTACCCGGGGCTGGAGGTGCTGCCGCCGTTCGTGCTGTACAGCGCGGACCGGGTCGACGACGACGGCTTCCAGGACATCGCCAAGGCGTGGGAACAGCGGCTGCTGACCTTGGAGTCGACCGAGCCGATCGCGTTCCGGCCGCAGAACTCCGGCGACTACGAGATCCCGTCGCTGGAGCTGAAGCAGGGGCTGGAGCCGCCGGGCCGCTCGGGATTCCGGCTGCACGTACGGCCCTGACCTGGAGCAAGGGGAGTGCCGGCCCCGCCGCGGGTCATCGTGAGCCGGCGCGGCGGGCGACGGCGAACCCGGAGCAACCCCCTGCAGGGTGGATGCCTAGGCCATCGCCCTGGCCTCAAGTGCCGGCGAGCGAGCGCGTGCAGTTGGCGCGACGGCGGGTGACCATGGCGGTGTCGACGCTCTCATGGAGCAGCGCCTGGTCGTAGTCGTCGATCGCTTCCTGCCACCGCCCCATGAATTGATGCACAAGCCCTCGGTTGGTGTAGGTGGCGGCGTCTGGTCTGATCGACAGCGCACGGGTGAGGTCCTTGAGCGCCTGAGCGGGATGTCCCATGTCGAACCAGGTCGTGGCCCGGTTCATCAGGGCCTCCGTCATCGCCGGGCGGGCCGCCAGCGCGGCGGTGAAGGCGGCCAGCGCGGCCCGGTGGTCGCGATCCTGCAATGCCAGGAGTCCGAGCGTGCAGAGCAGGTCGGGGTGGCCAGGACTCAGTTCGAGGCCTCGTTCCACGTCCTGTCTGGCCTCGCCGAAGCGGCCCTGCGCGTGGTGCAGGTTGGCGCGGTTGAGCAGGGCGTTCACGTATCCAGGATCCAGCTCCAGCGCCCTGCCGTACTCCTCGACCGCCTCAACGTCTCGGCCCATCGCCGCGTACGACAGGGCGGCGTTGAAAGAGATCTGAGGGAAGGCCGGCCCTGCAGCCGCGGCCAGTTGGTAGTCACGCACTGCCCGGAGGTGGTCCCCGGCAGCCCGCCAGTTGTTGGCCCGTTCGAAGTAGATCTCGGGGGACATCGGCTCGTGCTCTATGGCCTCGGTGAACGCCTCGGCCGCCAGGGCATACCTGCGGGTGCGGTAGTGCAGGCGTCCGACGTTCTGCAGGTAAACCCCGGCCTCGCAGGCGTAGAGGTCAGGGAAGTCGCGCTTCAGGTCCCGCAGCCCGCTGCGCAGCAGCCGCATGGCGCTGTCTGGGCGTTTGGCACGCAGTTCGAGCAGTGCGCGCAGATTGGTGTCGATGAAGATGGCGTTCGCTTCCGGGTTCAGGCTCTCTGGGACGTCGCGCAGGTGCCGCAGGCACTCCTCCAGTTGGCGGATTCCGATCTCGTAGTCGCGGTCCTGCGGGTCGTGTAGTCGGGCGTGCATCAGCGCCCGGGCGTTGGCACAGTTGAGCAGCGTGACGGGGTTGTCTGTGTGCTGCTGCAGGTCGGCGCAGAGCGCCTCGGCCTCCCGTAGCTGTCCCAGCATCATGAGCGAGGTGATGACGATCCTGTGCATGCGGCCCTCGGTAAGGACGTCCTGCGGCGAGTGCCGTAGGGCCTCGCGAGCCAGCCGCATGGCGATCTCGTAGAAGCCGACGACGGAGTAGTGATGGGCGGCCTCCGCCAACGCCTCGACAATGCGGGTGGGCTCAGCCGAACTGCGTTCGAGGTGGTACGGCACCAGGGTGAGCTCCAGTGATCTGCGCCCCAGCCGCGACAGCTCGTCCGCCCGCCCGGCGTGGGCGTCCGGGCCGGCGAGGTCCGGATCCGGGCGCGGCCCGTGCCCCTGCAGCACGATGCGGGCCTGGTCCGGACGGATGCGCCGGCTGAGGATGTCGAGGAACTCCCGCTGGAGCGGGTCAGCCTGGTCCACGTTGGTGAACACGACTTGCTCGCCGTCCCGCCACCAGAGCCCCAGGAGCTCCACCATGGCGTGCGCCAGCCATCTGGTGCGGCCGCGGGGATGGAGTCCCTCGTCACGGCCGTTGGCGGTGAAGGGGATCCGGCCTGGCGGACCGATGATGGAGGCGAGGTCAGGGGCCGTTTGGAGGACGATCGCGTGGCTGTCCGGGGCCAGGGTGACGATGGTTCTGGCGAACCGCCTGATGAAGTCGGGGCGCTCGCGCTGGATGCGCGGGAGCAACTGGTTCATCAGCTCGTTGCACCCCACGTACGGAAAGACTCCGTATGCGTGGCAGTCGACGTGCAGGGCGTCCGAGGTGGGCGACACGATCGGCCTCCTGTTGTTGAGATCCGGGATCAGCCTGCGACGATGCAGGCGACGCTGGCGGCAGGGGCGGTGTCGATGCTGCTGACCGTCGCCAGCGCCAGGGAGGCGCGGATGTCGGACTGCGCGCTGTCGGCGGTCGACACCTCCTGCGTGGTGGCGGCCTGCGCCGGGGTTGCGACGATGGTGCCGAACGCGGCGGTGGCGAGAACGCCGAGTGTGCCGGCGGCGAGGCGCTGACGGGCGTCTTCAAGCATGGTGAGAGTTCCCTTCCGGGGTGTGGTGGTCCGGCTTCAGACGATCCGCCACAGCCACAGTCGCGGCTCGTTGCTGATCGTCTTCCGGGTGAGATTCCTGAGGATGGTGCGAGCCTGCGGCTCGCTGTCAGCCATGAGAAAGCCGAAGATCATCATTTCGTCCTGGACCGACCTGACGCGGAGGTGCTGCAACCCGTCATCGTCGGTCGCGTGCCGCCACAGGAAGTCGGTGAGTTCCTCAGGCGGCAGGGCGAGAGTCGAGACGAGCGGGCCGACCCAGGCCACCGCCATCATCATCTGGCGTTGCCACTGCCCATCAGGGGCTGCCCCAGCCGAACCCGTTCGCGGCGGCCGACGTTCGTTTTCCGGCATGTGCTGCGCGTCCTTGCATGAGCATGACTCCTTGCCAGGTCATGGGGGGATGAAGGCGGTGGCGGGGGGTGTTACGCCGCTCACTGCTGCCTGTTTCGAGGGTGCCGCCGCCCGGGCCCGCTGTCACCATGATCGGCCTGGCGTGATCCTGCCTGGCGCAGACGCGCCAGCGGCAGAGTGGAGCTTCGGGGCCTTCAGCAAACGACCAGGACGTGTCACAATCCCGTCACAAGCCATCACGTGAGCCTTGCGTGCCGTCCTGATGGTGACGAGGACAAGTCATGCTCGATGCGCTGGGAATGTCCACGGTCGACGAGGCCGTCTATCGCGCTGTGCTGGACCATCCGCAGCTCGACCTCGTCGGCCTGGCCGCACGGCTGGGCACCGGCACCGACTCCGTACGCGCCTCCCTGGATCGCCTCGTCGACCTCGCGCTGGTGCGCGTCAACGGCGGAGGCTTCCACGTTGTACGCCCCCAGGCGGCCCTGCAGGCGCTCCTGGCCAAGGCCGAGGCTGAGATAGCCGCCCGGCAGCAGCGAATCGAGGCCACCAAGGCCGCGGTGGTCGCCCTCGCCACCCAATACGACGACCGCGACGAGCCGGAGGCGATCCGCAGGCTCAACGGCCTGGACGAGGTGCGCGACTACCTGGCCGAGCTGTCCCGCAGCGCCCAAACCGAATGCCTGTCCCTCACCCCGGCAGGACCGCAGCAGCCCGAGGCCATGGCCGCGGAGAAGGAACTCAATCTGCCGGCGTTACAGCGCGGCGTGGCCATCCGCAACATCTACCTGGACAGCTACCGCAACGACCCCGCCACGCTGGCCCACGCCCGCTGGATGGCGGAACACGGCGGACAGAGCCGGACCACGGCGACCCTGCCCCTCAGGATGGTCATCATCGACCGCCGGATCGCCCTGGTCCCCATCGATCCCGACCGCTCCGCAGACGGAGCCTTGGAACTGCACAGTCCCGGCGTGATCACCGCTCTCGTGGCGCTGTTCGAACAGCTCTGGGCCGCTGGAACTCCGCTCGGTGAGGCGCCGCCCAAGGACGAACACGGGCTCAATCAGCAGGAACGCGAGCTGTTACGGCTGCTCGCCGACGGCCACACCGACGAGTCTGCGGGCCGCCAGCTGGCCGTCTCGACGCGCAGCGTGCAGCGCATGATGACCGCCATCACTGAGCGCCTGGGCGCCACGAGCCGGTTCCAGGCCGGCGTGGAGGCGCAACGGCGCGAGTGGCTGTGACGGCCTGGTGAGCTGGTGATTCATCTCTCTTCAAGATCATCTCTATGCGGGGGTTCTTGGTCTGACCCCCATGGGGAGCGGCGCGGAACAGGCGGCGGTAGGCGCCCGGCGTCGTGCCCAGCGCGTCGAGGAAGCGCCGGCGCAGATTGGTGGCCGAGGAGAGCCCGGCCCGGCGGGCGACGGCGTCCAGCGGGAGGTCGGAGGACTCCAGCAGGTCACGGGCCGCGGCGATGCGCTGGGCGAGCAGCCACCTGCCTGGGCTGGTGCCGAGCTGCTCGGCGAACCGCCGGGTGAGCGTACGCGCCGAGACGCCCGCGTACGCCGCCAGGTCGTCCACGGCCACCGGCTCGCCGAGCCGGGCGGTGGCCCACTCCAGCACCGGCGCGAGCGTGGCGTCGAAGTGCTCGGGGCGCGGCGGCGCCGCGTACTGCAGTTGCCCTCCCTCGCGGTGCGGCGGCATGACCATCGTCCTCGCGATGTGCGCCGCGTACCCCGCGCCCTGGTCCCGGCGGACCAGGTGCATGCACAGGTCGAAGCCCGCCCCGGAGCCGGCGCTGGTGGCCACGTCGCCGTCGTCCACGTACAGCACGTCGGGTTCGACCAGGACCTGGGGGAAGCTGGCGGCGAGCCGGCCGGCCAGGTTCCAGTGGGTGGTGGCCCGCCGCCCGTCCAGCAGACCCGCGTACGCCAGCGCGAACGCGCCGGAACAGATGCTGACCACCCGCGCGCCCCGGCGGTGCGCGCGGCGCAGCGCCTCGGCCACGGCGGACGAGGGCGGCTCCCCGGCGGGCAGCCAGCCCGGCACCACCACGGTGTCCGCCTCGCCGAGGACGTCCAGCCCGTCGGTCACGACCATGTCGTACCCCGCGTACGTCGCGACCGGGCCGGGACGCTCGGTGCACACGCCGAAGGCGTACCGCGTGGGCAGCCCCGCCCGCTCGATCCCGAACACCTGGGCCGCGCAGGCGAGCTCGAACGTCGACTGCGGCGGGCGGACGAGTGCCACAACACGATGCATGACCGGAAAGTACCGCACGATGTCTTTCCAGACACTCGGCGGGGGAACGCGCGCACTGCCACGCTGGCCTCATGACTGATGACTATGTGTGGTCCGCCGTTCAGGACGCCCCGGTCCGCGACCTCTTCCCCGGCATCCGGGCGCGGATGCTGTGGAACGGGGCGAACGGTGCGAAGGCCGCCGTGCTGGAGATGGACCCCGGCAGCCGCTGGCAGGGCATCGACGTGCACGAACCAGGGCCGGAAGAGGTCTACGTGGTCTCCGGCGTCTTCAACGACGGCGAACGCGACTATCCCGCCGGCACCTTCATCCACGCCCCCGCGGGCTCCTCGCACATCCCGCAGACGACCACGGGCTGCAGCCTGTTCCTCTTCTACCCGGAAGGCTGAAGAGGCGGCGACGACCCGCGCGGCCGCCACGGCCTGAACGCGCAGGCCGGGAAGCTCGATGAGCGGTTTCAGGGCTGGTTATCAAGACTGTGGTTTGTGGAACGGGTTGTCGTAGACACCGATCGTCCACTCGCTGGGACGCTGGTTCACCACCTTGGCAAGGCGTTCCGGCGACTTGGTGATCATTTCCAGGTCATAGGTGCCATTGCCGTCCTCGACCTTCCGATCGACGGGGGCATCGGAAGGGAAGATCCAGACCTCCAGGTGCTGAAAGTGGCCGAGCCATCCCGCGCCTGCGGACTGCCGGTCGTACTGGCTATCGAGACGGTCTCCACGAGCATCCCCGCACCGGCCGAAACTCGCCTCACTGCCCTTTCTCACCAACACCCAGACGTTGGGATCGGCGCAGCGGATGGAGTAGCCAGTGTTGTAGGTGGCCGGCTGGAAGATCACCTCGATCCCTTCGCCGACCGTCGAGTGGTTCTCGGAGTGAATCAACTCCAGGGTGTCTCCGTTCATGTCGACGACTGTCCCGGGCAGATCGACGCCGTTCGTCATCCGCATGGAGGAGGCCGGTTCCGGCGTGGACGCACCGCCGTACGGTCCGAAGGTCGCGACGAGACCGACGGCCGCCGCGGCGGCCCCGACCAGCACCGCCCCGGCTATCCCCCTTTTACGCAGGCGGGCGGCCCGCCCTCGCCGGGTGATCTCCTGCAGGCGCGCGGGTCCACTCGGCCCCTCTGCGCTGTACTCCTCGAACACCGCGCGCAGGTCGCTTTCGGTGTACTGAGTCATCGGCTCGCCTCCACATTCAGTTCGCGCACCGCCGGATCCACACGAAGCCGTGCCAACGCCCGGCTGAGCTGCTTCTTCACCGTTCCAAGTGAGCATCCGAGAACGCCGGCGATCTGCTCATGCGGCAGATCGGCGAAGTAGTGCAGCACGACGACCGCTTGCTGCCGAGCCGGGAGGGCGCAGGTCGCCGCCCATAAGGCGGCGCGGTCGGCCACCGCCCCGGCGATGTCCCGCTGCCCGGGCCCCTCCGGCATCGCTTCGGTGGGCACTTCACCCCGCCACCGACGCCGCCACCAGGAGGCGTGCGTGTTGACGATGATCCGGTACACATACGGATCAGGGTTACTCTCGATCTTGCACCAGGCCCCCCACGCCTTGATCAGCGAGGTCTGCACCACATCTTCCGCCGCCGCCCAGTCCCGGGTGAGCAGGAACGCCATACGGCACAGTCGCTCATGCCGCTGCTCGACATACGAAGCAAACGAGTCCACAATCCCCACTCCTTTGACGGCGCTCTCCGGAACTACCGCCCAGGAGGCGCCTTTGGGTGACAGAGTTCGGGAATCGGGGAACCCAGCGACCGCGGCACCGTCGTCGCTGACGGAGAACCTTCGATGGAGACCCCAGCCGCATGACAGCCAGTGTCCACTTCGGGCCGAGCTCCTCAGATTCGCTGTCGTCGATGTTCCGGGGCGCTGATCCAGGATGAGCAAGACGCGCGCCGGGCCGCTCAATGCCTCACCGACTCAGGCCTTGGGCGTCCAGGACTTGCTGCTGGGTGCTGAAGCGGTCGCCGAAGCGGTCGGGGCGCCACTGGTCCAGAGGCGTGCCGTGGGTGATGTGCTCGGCCAGAGCCTTGCCGTAGCCAGGTCCGTAGGTGATGCCGGCCTCGTTGTCGCCGGCTAGGACGTAGGCGCCGTCCACGCCGGGGACGGGGCCGACCAGCGCGCGGGAGTCCGGGGTGTGGCAGGGGGCTCCGTGCTTGACGCGCAGCTTCGACCGGCCGGCTAGGGCGGGCATCAGCGGCGCGCCATGGGCGGCGATCCGCAGGATCTCCAAGACGCCGTCGAGAGGCAGTTCGTCCAGGCGGTCAGGGACGGGCGCGTCGATCAGCACGCCGCGCGGGAAGGTGGGGTACGTGCCGCCCCACAGCAGGCCGCCTTCGTGCTCGCGTACCCAGAGCAGGGTGTCGCCGTCGGGTTCGCCGGCGGTCAGGCCGGTCAGGAAGAGCAGGGGCAGCGTGCCGGGGATGCCCAGCGGTCCGGTGCTCACGCGCGAGGTGACCTGCGGGGCGGTGGGCAGGAAGAAGCCCAGATCGCGGGTGAGCGCGCCGCTCCAGGCGCCGGCGGCCACGACCACCGCGCCACAGGCGATGGGTCCGGTGGCGGTCTCCACGGCGCGGACCCTTCCCTTATTCGTGGAGATCGCGGTGACGGGCCGCCGGGCGTCCAATCGGCCGCCACTCGCGCGAAAGCGCTTGGCCAGCGCTGCTGCCACCTTCGGCGCGTGCACCTGGCCGCCGTCGCCGATCAGCACCCCGCCACGGACGCCGCCGGCGCGTACGACGCCGCCGGTCCTGCGCTCGACCTCGGCGGCCGTCAGCGGCGTGCCCGTCTGCCAGGCGATGAGTTCCTGCCATGCCGCCTCGCTGATGGCCACGTACAGCATGCCGTCCGCGCGGTAGCCGACGTCGTCGCCTTCCTCCTGCAGGTGTGCGTAGAAGGCGTGGCCGTAGCGGGCGGCGGTGCTCTCCTGCTCATACGGCGCCCAGTCGCCGAGGAAGCCGCCGCCAGCGGCGGTGGTTCCCTCTCCGACCCCGTCGCGCTCCACGAGCCGCACGTCACCGGCACCTGCCTCGATCAGGTGCCAGGGCGAGCCCCATGACACCTCCGCCGATCACGGCGATGTCGCAACGGTCAGCCATCTTCGTCCTCCTGCGTTACGCGCGCTCGTCCGGCGCGCAGGGTGAAAGGTGAGGGCTTCCCGGATCCAGGGAGTGCGCCGAGGCTAGCCGAAACGACGCTCTATACGCCTATGGCAATTTTTTCCCTGCTTGGAGTGTGGGTGTCAGGCTTCATCGCCGTCCCACAGGTCGTAGTCGTAGGGCTCGCCGCGAGCCAGCCGCTCGGCGCGCGTCTTCTCGCGTACTTGGCGGCTTCCTGCTCGGCGGAGGTGGCGCTGCCATACCGCGGCCGCCTCGACCGGCAACAGCACGGTCTGCTTGCGGCCCCGGAAGGAGTGGCGCTGGGCGAGCGAGCCCTGGCTCTGACGAGGCCAAATGGCATACATGGATTGCCGTCGCCACATGCAGAACTAGGCGGGCGTCAGCCGTCGTTCGTGACGGATCAAAATCGGGAGTGGCAAACCCGCCGGACGACTGCGCGGCAATCCTCAGTTGCGCGGCCCGCGATCGTGCCGCGGGCTTCCCTCCAGAATTACTTGCGGGAATCCTGCCTTCTCGCAAGTAACCTGCCTCACCGACACGCGCAACAGATCCGATTTTCTGAATTCTATTTTCTAGAAAATCAATAATGTTATGATCATGTGGTGACGGAGATCGACACGTTGGTGACGCCCTGCAAGCACTGTGGTGCGCCGATCGAGCAGCGGCGGGGGCGGGGCAGGCCGAAGGAGTACTGTCCTGACGGCGACTGCCAGGCCGCCGCCAAGCGGGAGCGCGAGCTGCGGAAGGCCACCCCCGGGCTCGAAGGCGCTCTGGCCAGGGCCGAGCAGTTGTACGAGCGAATGGAGAGCGGCCTGTCCGCGGCCATCGAACCGCTGGCGCGGGCGCTGGCCGACGAGCTCAGCCCGGCGGGCGTCGAGGCGCGGATCAGCGCCGTTCAGGCCGAGGCCCACACCCGGGTGGCCATCGCCCGTACCGAGCGTGAGCAGGCGTTCGAGCAGGTACGGCTGGCGCGCGAGGCGGCCGAGCACGCGCGGCGGCAGGCCCAGGAGATGCGGGCGCGCGTGGAGGAGTCCGAGGCCGAGCGCGACACCGCGCTGGCCGACGCCGAACGCGCCCGCGAGCAGGCGCTGGCCGCGCTGCGGGAGGCGGCCAGCACCGAGCGCCAGGCGCTTCAGGCGGCCGAGGAGGCGAGCCGGCGGGCGGAGGCGGCCGAACGGCGCGCCGACGAGGCGTTCCACCGGGCCGAGGTGACCGAGCGGGCCCGCGACCAGGCCGTTCGGGAACTGGCCGAGCGGGTCGAGGCGGCCGAGGCGCTGGCCGAGGAGGCGCGGGCGGGAGCCGTACGGGCCAGGAAGGACGCCGAGCGGGCGGAGGAGGAGCGTGACCGCGCCCGTGAGGAGACGACGGCGGCCATGCGCGCCCGCGAGCAGGCCGAACGCGACGCCGCCGCGGCCATCGCCCGGGCGGAGGCGGCGGGTCAGGAGCGCGACCGTGCCGTGGCGCGTGCCGAGAGCGCCGAGCGCGCGGCGGCGGTCGCCGAGCGGGAACGCGCCATCGCCCTGAACGAGGCGGCGGCGGCGCGGGAGGCGGCCGAGCACGCGCGCGCCACGGCCGACGCCGAGGTGTCCCGGGCGCGCAAGGCGGCCGAGGCGGAGACGACCAAGGCCGAGAAGAACGCGCGACGCGAGCGGGAAAGAGGTGAGAAGGAGGCCGCGGCCGCGGTGCGGGAGCGTGACCAGGCGCTGCTGGAGCTGCGGCTCGAACGGTCACGGGTGGACGACCTGCGGGCCGAGCTGGAGGCGGCCCGCGCCGAGGCCGCGCAATTGCGAGAAAGGGCGGTCGCGGCCGAACTGAGGCGGGGCTGAGGCGCCGGTCCGACTCCGCGAAAGCGCGGAACTTCCGCTTGTTCCGGCCCTTGAGCAGCGACCAATCGGCCAGTGGCGTTAACGAGGCAGGGCGGGCGGAGCTGGCCAAGGCCTCGGCCCGCCTGTGGTGGCGGTGGAGGCACCACCGCCACGTCAAGGTTATCGGCGGGTTGGGTCCACGGGCGTGGTGTACGAGTTTGACCTGGTCATAGGCGTGGTGCCGTGAATGAAGAAGGCCATCGCGTGATCCTTCGAGTAGCTAGATCAAGATCGAAAGGAGAACCAGACGATGGCCGTCCCGGGGCTGGCGCGGCTTCACCAACGCATCCTGCAAGATCTCCGCCGAGCCCTGCTGCATCCGCCCGTCCAGCCCCACCCGGCCGACGACCCGGCCCTGGCGCCCGCCACCAAGGCTGCCTAATCCCCCCACGGCACCTACCTCGTCGAGGGCGTCATCCAGAACTTCGACGAGGCGACGAACTCGGTGACGTTGCCGTAGTCGCCCTGCTTGTCGGCGTAGGGCCAGTAGCCCTGCGCCTGGGAGGGGGTATTCGCGCCGAGAATCGGGTCGGTGGTCTTGGGAAAGAGCTCCCATGACACAAAGCTGAGCCCGTCGTCCTCTTGCGCGGTGGTGTTGTCGACGGTCACCCACTGCTGGACTATGAGCTTTCGCGTCACTGACAGTGTCCTCTCGAGGATCTGGCGGCTGAGCAGGCCCGCCGGTACGGAGCCTCCGTGGCGGACCCGATACCGGAGGTACTGGAGCGGTTCTCCTGTCCGGGGACGCAACAGCGCGCCGGTTCTCGACCTTCTCCCTCGACATTCATGGATCAGCTGCTGGAGGTTCCGCCGTGATCACGTGTGTCGGATCCGGAGCGGTGGCGCAAGGGCTGATGCCGCCGCGCGGGTTGACGTGATCAGCAGGAAGCCTGTCCTGAGAACACGGGGCTCCTCACCCGGCGAGCACGAGGGGGAGCGGCCGGCATGGTGTCGCCCCGGCCGTTCGCGGCCTGTCATCAGAGGGCCAGGCGGAAGCGATCGCCGAGGCTGGTGAGGCGTTCGACGGGTTCGTTGGCGAAGACCATCCGCAGATAGCGCCGCCCGCTCGGGCCCCAGCCGTCCATGGGGGTGGCCGCGACCTTCGCCCGGTCGAACAGGCGCCGGGACAGGTCGGAGGCGGTCAGTTCCAGGGGTCTGGTGTCGAGGAGAAGTGACCAGCCGCCGTGCGGCCGGATGACCGGGTAGGCGGCAAGCTGGTCCAGAACCGTCTCGCAGCGCCGCTGCCATTCGGCGGTGGCGGCGGCGACGTCGGCCTCGGCGTCGGGCGCGTTCAGCGCGGCGGCCACGGCCTGCTGGGCCAGGCCGACCTGGCAGACGACGTTGGTCAGACCGACGAGGCGGATGTCGGCCATGATGGGGGCAGGCCCGACGACCCAGCCGACGCGCCAGCCGATGAGCCGCAGCTCCTTGGAGGCCGAACCGACGGTGATGGTGCGCCGGGCCAGTTTCTCGTGGGCGGCCGGGTGGCTGGGAGGGCGGCCGTCGAAGCGGATGCGTTCCATGGCCGCGTCGTAGATCAACCAGGCGTCGTGGCGTTCGCAGGCGTCGGCGAGGGCGGACCAGTGGCGCTCGTCCAGGACGAGGCCGGTCGGCATCGCCGGTCCCATCATCAGGACCGCTGCCGTGCCGGGTCCGACGGCCTTGGCGAGTCGTTCGGGGTCGATGGTCCAGCCGTCCGCGGTGGGTTGTGCGGGGACGAAGCGGGGGATGCCGCCCGCGAGCCGGACGCGGTTGACCAGGCCGGCGTAGACGGGGTCGCACAGCACGACCTCCTGCCCGTTCTCCACGGTTGCGAGCAGCGTGTTGAGGATGCCGTTGAGCCCGCCGGCCACGCTGACGCACTGGGTGTCGGCGTCGTACGCGTGCCCGGAGAGGCGGCCGACATGCGCCGCGGCTGCCGCGCGAAGTGAGCGGTGCCCCTGGAACGGCAGATAGCTGTTGGCCGAGTCGGCATCTACGGCGGCATGGGTGGCGGCGAGTGCGACGGCGGGCGGACGCAGGTCGGTGTCGAGATTCTCCAGCCGCAGGAAATCCGGATCTCCTGCGGCGTCGGCCGCGTCCCCAACGGCATCCACACCGATGCCCGGGATGTCGCGTAGCCGCGTCACCGTCATGTCGCCTCCACAGTCGGACCTTTTACTGGTACGGACATTTCACTATGCTGATACGCATGGATCTTGCGCAAGTGGTGGGGCAGAACGTGCACCGGCTCCGCACGGCGGCCGGGATATCGCTGGCCGACCTGGCGTCAGCCAGCGGCATCAGCAAGACCACGTTGCACGGCATCGAGCAGGGCCAGGGCAACCCGACCCTGAGCACCCTGTGGGCCCTGGCCACCGCGCTGAAGGCGTCCCTGGGCGAGCTGCTGGAAACGGCTGCCACGACGGTCGAGGTGGTACGCGTCGGCGACAGCCGGCCGAGGATCGAGGGCGACGCGGTGAGCGCGCGACTCCTTCACCGCATCAGGCTGCGCGGCACCGTGGAGGTCTACGACATCGCCATCGGCCAGAACCCCCAGCACTCCGACGCCCACCTGCCCGGCGTCGAGGAGTGCCTCGTGCTCACCAGTGGACGCGTCACCATCGGACCCGCCGATTCCCTCACCGACCTGGCCGAAGGCGACTCCATCCGGTTCGATGCCGCCCGCCCGCACCAGTACCAGGGTCACGCCGCCCACAACCGGGCCGTCCTGCTCATGGTGCACCCCGACAGCTGAGGAGTCCGCGTACCGGCTGTGTCGCTGGCGGGGCGTCCCGCCGACGGAACCGTGACCGGGGACGAAGACCTGCCGGCCATGAGGTTCAGAGCGCTCGGTCGAGGGCGGTGAGCATGGCGTCGTCCAGCATCTCGGCGTGCCCGCCGACGAGATAGCGCTCCACGATCGCGAACACCACCGTCTCACTCCGGGCCACCTTGTCCGCGATGTGGTCTGGCCCTGCCTTGGCGGGCGCGTCACTGCGTAAGTAGGTGCCGTGCTCCGACGAGCTCGTCTGGGCCGGCCGGGGGAACGGCCTGCCACATGGCCTTCAATGCGTCCATGATCATCTTCCTCGGTGTTGTCCCCAGGACGGAACCGCGCGCACCGTGGGGTGAGGCGTGGACCCACCCCATGCGCGGCAGGATGATGCTCTCGGGGTCAGTCGACCGTGATGACGAGCTTGCCGGGCGCGTTGCCCGCCGCCAGGTCACCCACCGCGGCGGCGGCCTCCGCCAGCAGGTACGTGCGCCCGACGGCCGGTCGCACGGCTCCGGACTCGATGAGGTCGCGCAGCGCGTCCAGGTCGGCGGTGCGGGTCAGCGAGATCGGCGCGTCCAGACGCTGGCGCGTGAACGGGGCCCTCAGCCGGACGGTCAGCATCCGGCTGAGCCCGCCGAACCACCGGCCGCCGCCCTCACCGCCGACGAGGACCAGCCGGCCGCGCTCGGCGAGCAGCCCGCGCAGCTGGGCCATCGGCCGCAGGCCCGCGATGTCGACGATGAGGTCGTACGTCCCGGTGAGCGGCTCACGGGTGTAGTCGATGACGGCCTTGGCGCCCAGCGACCGGGCGAGGTCGGCCTTGGCCGTGCTGCACACGGCGGTGACGTGGGCGCCGCCGGCGGCCGCGAGCTGCGTCGCGAAGCTGCCCACTCCGCCGCCGGCGCCGATGATCAGCGCCTTCTCGCCTTCGGTGACCTGGCCGACGGCCTGTAACGCGGTCACTCCCGACACGGGGACGGCCGCCGCCTCGACGAAGCTCAGGTTGGCGGGCTTGCGGGCGAGCTTGCCGGGGCGGGCGAGCGCGAACTGCGCGTACGTGCCGGTCCCCGCGCCGTACACCTCGTCGCCGGGCCGGAACGCGGTCACCTTGACCCCCACGGACTCCACGACTCCGGCCACGTCCATGCCGGGCACGCGGTTGCGCGGCCGGCGCAGGCCGAAGCCGAGGCGGCCGATGAGCGGCAGCCCGGTCATGAGGTGCCACACACCGTAGTCGACGCCGGCCGCGCGCACCCGGATCAGCACGTCGCCGGCCCCGGGCGCCGGGATCGGGACCTCGCCGAGGCGCAGCGTGTGGGGAGGACCGTACTCGTCCTGGACGATCGCCTTCATGATGGGTCTCCTTCTGTGTCGGGGTACTGGAAGACGTCGTCGAGCCCGACGCCGAACACCCGGGCGATGCGGAACGCCATCTCCAGCGAGGGGGAGTAGCGGCCCTGTTCGATCGCGATGATGGTCTGGCGGGTGACGCCGACCCGGTCGGCCAGCTCTGCCTGGGTCATCTCGCCGTGCGCGAACCGCAGGGCCCGGATCGTGTTGGTGACCCGCGTCGGCTTCACCACGTCTGGAAGCCGCCCTTCCGGTAAGCCATGATCTTGGCGACCGAGCTGAGCACCGAGGACAGCACGAACGCCAGGTAGACGGCGTTGGCGATCCAGAAGTGGCGCAGTTCGGCGACGGCCATGATCAACGCGGCGAGCCCGCCGATGACGACGAACGACTGTCCGATGCGCTCGCTGACCTGGTTGATCTCACGGTCGCGCTCGTCGGTGCGGTCGGCGCCGTGGCCGCCCGTGATGGCCATCGCGATGTTGGCCACGATCGCCGCGACGATGGCGCCGCCGATGGTCCACAGCAGGACGCCCGCGTAGGCGACGTCGGCGAGCGGGCCGCCGCCCGCCCTGCTCAGGACGGTCGTCACGTAGATCGCGTACGCGATCACGGTGACCACGATCATCACCCAGGCGCGCTTCTCCTCGAAGGCCATGCCCGCTCCTCATGTAAAACAAAGCTGACATTGCCTAAAGTAAAGCTTAGCGGACATGATGTCAAAGAAAATTAACATCGCGGTGCAACTGACCAGCGGCTCGTACGGCTTCCGGAACGGCTGATCCGGCGTGAGGACGTCCACCGGCCGGCCTGCGGTTTCACCGATCAGTGATCCTCCGCCGCGTCGTCAGTTCTGTTGGCTCTCTCGTACCGGTGGAAGGATGGATGACCATGACCGACGCCAGACCTCCGGGCGCCGACGAGGCCGCGTTCATCGCGGCGGTCCGCTCAGGCGACGCGGCGCGGTTCGCGCTCATCACGGAGCGCCACCGGCGTGAGCTGCAGGTGCACTGCTACCGGATGCTCGCGAACTACGAGGACGCGCAGGACCTGACGCAGGAGACGTTCCTGCGGGCGTGGCACAAGCGGGAGTCGCTCAGGGGCGACGCGACGCTGCGGACCTGGCTGTACCGGATCGCGACGAACGCCTGCCTCGACTTCCTGGACAAGCGCAACGATCGCATCCCCGTGCCGTTCGAGCTGCCGGACCCCGGCTCCGAGGTGCCGCACCTGCAGCCGTACCCCGACCGGATGCTCCCCGAGGACCCTCAGGAATCGGCGGTGGCGCGGGAGACGATCGAGCTGGCGTTCATCGTCGCCGTGCAGCACCTGCCGCCGCGGCAGCGGGCGGTGTTCGTCCTGCGCGACGTTCTCGGCTGGCCGGCGTCGCAGGCCGCCGACGCCCTGGAGCTGACCGTCGCGTCGGTGACCAGCGCGCTGCAGCGGGCCCGGGTGACGATGCGCCGGCGGCTGCCCGGCCGCCGCCTCGACTGGCGTAGTCCCGCCACCCACGAGCTGTCGGATGACGAGCGCGGCGTGGTGAAGTCGTACATCGACGCCCATGAGCGCAACGACCTCGACGGGCTGATGTCCCTGCTGCGCGAGGACCTGCGGTTCGCGATGCTGCCCGCTCCGGGCACCCTGGTCATGACGGCCGAGGAGGCCGTGGACGGCTGGGTCTCCGGCGGGCTCTTCCAGCGCGGCCGCGACGACTGGCGCGGTGTCGCCACGACGTTCAACCGCATGCCCGCCGCCGCGCTGTACCTGCGCAGCCCTGACGACCCGGAGTACCGTCTGTTCGCCATCGCGGTCCTGCGCGTCGTCGACGGGAAGATCGCCGAGCTCACCGGGTTCGACGCGGCCGGCAGGCCCTGGCCGGGCCTGCCTCCGACGCTCTCCGTCGTCGCCGATGTCACCGCGGAATGAGCAATCCGGCCGGCGGGGGCCGAGGCTCGCGGTGAGCACGCCAGGAGGGATGTCGACCCGGCCTCACGCCGTGCTCATCGTCTGGTCTCGTAGCGGGTCAGCACCACGCCGCTGGGAAACGTCCGCGTCTCCACCAGGTTCAGGTTCACCCAGTGGTCCAGTGAGGTGAAGAAGGGGTGCCACCGGAATACGGCGGAAACGGGCCGCGTGTTTGATCACCGTCACTACGATCTTGGCATTCACGCTGGTTGGTGACGGTTTCCCGGGTTCGGGTAGCTCGGCCTGGGAGGCTCGGACTAGGTCAGCTATGCGTCAGGCATTCCTGGCAGGGTCGGGCGTGTCCAGTCCCACAGGGGACCGAGCGCGCGGGGTGCGAGGCGTTGATCACTTGAAGACCGGCCTGGTGAGCATTGCGGGTGGTGGCCTGGGTGCGGGGGTGGCACTGGGCATCGTAGACGTCCAGTGCCGCCGGTACGGAAGCGTCGTCGGCCATGCGGTAGTACATGGTGCGATCGCCCGGCCGGGTCCTCCAGGTGAGGAAGCCCAAGCCGGTCAGCAGCCGTAGATTCATGGTCAAAGACGCGCGGCTGGCGCCGATGGTGGCGCTGATCTGGCCTGCCGGCTTTTCCGGCGGATCGCAGACCATCTGCCGGCCCAGGATCCGCCCCGGCGATCGGCGGCAAACACACCCACGCGCTACCTGCAGCTCGCGGTCTGCGGCGAGCGCTCACCGGAAGTCGCAGCCAAGATCCCCTACCATCTGGAACACTTCCGCGCCTGGCTGACCAACGGCCTTGGCCACGACCGCGTCAGCGCCGTCGCCCCACGCGACCGGCTGGCTGTGGGAGTCCACATGGTTGCCCTCGACCTTCATGGTGGTGACGAGCGGCGATCATCGCGGAAGGGCAGGACGCGGAGCTGATGACGGTGTGCGATCCGGTCACCGGCGCGGTGCCTGCCATCGGCTTTCGAGCCGGCCGTGCCGCATCCGGCCTGCCAAGCGAACGTGCAGCGTCTCCGGCGTGTTGTCGCCCGCGTCCCTGCTGATCGCCACCAGGCTGTGCCGCACCGACAGCTCGTTGGCGTCCACGACCATGCCCGGCGCGAGGACCAACTCCACGTTGCCGCCGCGCACCCGCAGCTCGATGACCAGTTCGGGCGCGCTGCGCACCGCGCTGGTCAGGTCCAGCAGCACGTCGCACCACGCGGTGCGCAGCGCCAGCCGGGACGGCAGCGTCCACCGGCCGTCCCGGCGCACCGAGCCGTGCCGCTCATTGATGGTGAGCAGTTCGGCGGCAGGCTCGGCGAGCGGCAGCGTGAGTGCGCCGTCGCTGCCTGGCGCCGCGATCAGATCGGTGACGAGCGGGGCCAGCGCGTCGATGGTGCGGGCGGCCAGCGCCGCGTCCAGCCGCTCGTCGAACTCGACCGGGTCGAGCCGGCCGTCGGCGACGGCGGCGCGCAGCAGTTCGATGATCCGGTCGCGGTCCGCGTCGGACGCGCGCAGCGCGGGTGAGCCGGTCTTCTCAAGACCCTCCACGTGGATCGCGCGTGTCGTCATCAGATTCTCCGTTCGTCTTGAGTCCTTCCGCCGAGGAGATCTTGCGGCGGTACGTGTTCATGGCGAAGGCGTACGCGACGATGAGGATGCCGGCACACCAGGCGAGGGCGATGATGGCGGAGGCGACGACACGCACCAGTATCTCGCCACCGAATGGGCGAGCAGGCTCACCAAAGCGGTCGATTCGCACAGCGCGCATACCGAGGTCCGAAATGTTCGATCGCTATCGAAACTCTAGGCCGCCCTCCGCTGCGGCCCCGCGGTGGGGTTAGCCAGGAAGGTTCGGTGATTCTCCCGTGCGGGGTTCACCGTGACGGCGGCGTCTTCAGTTCCCCTCGTGGTCGAGGGCGGCGACCTCACGTACGGCCGCGGCGATGGCGCGATAGTCCTTACGCAGGATCGAACTGTGGTTGCTGGCGACTTTCGCGCTGATTTGGATGTTCGGATTGCGGGCAGTCACCGCAGGGAGGCTGGCGCGTACCTGTTCGTGCCCGCCCTGGCTTCCGAAGGACTCCCCGGAAGCGACCACGTAGCGCGCCGGGACGGTGATGCTGTCCAGCACGGGGCCCAGGTCACGCTCTCGGGCGATCTTGCCGACCTCGATGTTGCTGTCTGCCAGATGGTCGCCGGTCATCCGTGGAGCCATACCGAACGGTCGCAGCAGTTGCATGGGCCACCAGAGCCGCTTCCATATCTTGCGCATCCCTGGTTCCATGGACTCGTCGAACCAGTCGTAGGGCTGCGCGCCCTCCACCAAGATCGCGCCCACGGTACGGCCCGGATTCCGGCTGGCCCAGTGCGCCGCGACAAACGCTCCGTAGGACCAGCCCACCACCACCGCCCGGGCCACGCCCCGGGCTGCGAGGACAGCATCGACATCTCGGATGTTCGTCTCGAACGAATAATCCGCCGAGCGCTTCGACCTACCACGCCCCCGCATGTCGTAGGTGATATGCCGCCACTCCGTCCCCAACTCGGCGAGGACCCGCCGCCATTGCCGCTGAACGCCGGCGTGGCCGTTGAGGTAGATCACGGGAACGCCGTCGCCGTCGCCGTCGGTGTCGGTGACGGCTAAGGCCGTATCGTCTACGGGGATCATGCCGGTCCAGGGGGATCGCTTGATGGTCATGGTCTGCCTTTCTCAGAAGTGAATCGGGGGAACGGTGGCCAGGTCCCGGACGGCGCCCTCGAACGAATAGTCCGCCGAGCGCTTCGACTTGCCGTACCGAATGTGACTCTCAGCAAGCAGGTTGTTCTCCCACGTCTCGATCTGGGAGCCGTCGGCGGCCACGGTCTTGCCGTCGCCCCAGACCGAGGCGATGTCGAGCTTGTTGAACTCGTTGATGACATCAGTCGAGGCTTTGGAGATCTTGTCGCTGGTGGAGTGCTTGTTCGCGGTCATGGCGAGCTCAGCGGCGCTGACCTTGCCGCGCATGTGCGCGGCGACCTGGGCCGGGCCGAGCAGCGTCCCGTAGGTGAACACCATCAGCACGTACCGGCCGAGCGCTTCCTTGATCTTCGGGTCGGAGCCTGAGGCCGGGCCGAGGTGCCGAGTCCAGCCGGTCTGGTAGGCGGTGCGGGTGAGGATGTCGAGCAGGTCCCGCTGCGGGAGCCGTTCGTGCACGGCCTCCTCCAGCTTGAGTGCCTCCTTGCTCCGCTCGGCGCCCTTGCGCCGTTTGAGCACCGGCCGTCCGCCCTCAAGGGTCAGGTCCGTGTTGGCCGGGTACCCGGCGTCGACCCCGGCCGCCGTGTCGGTCAGGAGCTGCCTGTAGTGGCGAGTCAACTCGCGCGGGTCGGTCGGCAGGCCGGCCTCGGCGCAGAACCCCTCCACGAGCGGCTCGCACTCCTCCCAACTCATCAACTGATCGTGCAGGTTGGCATAGGAGTCCGACCCGGCCACCGCGATGTCCCCCGACTTCAGCTCCGAAGCCAGGTAGGAGAACACGCACACCTCCAGGTGGCGGCGGACCAGCAGGCCTGGCCGGTCCGGATCCTTGAGGATCTTCCGCCACATCGCCGAAGCGAACGCGTCCACGTCCACCACCAACTCCACCGTGACCGGGGTGCCGTCCGCGCCCGTGAGCTTCACGCTGATCCGGTCGGGGACGAACGTCGCCCGCGCGTTCCGCTGGGCTTGCAGGTACTCCACCGCGTCCAGCACGCTCCGCTCGGCGTTGGTCGACTCCAGGTCGATCGAGTCAACCAGGGTGAACAGCGCCGAGCGGTGGGACCGGTAGTGCTGGTCGAGCAGCGGCAGGTAGTTGTTGCCGTGATAGGCCGACACCGCCTCGTGCGCGGCCGCCAGAACGTCCAGGCCGCCGGCCTCCTCCAGCGCCTTCAACACCAGCCGGCCCGCCCGCTCAGCAACATCCCCGGATCCGGAGCCCGCGCTCGCAGCAGGATCGGTACTCGCGCCGTCCGCCAGCGGACCGGCTGCGTCGGGCTCCGCGGGTGTGACGGCCTCGCGGACGCCGTCCAGAACATTGCCGAACACACCCAGCAGGTGTTCGGACTCGGCCCGGTGCGCCTCCCGTAAGGCTTCCAGCTGGTCGCGGCCCTTCTTGTGGATTGTCGCGAGCCGCTTGCAGAACATCGTGACCACGTCGTCCCGCACTCCGGTCCGCACCGTGTGCAGCAGGCTCACGATCAATGTGAGGCGCTTGTCCTCGTCCAGCACCTTCCGCAGGTCAGCGACATCCGTGACCCTAGCCTCTCCGGCGAAATGTGCGATCTTCCCCGGCGGGATCCCCTCCAGCCACGCCTCGGTCGGCCCGAGGGCGTCCAGTTCCCGCAGGAACGCCAGACGGCCCTTGAACTTGTTGAGCGACGCGGCCTGTGCCACGTCCTTCAACCCGTCGTACGCGCTGCGCCGGGTGATGGGGTCGACCAACAGCAGCTGGGCCAGCCTCGTCCGGGCTCCGGCATCGACCCGGGCGGACATCAGCGTGAAGAACCCGCGGTTCACCTCGGTGCGGATCTTCTTGGTCATCTCATCCAGCGTCGTGTAGCCGGGCAGCTCGCATTCCGCGCGAACCAGCTCCTCCAGCGCCACGTTGATCAAGTCGGCGGGGTTGTCCTTGGCCTCGGCCGCCTTCCGGATCGCCTCATCGGCCACCTCCCGAACCCGGGCCGCGTCATAGGTCACGCCCATCCGCTGGCGCACGAACGACCGATGCCGCTTGGCCGACCGCTCCGCGACATCCTCCAGCGCCACCCTGTCCGGCAGGCCGATCACCTCTCGGATGTGCTCGGAGACCACCGCAGGGACGTCCTTGAGCTTCGGGAAATATCCCAGCCGCTGGTAGGCCTTCAACCACACCAGCAACGCCAGCAGATGCTGATCATCCTGCGTCTTGTCGCGCGCCCACTCCACCTCGACTGCCGACGGAGTGAACACCTCCGCCAGTTCCCGCGCCGACACGGCCCGCGCGAACCTCGGGTACGCCGTCCGATCGATCGACGCCACCCAAACCTCCGGAACCATCACTAACCAGCGTGAAGTCAGGAGTTTAACGACCGGTGATCAAGAGCGCGGCCCGTTTCTGCCGTATTCCGGAGGCACCCGAAGAACGGCGTGCCGCCGCCCGCCAGGACCGGGTAGGTGGCCAGGGCGTACTCGTCGATCAGCCCGGCCCGCATGGCCGCTCCGGCGAGCCTCGCGCCGCCGATGGCCATCGGGCCGCCGTCCCCGGCCTTGAGCCGGGTGATCTCGGCGACCGCGTCGCCGGTGACCAGGCGGGCGTTCCAGTCGACCTGGTCGATCGTCGAGGAGAACACCACCTTCGGCGTGTCCCGCCAGTTGCGCGCGAACTCGATCCGCGCCGGGGTGGCGTCGGGCTGCTGGTCGCCGGTCGGCCAGTAGGAGCTCATCGTCTCCCACAGCTTGCGCCCGTACAGCAGCAGCTCGTTCGCCCGCTCGCGGTCGAGCCACCACTGGAACAGCTCGTCGCTCGGCGGCCCGCTCCAGCCGATGTCGTCGCCGGCCGCGGCGATGTAGCCGTCCAGGGCCACGTTCATGGCGAAGATCAGTTTCCGCATCGTGTCAGCCTCCGTGAGTCGATCTCATCTGTACAGACGAGTACGGCGCGAAAACTTGATCGGTGCGCCCGCCACGCCTCCCACCAACGCTAACGAAGTCATGATAGCGTTGATATATCGTCGTTAACATGAAACTGTTAGCGTAGATCCCAAGGGGGAGTCATGAGCACCACATCGCGCGTCGCCATCGTCACCGGGGGATCACGGGGGATCGGCCGGGCCGTCGCCTCGCGGCTTGCCGCGGCGGGACAGGACGTCGCCGTCGTGTACGCGTCCAACGCCGAGGAGGCGGACCGGGCCGTCGCCGAGATCGAGGCGGCCGGCGCCCGCGGGATCGCGCTGCGGGCCGACGTGGCCGAGGAGGCCGAGATCGCCGCCGCGTTCGACGCCGTCGAGCAGCGTCTCGGCCCCGTGGACGTCGTGGTCAACGCGGCCGGGGTGATGGCGCTGCGACCGGTCCGCGAGCTGGACCTGGCCGAGCTGGACCGGCAGATGCGCGTCAACGTGCGGGGCACGTTCGTCATGGCCAGGGAGGCCGCGCGCCGGGTCCGGCCGGGTGGCGCCATCGTCGCCTTCTCCACCAGCGTCACCCGCCTGCACCTGCCGACCTACGGCGCGTACGCCGCGAGCAAGGGGGCGGTGGAGGCCCTCGTCCCGATCCTCGCCAAGGAACTCGGCGAACGTGACATCACGGTCAACGCGGTGGCGCCGGGCCCCACGGCCACCGACCTGTTCCTCGACGGCAAGCCACAGCAGGTCGTCGACCGGATCGCCGGTCTGAGCCCGATGAACCGGCTCGGCACCCCGCAGGACATCGCGGAGGTCGTCGCCTTCCTGGCCGGCCCCGGCCGCTGGGTCAACGGCCAGACCGTCTTCGTCAACGGCGCGGCCGCATGAACCGAACGAGATGAAGGGACCGATCAGCCATGCTTCTCAACTCCCGCACCCGCCGCCTCGGCGCCGCCGCCGCCCTCTGCGTCCTGGTCTCGCTGCCGGGATGCGCGGCGCCGGAGCCCCGCGCGTCCCAGCGCCTCACGCGCGGTCTGGTCCCCGGAGAGGTCACCGAGATCGCCCGCGGCCTGGCCATGCCGTGGGGCCTGACGTTCCTCCCCGACGGCTCGGCCCTGGTGTCGGAGCGGTCGTCGGCCCGCGTCCTGCGCATCCCGCAGGGCGGCGACCCCGAGCCGATCGGCACCGTGCCCCGCGTCGAGGCGAGCGCGGAGGGCGGCCTGCTCGGGCTGGCCGCCTCACCGTCCTTCGCGCGGGACCGCACCGTCTACGCGTACGTGTCGTCCTCGCCCGCCAACCGGGTCGTGGCGCTGCGTCTCGCCCCTGACCTGCGCTCCCTGCGCCAGGACCGGGTGGTCCTGGACGGCATCGAAACCGCCGACCGCCACCACGGCGGGCGGCTGCGCTTCGGGCCGGACGGCAACCTCTGGATCGGCACCGGTGACGCCTTCTCGCCCGAGAACGCGGCCGACGACAGGTCACTGAACGGCAAGATCCTGCGGATCCGGCCCGACGGTTCCGTACCGCCGGACAACCCCTCGGGGACCGCCGTCTACTCCAGCGGCCACCGCAACGTGCAGGGCATCGCGTTCGGCCCCGACGGCACCGCGTACGCCTCCGAGCTCGGCCACCGCGCCTGGGACGAGCTGAACGTCCTGCGCCCGGGGCGCGACTACGGATGGCCCGAGTCCGAAGGCCGCGACGGCGGGCACGGCGAACGCCCCATCGCCGTCATCCATCCCGACGACGCCTCGCCGTCCGGCATCGCCGTCGCGGGCGGGGCCGTCTGGATGGGGGCGCTCGGCGGGCAGCGGCTCTGGCGCCTGCCCGTCGACGGACCCCGGGCGGACGGCGACCCCGTCGCCTACTTCGTCGAACGCTACGGACGGATCCGCACGGTCGAGCCGGCGCCCGACGGCTCGCTGTGGATCACGACCTCCAACACCGACGGTGCGACCTGGGGCGGCACCCCGGCCCGCCCCGGCGACGATCGGATCCTGCGCGTCGCCCTCGTCCACCCCGCGCCCTGACCCGCCGCGGCCCGGCGCAGGAAGGGCGCGCGGGGCGTCGATCTACGGCAGGGCTTTCTGGACTGGCGCCCCCTTTACAGTGGGTTTCTGTGCTTTACAGCAGATATGCGGAAATCAGTGCGCTCGACGAGGTGATCGCACAGGCTTGCCACGGCCGCGGCGGGGCGGTGGTGCTCCGGGGTGAGGCCGGCGCGGGCAAGACCGCCCTGCTCGACGCGGCGACCGCGCGGGGCGGGGCGATGCGGGTGCTGCGGACCACCGGCGTCGAGTCCGAGTCGGACCTGGCGTTCGCGGCGCTGCACCAACTGCTGCGGCCGGTGGCCGGATCGCTCGACGCGCTGCCCGGGCCGCAGCGCGACGCCGTGCGAGCGGCCCTCGGGCAGGCTGCCGGCGGAACGGGCGACCGCTTCCTGCTGGGCGCCGGCGTACTGTCGCTGCTGGCCGAGGCCGCCGACCCGGAGGGCCTGATCTGCGTGGTCGACGACTTCCAATGGGCCGACCGGGCCTCGGCCGACGCGCTGCTGTTCGCCGCCAGGCGGCTGGGCACCGAACGGATCGCGATGCTGCTCGCCGTCCGCGGCGACGTTTCCGTCAAGGGCGTGCCGTCGACGGTGGAGGTGCGCGGCCTGCCCGAGGACGCCGCGGCCGAGCTGCTGGAGTCCCGGCACGGGCCGCTGTCGGCCCCGGTGAGACGGGAACTCATCACGCTGACCGGGGCGAACCCCCTGGCACTGAACGAGATCGCCGCCCGGCTCACGCCCGCGCAACTCGCCGGCCGCGAGCCGCTGCCCGACCCGCTGCCCGGCGGCGCCCGGCTTTTCGGTGACCGGGTGACCGCGCTGTCGGCCCCCGCCCGGCAGGTCGCCCTGCTCGCCGCCGTCGAGACCGACCTCACGGTGGTCCTGCGTGCCGCCGAGCGGCTGACGCCCGGGTCGGTGGCGGCGGCCTTCGCCGAACTGGAGGAGAGCGGGCTGGGCGAAATGTCGGGCACCGGCGTGCGTTTCTGTCACCCGCTCATGCGATCGGCGATCCATGAGGCGGCCGCCCCCGCCGAGGTCCGCCACGCGCACGCCGTCCTGGCGGAGCTGACCACGGGCGACCGCAGGGCCTGGCACCTGGCCGGAGCCGCCCTGGGCCGGGCCGAGCCGGTCGCCGCCGCTCTGACGGAGGCCGCCGGGCGGGCTCGTGACCGTGGCGGGTACGGCGCCGCCGCCGTCGCCCTCACCAGGGCCGCCGAGCTGACCCCCGAGCCGGGCGCCCGCGCCGTCCGGCTGAAGGACGCCGCCGTGGCGGCCTGGCTCGGCGGCCGGCCGGGACAGGCGGAATCGCTGCTGGCCGAGGCACGCGAAGGGGCCGGCGGGGACGTCACGCTCGCGATGGAGCTCGCCCAGCTCCGGGGCCGGTTCGAGCTGAACTCGGGCAACGCCGCCGAGGCCGTGCGGATCCTGGCGGCGGGCGACAGCCTGGACATGCTGGCCGACGCCATGGAGGCGGCCTCGTACGTCGGCGACACGGCGGCCATGGTCGAGCTCGGCCGGCGGGCGGCCGCGCACCCCGAAGGATTCTTGCGGGACACGGTCGCCGGGATCGGTCTGACGCTGGACGGCGAGGCCACCGGTCCCGGCCTGCTGCGGCGGGCACTGGCGCGGGTCGGCGAGCTGGGGGACGCGGCGGGCTATCTGTGGGCCACGTCCGCGGCCGGCACGCTGGGTGAGTGGGACCTGGCCACCGAGCTGGCCACCCGGGCCGGTCAGGTGGCCAGGGTGTCGGGGATGACCGGTCAGTTGCCCGTCGTGCTGGAGTTCGTGGCGACCGCCGACCGCCTCGCCGGGCGGCTCGCGCGCAGCCAAGCCGTCTCGGAGGAGGGCCTGGCACTGGCGCGGGAGGCCGGGTACGAGAACACGGTGGCCGCGCACCTGGCCAACCTCGCGGTGCTGGCGGCCCTGCGTGGCGAGGAGGAGCCCTGCGCACGGCTGGCCCGGGAGGCGCTGGCCATCGCCCTGCCGCACCGGGTGGGACTGCGCGCGGGGGTGGCCGCGTACGCGCTGGCGATGCTGGAGCTGTGCCTGGGCCGCTACGGGCCGGCGCACGACCGTTTCCGGGCGATCGCGGTGGCGGGGCCGGGCGCTGGGCATCCGAACGTGGCGTGGCGGGCGATGCCGGATCGGATCGAGGCGGCGGTGGGCGCGGGCGACGCGGCCGGCGCGCGGGCGGCGCTTGCGGTCTACGAGCAGGCGGCCGAGCACGCCGCGACGCCCGAGTCGCGCGCGCTGCTGGCCCGCTGCCGGGGCCTGACCGAATCGGCCGAGGAGGCTTTCGGCGAGGCGCTGCGGCTGCACACCAATCCGTTCGAGGCCGCCAGGACAGCCATGCTGCTGGGTGAGCGCCTGCGCCGCGCGCAGCGGCCGGGCCAGGCGCGAGCGCATCTGCGGATGGCGTGGGAGACCTTCGAACGGGCCGGCGCCCGGCCGTGGGCGCGGCGCGCGCAGGAGGAACTGCGGGCGGCGGGCGAGAGCGGCGGCGCCCCGCCCCCCAGCGTGCTCGACGCGCTGACCCCGCAGGAGCTGCGCATCGCCGGCCTGGTCGCGGACGGGCTGTCGAGCAAGCAGATCGCCGCGCAGCTCTTCCTGAGCCCTCGCACGGTCGAGTACCACCTGTACAAGATCTATCCGAAGCTGGGCATCGGCACCCGTACGGAGCTGGCGCGGCTGGTAGTTCTACAGAAGGCGCCCGTAGCCCGGGACGGCATGCTCTGAGTCATGCATGACGTAACCATCTGGAGCGAAGAGTTCGGCGCCGAGACGGACACGCCGATCCTGTTGATCATGGGCTCGATGTCGCAGGGCATCCTGTGGCCGGACGAGCTCGTCGGCCGGCTGACCGCCGGGGGCCGCAGGGTGATCCGGTACGACCACCGCGACACCGGCAGGTCCGGCACCGTCGACTTCGCCGCCGAGCCGTACACCTGGGACGACATCAAGAACGACGTCTACCGTGTGATGGAGGCCCACGGACTGGACAGCGCCCACCTGGTGGGCCACTCGGCGGGCGGGCTGCTCGGCCAGCTCATCGCCGTGGAGGCGCCGGAGCGGGTGCGGTCGCTGACCGTCATCGCCTCCTCGCCGCTCGGCGGCGGCGAGGGCGGGGTGCTCCTGCGGGCCCTGACGGGGCAATCGCAGCCCGAGGGGAGCCTGCCGGAGCCGGAGCCGGAGTTCGTGGAGTTCTTCCGTACGCTGATGACCGCCCCGCCCGCCCAGGACCGCCGCGCGCTGATCGACGGCATGATCGCCGAGCAGCGCGTGCTGCACGGCACCGGGCTGCCGTTCGACGAGGACGCGGCCCGCCGGCTGCAGGAACGCGTCTATGACCGGGCCCGCGACCTGTCGACGGCGGCCAACCACCGGCTGGCCGCGGCGGCCGGCCCCGACTTCGAGCCGGTGGGCGCGCTGCACCGGGTGAAGGCGCCCACGCTGGTCATCGAGGGCAGCCACGAGCCGGTCAAACCGGGTCACGGCGCGATCATCGCCGAACAGATCCCGGGAGCACGGCTGATGATCGTGGCGGGCATGGGGCACACGCTGCCGCCGGAGACCCACCAGGAACTGGCCGACGCGATCCTCACCCACACAGCCGAGTGAGGAAGCCCGTTGCAGATCCCTGCCTCCGCCTGCCGGGTGGCCTGCCGAGCGCCTCAGGCCCTGCTGACCGCACGGCGCCGGAGGGGACGGACCCACGGCGCTCACGTACCCGAGCCCGTCAGCGCCCGGCCGCGTTGACGACGTGGACGACGTCGTGCGGGTGCCGCGCCACCGTGCGGGCTCGTACGGCTGAGCCGCCCCAACCCGCGAGGACGCCGGGCACGCGTGCGGCGACAGCGCAGTGGAGATCCACCTCGGAGTCACCGACATAGATCGCGTCGGTGGGGTCGGCGCCCAGGAGCAGGCAGGCTCGCAGGAGTCCTTCGGGGTGGGGCTTCGGCCGGCTCACCTCGTCACCGCAGATGAGCACGGGGAAGTAGGACTCCAGGCGTGTCGCGTTCAGCGTGCACAGAGCGGCGCGTCTGGTCGCGGCGGTGACGACGCTCAGGCCGTATCCCTTTCTCGTGAGTGTGTCGAGCATGGGGACCACTCCCGGGAAGGGGCGGACACCGGTGACGGACGAGGTGAGGTGGTCGTAGAAGCAGGAGAGGTCGTCATCGGTGATGTCCCTGCCCAGGAAGTGCCGTAGCACGGTCGGGGTAGGCCCGATGTGCCAGGTTTCGACGATCTGACCGGGGGAGACCCGGGGCCCTCCGAGGCTGCGGACGGTGGCGGCGTAGGCCTGCGGGGCCGCGGCCATGGTGTCCACGAGGGTGCCGTCCAGGTCGAACACGACCGCGCGGACCGTCACCGCTGATCTTCTTCGCCCAGGATGTGGCCGAGGAGCGCGGTGTAGTCCTCGCCTCCCCTGCCGGCCGCGTCGGCCTCGGTGAGCCACGCACGGCCGGCACGGGCGAGCGGCATCCGCCGGCCGGCGTTCTCGGCCGCGGCGACGATGAGGCCGGCGTCCTTCAGCGCCAGCGACAGGGCGAAGCGGGGCGGGTAGGAGCCGGAGTCGATCGCGGGCCGGCGTCGCCGGGCCTGGTCCGCCAGCGGGGTCAGGCCGAGGACCTGCCAGGCCACGTCGCGGGGGAGCCCGAGGGCGTCGGCCAGGCTCAGCGACTCGGCGAGCACGCCGACGGTCCCGATGAGGGCGTTGTTGGCCACCAGTTTGGCCGCCGCACCGGCTCCCGACGGCCCCAGGTGGACGGGGCGGCCCAGCTCGGAGAGCAGGGGTGTCCATCGCGTGACGGCGTCGTCCGGCCCGCCGACCAGCAGGGTCAGGGTCCCCTCCTCGGCCTCGGCCACGCTGCCGAGCACCGGCGCGTCCAGCAGGGTGACCCCGTCGGGCAGTGCGTCGCGCAGCCAGGTCACCGTGTCCGGTCCGATGGTCGACATGTCGATCACCGTGGTCCCGGCGCGGGCCTGCGCGGCGATCGCCGGGCCGACCTCTCTCACGGCGGCCGGGCCGGCCAGCATCGAGACGACCAGGTCAGCGTGTCGTACGGCGTCGGCGGGGGTGGCGGCCACCCGCGCGCCGGCGAGCTCCTCGGCTCGGGCCCGCGAGCGGTTCCACACCACCACCTCGTGGCCCGCGCGGACGAGCCGGAGAGCCATCCGGGAGCCCATCGCGCCGAGTCCGAGCCAGGCCACCGTGGTCATCGCCGCTCCTCCAGCCAGTCGAGCACCTCTGCGGCATGCCGCCCCGGCGGGAACACCGGGTAGAAGACCTTCTCGATGATCCCGTCCTTCACGATCAGGGTGAGCCGGCGGTAGAGCGTCAGGCCACCGGCCTCGAACGTGGGGAGACGCAGCGCGTCCCGCAGGCCGAAGGCTTCGTCCGACACCATCGCGAACGGCAGCCGCAGCCGATCGACGAGTTCCCGCTGGTAGTCGCTCGGCTGCGAGGACACCCCGTACACCCGTTCGGCGCCGGCCGCGCGCAGGTCGTCGTAGTGATCGCGAAAGCCGCACGCCTGCGGCGTGCAGCCACTGGCGCCCGGAATGCTCGTCCATCCTTCCGGCAGATCCACTCCGGGACGACCGCTCAGGGGATACACGTAGAGCACCGTCCGCCCCGCGCCGAGCTCGTCCAGCCGGATCGTCGTCCCGCCGGTGGTCGGCAACCGCACGCCGGGCATCGCCGTCCCGGCCAGATGGTCCGCGGCCCCGTCGTCGGCCGGAGCGGGGAACTCGGTCAGCTCGACGGCCGTGGCCGGGGCGACCGCCCGGTTGGCCGCGGACTCCAGGTGCGCGGCCAGTGTGTCCCGCCGCCGCGTCAACGAGGCGATCCGCTCCGAAAGCTGGTCGATCACCTGGCGGTAGGCGGCCAGCGACGCGGGACACTCGTCGCTCGCGCCGTGCCCGCTGGCCAGGCACTCCACGAACGGCCGCGTCTCCTCCACCGACAGACCCAGCCCGGTCAGCGCCCGGATCTCCGCCACCAGCCGGACGGACCGCGGATCGTAGTCGCGATAGCCGTTGGCCAGCCGCGTCGGCACCACCAGCCCGGCGGCCTCGTAATAACGTAACGCCCGTATGGTCACCCCGGCCCGCACGGCCAGCTCTCCCACTCGCACAGCCAGACCCTAAACCCGTACCTCGGGGTACGGGTCAAGCGGTCATCCCGCTTGTTACGGCTCGTACGGCCGGTCGAAGATAGGGCATCCGGCGGTCGGCAGAAGGGGTGGCTGATGGACAAGGCTTTCCGGGACAAGGCTTTCCGGGACAAGGCTTTCCGGGACGAGACTTTCTGGAACGAGGCGGACCGGTTGCTGATCCGCTACGGAGGCGCCTTCACCCCGCGGGTCATCGAACGCGCCTCCGGCGCGCACGTCTTCGACCGGCAGGGCACGCCGATCCTCGACTTCACCTCGGGGCAGATGAGCGCCATCCTCGGCCACGCGCACCCTGACATCGTGGCGACGGTCTCCTCGGCGGTCGCGTCGCTCGACCATCTGTTCAGCGGCATGCTCAGCGCTCCGGTGCTGGACCTGGCCGCCAGGCTCACCGCGACCCTGCCCCCCGAGCTGGGCAAGATGATGCTGCTGACCACGGGCGCGGAGGCCAACGAGGCCGCGATCAAGATGGCCAAGCTGTTCACCGGCCGCTACGAGATCGTCTCCTTCGACCGTTCCTGGCACGGCATGACCCAGGGGGCGGCGTCGGCGACCTTCTCGGCCGGGCGTCGCGGCTACGGCCCGCCGATGCCGGGGAACCTGGCCCTGCCCGCCCCGAACGCCTACCGGTCGCCGTTCCGCTCAGCCGACGGCTCGCACGACTGGGAGAGCGAGCTCGCCTTCGGCTTCTCCCTGGTCGACCAGCAGTCGTCCGGCAGTCTCGCCGCCTGCCTCATCGAGCCCGTCCTGTCGTCGGGCGGGATCATCGAGCTGCCGCCCGGCTACCTGCGCCGGCTGAGGGAGATGTGCGACGAGCGCGGCATGCTGCTCATCCTCGACGAGGCGCAGACGGGCCTCGGCCGTACGGGGACGATGTACGCGTTCGACCGCGACGGGGTCACCCCCGACATCCTGACGCTGTCGAAGACCCTCGGCGCCGGGTTGCCGGTGGCGGCCGTCCTCACGAGTGCCGAGATCGAGCGGACCTGCCACGAGCGCGGGTTCCTCTTCTACACCACGCACGTCTCCGACCCGCTGGCGGCCGCCGTCGCGCTGACCGTCCTCGACGTGATCGAGCGCGAGAACCTCGTCGCGCGCGCCGCGGAGCTGGGTGGCCTGCTCGCCGACCGGCTGCGGGCGCTGCACGACAGGTACGAGGTCGTCGGCGACGTCCGCGGCCGTGGCCTGCTCCAGGGCATCGAGCTGGTGAAGGACAAGACGAGCAAGGCGCCCGCCGACGCGCTGGGCAACGCCGTCACCACGGCCTGTCTGGAACGGGGCCTGCACATGAACATCGTCCAGTTGCCCGGGATGGGGGGCATCTTCCGCATCGCCCCGCCGCTCACGATCAGCGAGGACGACCTGCACGCCGGGGTGGACATCCTGGAGGCGTCGCTCAAGGCCGTGCTCGACGACGCGGCCGGGTGACGGGGGCCGCCAGGGAGACGATCACGCCTCCCCGGCGGTGGGGCGTCAGACCTCCTCG
>NZ_JAPNNL010000044.1 GCF_027620315.1 Nonomuraea corallina | reverse complement strand
GTTGGGGTGGTCGACGGGGTACGACACGCCCGGGGCGGCGACGCCCGCGTCGATCATCAGGACGTCCTGGCCGAGCTCGATCAGCCGGTCACGCAGCCATCCGTATTCCTCGCCCTTGGTGTCGAGCGTGCCGACGAGTACGACTGTCATGCCCCCGACAGTAACGCGGCTGGGATCATGGGGGGCATGCGTGTTGCGGTCATCGGGAGCGGCATCGTCGGGGCCGCCGCGGCTCACTGGCTGAGTGGGCGCGGCGTGTCCGTGACGGTGGTGGACGGGGAGTACGCGGGGCAGGCGACCCAGGCGGGCGCCGGGATCGTGTGCCCGTGGGTCGACCATCCCGACGACGACGCCTGGTACCGGCTGACCCGCGAGGGCACCCGCTACTACCCGGAGCTGGTGTCGGCGCTGGGCGAGAGCATGGGGTACACGCGGGTGGGCGCGCTGCTCGTGGCCGAGGACCCGGCCGACCTGGAGCCGGTGCGCGCCCTGCTGGCGCGGCGGTACGCCGAGGCGCCGGACATGGGGGAGGTCGTGGACGTGGCCGCGCCGTCCACGCTGTTCCCGCCGCTGGCCGAGGACCTGAGCGCGCTGCTGGTGCCGGGCGCGGCGCGGGTGGACGGGCTGGCGGTGCGCTCCGCGCTCCTGCGCGCGGCGGTCCGGCACGGCGCCGAGCTCCGTACGGGGACGGCGACGCTCACCGGGGACGGCGGCGTGCTGCTCCGCGCCGCCCGCGCGTCGGACGCGCGCGGCCGGGCCCCGGCGGCGCCGGAGGTCCCGTACGACCGGAACTCCTGGCGGCAGGGCGCCCCCGCCGGTTCGGCGTACCGGGCGGACGGCGAGGTCCTGGCGGAGACCGGTTCGGCGGACGGTTCGGCGGACGTGGCGGAGGCGGCGGTGGCCGGCGGCGAGGCCGGGCAGGAGCAGCAGGTCGGGGGCGACGACGGGGTGCCGCTCCACGCGGACGCGGTGATCGTGGCCGCGGGGGCATGGACCGGGGAGGTGTGCCGGGGGCTCGGCGTCGAGCTGCCGGTGTTCCCCCGGCGCGGTCAGATCGTGCACGCCACGCTGGACGGCGTGGACACCTCGCGCTGGCCGATGGTGCTGCCGCACGTCGGTCCCTACCTGCTCGGGTTCCCGGGTTCGCGGGTGGTGGTGGGGGCGACGATCGAGGACGTGGGGTTCGCGCCGTGGGTCACCATGGGCGGGCTGGACGAGGTGCTGCAGGCGGGCCTGCGGGTGGCGCCCGGCCTGTTCGGGGCGACGGTGACCGAGACGCGGGTGGGGCTGCGGCCGGTGTACGCGCAGGGCTCGCCGCTGATCGGGACGCTGACCGACCGGGTGGTCGTGGCGACGGGGCTGGGCGCGTACGGCCTGACGGCGGGGCCGTTCGCCGGGCGGGTGGCGGCCGGGCTGGCGCTGGGCGAGGAGCCGCCGATCGACGTCGACGCCTACCGCCCGCCGCCGCGCTGACCGTCTCCGGGGTCGCGACCCGGTACAGCGGTGACGAAATGGGTACGTTCTGTGACCTCCCCGCCATGAGTTCGCGGGGAGGCGTCGGTGCGCGCGTCGGTGATGGTGCCGGTTCTGCTCGTCCTGGTGACGGCGTGCTCCGGGTCGGTCCCGGCCGGCCCGTCGCCGGCTCCCCCGGCGACGAGCCGCCCCCTCCCAGGCGTGCCGCCGGACCCGGGCCTGCCCACGGACCCCGGACTGCCCTCAGACCCCGGCCTGCCCACGGACCCCGGCCTGCCGCCTGATCCGGGTGTGCCGCCCGGTCCTCAGACGAGCCTGCCGGTGCCGAGCGCGCCGCCGAGCGTCCCGCAGCGGGCTTCGGGACGGTACGCGGTCGTGCCCGGCGGGGCTCCGCCGGGGCCGGGGCGCGGCCGGGTGATCCGCTACCTGGTGGAGGTGGAGTGGGGGCTGCCGTTCGAGCCGCGGGCGTTCGCGGCCGAGGTGCATCGGACGCTCAACGACCGGCGCGGGTGGGGCCGGTTCCGGCGGGTGGACCGGCCGCCGGTGCGGTTGCGGGTCGCGCTGTCCAGCCCGCTGCTCACCGACCGCGTGTGCCGGCCGCTGCGCACCGGCGGCGACCTGTCCTGCTGGAACGGCTCCCGGACGGTCGTCAACGCGCGCCGCTGGGCCGAGGGCGTCCCCCAGTACCGCGGCGACCTGGCCGCCTACCGCTCGTACGTGATCAGCCACGAGGTGGGCCACGCGCTCGGCCACCGGCACGCCGGCTGCCCGGGGCGGGGCCGCCCGGCGCCGGTCATGATGCAGCAGTCAAAGGCGCTGCGCGGCTGCCGGCCGAACCCGTGGCCGCGCCCGGAGGAGGGCCGCCAGGCGCGTTAGGCTGAAGGACATGCCGACGATCAGCACCGGTCAGGTCAGCGGGTCCGAGCGCGACGGCGTCGCCGTCTTCACCGGCATCCCGTACGCGAAGAGCCCGTTCGGCCCGCTCAGGTTCGCCGCCCCCGAACCGGCCGGCCGGTGGGACGGCACCTTCGAGGCGACCCGGTTCGGGCCGCGCCCGCCGCAGCCGACGATGCTCCCCGGCCAGCCGGTCTGGGATCCCGCCGCCGGGCTCGACGTCCTGACGGTGAACGTGTGGACGCCCGACCCCGGCGGTTCCGGCCTGCCGGTCATGGTCTGGCTGTACGGGGGCGCCTACTGGATGGGCTCGGCCGACTGGCCCGAGTACGACGGCACCCTGCTGGCCCGCGACGGCGTCGTGGTGGTGACGCTCAACTACCGGGTGGGCATGGAGGGGTTCGGCCAGGTGCCGGGCGCCCCGGCGAACCGGGGGCTGCTCGACCAGGTGGCGGCGCTGCGCTGGGTGCGCGACAACATCGCGGCGTTCGGCGGCGACCCGGGCAACGTGACGGTCTTCGGCGAGTCGGCGGGGGCCGGGTCGGTGGCGTGCCTGATGGCGATGCCGTCGGCCGCCGGCCTGTTCCGCCGGGCCATCGCGCAGAGCGTCCCCGGGGTGTTCCTCTCCCCCGCGCTGGCCGCCCGGGTCACCGACGCGATCATGGCCAGGGCCGGCGGCGGCTCCCCGCACGACGTGCCGCCGGAGTTGATGGTGAGCGCGGCGTCGGAGTTCGCGCGGGAGGAGCTGACCGGCCGCCACGACCGGTGGGGGCTGCTGGGCAGCGCCGCGATCCCGTTCGCGCCGGTGGTGGACGGCGAGGTGCTGCCCGAGCTGCCTTGGCAGGCGCTGCGCGGCGGCGCGGCGCGCGACGTGGAGCTGATCAGCGGCTACAACCGCGACGAGTACCGCACCTTCCACGCGATGAACGGCGGACGGACGGTCGACCTGCCGGGGGCGCTGGAGCGGCTGGCCCCGCCGGGCGCCGGGGCGGCGTACCGGGAGGCGGCGCCGGGCGGCGACGAGGAGGCCTACCTGCTGCTCATGTCCGACTGGCTGTTCCGGATGCCGAGCACGCTGCTGGCCGAGGCGCACCGGGGCCCGGCCTGGCTCTACGAGCTGACCTGGGCGCCCACCCCGTTCCTGGGCGCCTGCCACGGGCTGGACGTGCCGCTGGTGTTCGGCACGACCGACGGCGAGATGGCCGCCATGATGATCGGCGACGCGCCGCACCGGGAGCGGATGTCGGAGCAGTTCCGCACCGCGTGGGTGCGCTTCGCCGCGACCGGCGACCCGGGCTGGCCCCGGTACGAGCCCGGGTCGGCGACGACCCACCTGTTCGACGTCGAACCGGCCGACGTGGACGATCCGCAGGCGGTCTCCCGGGCGCTGTGGGCCGGGCAGGCCGGCGGCGCGCTGCTCGACTGACCCGCGACGGGGTCCGCGGCCGGGAACATCGGGGACCTCCCGCCGGGTTTCTCGGTGGGGAGGACTTTCCAGGGGAGGGTGAGCATGGCGGGATTGCGGACGTTACGGCGTGTCCTGACGGGTGGCTCCGTCCTCGCGGCCGCGGCCTGGGCCCTGCGCGGGGTCCCCGCCGAGCTGGGGGCGCGGCCCTTGACCTCGGGGCCCGGCCGGGCGGAGCGGATGCGGCGCTCGCCGCGCTTTCGCGACGGCGTCTTCTTCAACCCCATGCCGGAGCCGGTCACGCTCATGACCGCGCCGCCCGTCGGCGTGCTGGCCGAGCTGTTCAGGGACAGGCACCTGCGCCGCCCGCCCGGCCCGGTCCCGGTCCGGGTGCCGCCGTCGGACCCGCCCCCCGCCTCCGGGCTGCGCGCGATCTGGTACGGGCACGCGTCCACGCTGGTGGAGATCGAGGGCAGGCGGGTGCTGTTCGACCCGGTGTGGAGCCGCCGGCCCTCACCCTCGCAGCTCGTCGGGCCGGTGCGGCACCACCCGGTCCCGGTGCCGCTCGCCGGGCTGCCGCGGGTCGACGCCGTGGTGATCTCCCACGACCACTACGACCATCTCGACCAGGCCACGGTGCGCGCGCTCACCCGCTCCCAGGAGGCGCCGTTTCTGGTGCCGCTGGGCATCGGCGCCCATCTGGAACGCTGGGGCGTGCCCGCTCACCGCGTCGTCGAGCTCGACTGGGACGAGGAGGCGGAGGTGGCCGGGCTGCGGTTCACGGCCACGGCCGCCCGCCACTTCTCCGGCCGGGCGTTCACCCGCAACGAGACGCTGTGGGGTTCGTGGGCGGTGGCCGGCGCCACCAAGCGGGTCTTCTACGCGGGCGACTCCGGCTACTTCGAGGGCTACCGGGGCATCGGCGCGGCCCACGGCCCGTTCGACCTGACGATCATGCCGATCGGCGCGTACAGCCCGTCCTGGCCGGACGTCCACATGACGCCGGAGGAGGCGGTCAACGCCACCCTCGACCTGGGCGGGAAGCTGATGCTGCCGGTCCACTGGGCGACGTTCACCCTCGCCACCCACCCGTGGGCGGAGCCGGTCGACCGGCTGTGGCGTGAGGCCAAGGCCCGTGACGTGCCGTTCGTGGTGCCCCGGCCGGGCCAGGCCGTGGACACCGCCGCCGTCCCCGCCCCCGACGGCTGGTGGGAAATGCTGGGCGCGCCTCGTACAGTCGGAACGTGAGCAACCTGGAAGCCGACCCGCGCGCCATCCTCTGCGGCGGCGAAGACGGCGGCGAGGACGGCGAGATTCTGGAAGGACGCGCGGTGCCGCTGGGCGGCCCGCGCGCCATGACCGTCACCCGCACCCTCCCCCACGTGCGCCGGCGCATGATCGGCGCGTGGTGCTTCGTCGACGCCTACGGCCCCGAGCAGGCGGAGATGCGGGTCGCGCCGCACCCGCACACCGGCCTGCAGACCGTGAGCTGGCTGGTGACCGGCGAGGTGCTGCACCGCGACAGCCTGGGCAGCCTGCAGGCGATCCGGCCCGGCAGCCTCAACCTGATGACGGCCGGGCGCGGCATCTCCCACTCCGAGGAGTCCCGGGCGGGCGTGCTGCACGGGGTGCAACTGTGGGTGGCGCTGCCCGGCGAGCACCGGCGGGTCGCCCCGGACTTCGAGCATCACGCGACGCTGCCGGTGCTGACCGGGCCCGGCTTCGCGGCCACGGTGTTCCTGGGCGCGCTGGGCGGGGTGCGCTCGCCCGCGACCGCCTACAGCCCGATCGCGGGCGCGGAGATCGCGATCGACGGGGACGCCGAGCTGCCGCTCGACCCCGCGTACGAGCACGGGCTGCTGCTGCTCGACGGGGACGTCGCCCCGCTGCGGCCGGGCCCGCTGCGCTACGTGCCGCCCGGCCGTGACCGCGTGCGGGTGCGCGGGAACGGGCGGGTGCTGCTCGTCGGCGGCGAGCCGTTCGCCGAGGAGATCGTGATGTGGTGGAACTTCGTCGGCCGCGACCACGACGAGATCGCCGGATTCCGCAAGGAGTGGATGGAGGGCGAGGGGTTCGGCGTGGTCCACGGCTACGACGGCGCGCCGCTGCCCGCCCCGGCGCTGCCCGCCACCCGGCTCAAGGCGCGCGGCCGGGTCCGGTAGGAGTCCCGGCCGTCTTCGCCCGCACGGTTCTCCGGCTTTCCTGCGCACCGTGTTCCCGGGGCCGCACCGCCGCCGGAGGGCGTCAGGGGCGCGCGCTCAGTAGACCGAGACGTGGGGATGGTCGTAGTGGTTGGCCGTCGTACCGCCGCGATCGGTCATCATGCGCCAGGCTCCCGTCCTGACGTGCCAGATCCGCTGCCGGTAGATGACGTACATGATGCCGAGCCGCCGGCCGTTCTTGATCACCCAGGCGGCGATCTCGTGGCCTCGCTGCACCTCCGCCGGGGACGGGAAGGCGCCGCCCCGGCTCAGCATGAAGTCGCAGGCGCGGCCCAGCGGATGCTCCCCGCCGTCCTGGATGGGCCGGTAGCAGCCGATCCCCGGCCCCCTCCCGAAGCGCTTCTCGATGAGGTCCCTGACCAGGCGCATGCGCGGGGTGATGTTGTCCGGCCCGTCGGGGAGCTGCGGCACGAACGTGCCGTCGGCGCGGCGGCCGGGCGCGTGGTGCAACTGGTCGATCTTGTCCCTGATCTTCTCGATCGTCTGCTCGGCCTTCTCGCGCCGGTCCTCAAGCTCCCTCACGCCGGCGGCCAGCTCGTCCGCGCGGGCCTCGGCCTCCTCCTTGGCCTGCCGGTGGCCGTCCCGGACCTGGGCGAAGCCCGACAGCGTGGCCTCCTGCTCGTCGACGAGGTGCCGGGTGAGCGCCAGCCGGCGGATCAGCGCGTCGCGGTCCTCGGCACCGGTGAACAGCGACATGCTCTCGGAGCCGCCGTACATGTACTGGCCGACGGCCATGGCGCGCAGCTCGGTGGCGTGCCGGTCGAACACCGCCTGGGACTCGGCCAGCTTCTCGCGGGCGGCCTTCTCGGCCTGCTCCGCCCGCTGCTGCTCGCGGCGGCCGTGGTAGTAGTCCTCGATGAGCTTGTCGGACTCCTTGCGCAGGTCCGCCAGCTCCTTCTCCAGCCGCTTGACCGTGGGCTTCGGGTCCGCGAGCGCGGGCGGCGCCAGGGCCGCGGTCAGCGCGGCGCAGAGGACCGTCGTGAGCGCTGTGGTGCCGAGAGCTCGGAGGGGGGCGCGCCGCCTACCGGCGGGGAACGCAACCGCCACGCTTCTCCTTTGCCGCTTGCCGCAGGACGCGCGTCACCGGTCCCGAAACGCACGACCGGGGGCGTGCCCACTATCGAGCCACGATAGTAGGGGATCTTTGGTCCACCTGAAGCCATTCATGATTTATCCGCATAAGGGCTGTGGTGGCAGGATATGTTGTGAATACGTGTTCATGAACGTTCGTTCATCCAGGAGGGGCCATGACGATCGTCAACACGCACCAGGCCGAGGCGTGGAACGGCTACGAGGGCGAGCACTGGGCCAGCCACCACGACCGCTACGACGCCATGAACGGCGCCTACAACGAGCACCTGCTGCGGTTCGTGCGCCCGGACGACCGGGTGCTCGACCTCGGCTGCGGCACCGGGCAGGTCACCCGGCTGGCGGCCCGGCGGGGCCGGGCGGCCACCGGGATCGACCTGTCGGCGCCCATGCTCGCCAGGGCGCGCGAGCTGGCCGCCGCGGAAGGGGTCGCCAACGTGACCTTCACCAGGGGCGACGCGCAGGTGCACGCTTTCGGCGCAGGCGCGTACGAGCTGGCCGTCAGCAGGTTCGGCGTCATGTTCTTCGCCGATCCGGTGGCCGCCTTCCGCAACGTCGGCAGCGCGCTGACGCCGGGCGGGCGGGTGGCGTTCCTCAGCCTGCGCACGATCCCCGAGCTGAACACGGTGATCGGCGCCATGGCGGAGCACCTGCCGCCGCCGCCCGAGTCCCCCGACGGCACCTCCCCCGGCTCCCTCGGCGACCCGGCCCGCGTCGAGGAGGTGTTCACCGCCGCGGGGTTCGGCGAGGTGACGGTGACGCCGGTGGAGGCCGACCAGGTGTGGGGGCGCGACGCGGCTGACGCCGCCGCGTTCCTCGCCGCCTGGGGACCGATCCGCTACCGGCTCTCCCTCGTCGCGGACCCCGCCGCCGTCGAGCGCGCCACCGCCGCGCTCGAACCCGCCCTTCGCCCGTACGAGCGCGCGGGCGCGGTGCGGCTGCGCGGCCTGGCCAACCTGATCACCGCGGTACGGCCGTGAGCCCGCGCAGGGCGGCCGCGGTCCCCGGGAGCGAGACGCTGCCCGGCCACCTCATCGCGGCGGCCGAACGGCTCATCGCCCGGGACGGTGCCGCCGGGCTGACCGTGCGGGCCATCGCCAAGGAGGCACGGGTGGCCGACGGGGTGCTCTACAACCACTTCGCCGACAAGGAGGAGCTGATCGCGCGGGCGCTGCTGGCGCACGTCCGCACGGTCGAGCGCGGCCTGCCCCCGCTGCCTCGCGGCCCCGGCGAAGGCGATCTGGAGACCAACCTGCGGGCGTACGTCGACTACGGGGTGGCCCTGCACCTGGCGATCCTGCCCGCCTTCGCCGGCCTCCTGGGCCGGCCCGACATCCTGGCCCGCTTCGCCGCGCTCGGCGGCGGCCCCACACTCCCCGGCGCCCACGCCGGCGGACCGGACGGCGGGTTGCGCGGGCAGCTGGCGCGCTACCTGCGGGCCGAGCAGGCTGCCGGGAGGGTCGCGGCGCAGGCCGATCCCGAGGCAGCGGCCACCATGGTGGTCGGGGCCTGTCATGAGCTGGTCCTGCCTCATCTGCTCGCCGGCGCCCCAGCCGGCGAGCTCCGGGTTCCGCCTGATTTCGCCGGGCGCGTGGTCACCACGTGTCTCCACGGGCTCACTCCTCGTTGACGCGCCGACGTGTTTGGCTCTTCCCATCGGTGGCAGGTGGTGACTTACCGCACGAAAGGTGACAAATCTCATGGTGAAGCCACAGCAGCCGGAGCTTCGCAGGTCCGGCAAAGGGGCCACCGACACCGACTCGGCCCAGGCCATCCCCGAGAAGCGGCGCGGCTCGGGCGGTCACGCCCACGGCACGGACAAGGGCCGCAAGGGCGGAGGAAAAGGCGGCGGCGTCCCTCCGGGCCAGCAGCCCCCGCACCCTTCCTGATTTGACCGATCCGCCGTACGAGAGAGGACGTCATGCCCGCCACCGGCCGGGGGAGCCTGCTGTTCATCGGGAACGCCACCACGCTGATCCGCTACAACGGGTTCAACCTGCTCACCGACCCGAACTTCCTGCACCGGGGCCAGCGCGCCTACCTCGGCTACGGGCTGACCTCCAAGCGGCTCACCGAGCCGGCGCTGAGCATCGACGAACTGCCGCCGCTCGACGCGGTGGTGCTGTCACACCTGCACGGCGACCACTGGGACCGTGTGACCCGCCGACACCTCGACCGGGACACGCAGATCGTGACCACCCGGCACGCGGCGTCGCGGCTCAGCCGGCAAGGGTTCAGCCGGACGGTGGGCGTGAGCACGTGGCAGCAGCACGAACTGCGCGGCCCCGGCGGCTCGGTGACGATCACCGCACTGCCGGCCCGTCACGCGCGCGGCCCGGTCGAGAGGCTGCTGCCGCCGGTCATGGGCAGCATGCTGGAGTTCTACGATCCGGACGGACTGCCGGACCTGAGGCTGCTCATCAGCGGCGACACCATCATGGACCGGCACCTGGACGCGATCCCGCGCCGCTTCCCCGACATCGACCTCGCCGTCATCCACCTCGGCGGCACCAAGCTGCTCGGCATGACGGTCACGATGGACGGCGAGCAGGGCGCACGCTACGCCGAACTGGTCGACGCCGCCTCCATGCTGCCGGTCCACTTCGACGACTACGCGGCGTTCGCCTCGCCGCTGAGCGACTTCAAGGACGAGACGGAACGCTGGGGACTGGCCGACCGTGTGATCTACCTGGAGCGCGGCCAGAGCTGCGACCTGACCGGACGCCACTCCAGCATCTGACCCTTCGCACCGGGGCCGTCGTGGAGATGCACGGCTACGGCGCCTCCGTCATCGGCCGGCTGACTACGGGGCCGGCGCGATCGGCTCCGACGTGCCGGCCGGGCGGTCCTGCGGCGCTCGTGGCTCACTCGATCAGATGCTCGGCCGCGGTATGGGCGGCGGCCGAGTCGCCCGCGTCGGTCACGGCCTCGCGCTGATCGGCAGTTCTGGGGCGACGCGCCGATCAAGTCGTGGATGCGAGCCGCGTTCTGGCTGGTGTCGCGCGGCGCCACCCCTGTGGGTCTCTTCGTACGCTCCGGCTATCCGACCGACCGCCCTGCGGACTTCGCCACGTATCCGGCAGGGCTGCAGGCGAGCCTGTGCGGGCCCGGCCAGATGGCGGCGCTTGATTTGGGGATATACGGGGATGATCTTGAGGGCGTTTCCCCATGTCGCGTCGCACATCCTGAGTGTCCGGGCGAGCGGAACCGGTCTTGCTCCGAGAGCCGTGACAGACACCGTTGCGGTCCATACGAGGACTTTCCGTACTCATGCCGATATGACCTGGCCGCACCACTTTCGACGAGGACGCCGTTACGCTTGGTGCCGCCGCCTTGTAACCACGCCTACGGGAGGGTTGCATGGAGTTCGTCGGCCTCAACCCCGAACGGGTGGGCCTCCTGATCAAGCAGATGGAGTCCGGCAAAAACGTGCTTGGTCAGACGCGTCCCGGCCTTGAGACGGACATCGCTGACGCCGGTCCCGACTGGGCCGGGGGCCAGGGCGTCACCGCCATGCATCGAGCTTGGCACTTCTTTCACGACGCCCAACGGGATCTGAAGTGGCGGATCGACACCATCTCTCGTATGCACAACGGCCCATCCGGCAACGGCCAGTGGCTGACCGCTCAGTTCAGCTTCGCCAGCGAGGCCGCGGCAACGCAGGCGGGCAAGGACGCAGCGGCAGCCATCATGCAGCCTCTGTCGGACCCGGCCACGGCCGACCTCCCCCAGACCTGGCAGAAGGTCGAAGCGGCCATGAGAGCCGCCAAGGACAAGATCCACGATCCGGCCTTCGCCGCAGCGCTCATCAGCGCGATCGGTCCGGCCGGTCTGGACGACCTGTTCCGCCGCTGGCGAGACGCCAACGCGGTCGGCCGCAAGCGAGGTGTGCCACCCGAAGAGCTCAAGCGCGGCACGTCCACATTCGGGGTGCTCGCGAACGCTCTCGCGAACGCGGACACCGCCGGCAGGCTGGATGACAGATCACGCAAGGCCCTGGTTGACGCTGTCGAACTCGACGCCCTGACCGCCCTTACGGCTCTGGCGAAGCAATCGACAACGCTCCTCAACCAAGTGGCGAAGCGCGTCCTCAACACGCCGCGAAGTGGCGCACCGCCCGATTTTTCTGATGCCGACTGGAACCTCCAGGCGCTGATCAACGCATACGCCGCCAACCCGGAAGCGCTACAGCAACTTCTCGCCGAGGACAAGACCGCGGCGGCTGCACTCTTGCATCCCAATCGCGTCAAGCTCAACGGTCTGCCGCCCGAGTTCGAGAAGCAACTCGCCGGGGTTCTCGACAAGGCGCTGAGGCCTTCCACGGGCGACAGCGGCACGCGCGCGCGAGCCTGGTTCAATCTCGTGAACGGGCTGGGATACGACGGTAGCCACGGAACCGGCGGTCACTTCGATGCTCTGAGGAACTCGCCGATCAACCAAGTGCTCGCCCGAAACGTCCTGCCCTACATCTCGCAACTCGGTCTCGTCCATGCCAGGGAGGCATCGGTCAACCTGGATAAGCATCTGACACCGCAACCGCCCTGGGACAAGCTTCGTCCCGACGTCGCATCACGATTTATCGGTGCGATCATGCAGGACTCCGCAGCGAGGAAGATTCTCCTGGACGAATTACCGAAGTACGGGTGGGGGTTGGATATCGGCCGCTTCCATCCATTCAGCGACCGAGCTACCGAGCGTGCCGAGTACACCCGCCTCAGCGCGCGACTGGGCGGAGTGAGCAGTCTCCTACTCGGCGGCTTGAGCTACGCACGGCTGAGCAGGAAAGAGTACGCCGAGTGGGCCGCCAGTATCGCGTTACTGCCTGTCTCGTACGCCGTCAACGCCTGGGGAGACATGGCCGACGCAGCGGCGGCGACCGCGCGGGATGTCGGACTCGACGCTGCGAAAGAAGCCGTGGCTGAGCGTATCGCTGAGTTTCTCGCCGGCGATGGTCCACAAGACGTGAAAGAGCTTGCCAAGCTGCTGGTCAATCAGCAGGTGCTGATCGTCGCCGCCTCACTGGAGTTACACGATCAACCGCTTCTCACGGCCGAGGACCGGGAACGGATCTTCCGCGAGTTCTACGGATCTCTTGCCGACCCTCTCATCAAAGCGCTTGATGAGTACGGGGGCTGATCATGAGTACTCCCCTACCTACCAAGCAAGAGTTGTTACGTGAGGCGATGGCCAAGGCGGCTCTGGCGGATCGCATGGAGCGGTACGCCAGGCAACTCGCCATCGTGTTCGAGGGGGTGCCGACCAACCAAGAAGCGAGCAACCTGACCTGGAAGGGCCCGGCCGCTGACGATTTCACCGCTCGCGCGAATCGGCTCAAGCAGGAAACTCGCGAACTGGAGCAGGCATGCGTGGCGACCGCCCGCAACCTCCGCCGGAGAGCCGATCAGCTTCGAGAGGCGGCAGCCAACAGCCCTGATGCATGGTGACCTAGACTTTATCCTGACGACTCGTAGCACGCGGTCTTTCCGACGATTCGAATATTCGGCTTCTGCGCGAGCTGAACTGTCACAACGTACGTCACGTCGGTCGCCGGATCACGTGCCACGGCCACAGCAAGGTTCTGATCGCGCAGGTCAAGGTCGTCGACGAACTCGTCGTAACCCATCAACGCCAACCTGTTCTGTATGAGACCTGCCGCGTTGAAGGCCGCATGCCGACCCACGATGTCGCCCTCGGCCCGGAAGAACCGTTGTACCTCGCCGGGCACACATGACCCCGTCTGGTCTTTCTCTGCTCGCTCAGTAACCTTCGCTTCACCGACCTGTTTGAGTTCATAGGATGCGAGAAGTTCGTCGCCATCGCGGACGAGCTGCTGGACAGCCGCTTCTAACGTCGGTTTCTCAGGGTCCGGCGTACACGCCGTCACCGCGGCGAGACAGGCCAACACAGCAGCAACTCCAAGTAGTCCCGCGCCTCGATACACGTCCGGACCATACCTCTCACCGCACCCGGATTCACCTAATTCACCAACAACGGCATTGCATGGCTATTCGTGCCCGGCGATCAACCCACGTTTGGGAAGCTGAGCACGTACGACCATGCCGGTAGCGGAACTCTCAGCGGGGCACGGCGCATGTACAAGCTCGAACTGGTCAACCTCGCAGATGAGTCACTCCTGCCCTGCGTCGTGACCCCACGGGCCCTCGAAGATGACGAGATCTGCGAGCTTCGCTTCGACCGGCAGAACGCTCCGCCTCTGGTGTTCCGCTCGCCCGTGGACTTCGAGGACCCGCTGACGGAGTTGAGGCAGGAACTTGAGCGCCAGGGCCTGCTCTTGCTGTGCAACAGATTCCGCCGGAACGCGTTCGTTTCCTCGATGGCCCGCCAGATGAGCACAGGCCTGTCCTGCTACCTGGTGACCCCCGGACGGCCCGTCGACCCCGGAAATCTCGTCGACTCCCTCGGCCCAGCCCCGAGGGAGGCCGTAGTCCTCGCCAAGGAAGGGGCGAGGTACATCGAGGAATGGATCGCCGGCTTCGACGATGACGACGATGACGACGATGACGATGACTATTGGCCGTAGATTCGATGGCACAGCTGGTTACGCACACGGAACGCAGGGCGGGAAGCCGGGAACAACTCGTCGCACCGCGCGGCGATCAGAGAGGCCAAAGTCTTCCTGACGCGACGAGGCGCGTCCTTGCTCTCAGTCGCTTTATCCCGGCCCGCGGATGTGGAGGGCTGCCTACGCGGTTCGGCCCGGACCACGCGATGCCTCAGAGAATGCGCCACGCCTGAGGATTCTGCCCGTGCGCGCTTCGCGCTCTTCACAGCCGCAGCCTCGGGCTCGGCTCGGTCGAGGCTGACGCAATGACCGTAGGCGCTGGCGACGGGGGGATCGATACGACCGGCTTCCCTGCCGGACTCACCTGCTGTGTTGATTCCGTCGCCCCTTTCAACTCCTCGGGGAGCCGCCGTCACCCCAGGCATTCGACCAGACGCCGAGCACGACGCAGGCCAGGAACCCTGCGGCAGCGCACGGGGACGCCGATCCGCAGGTCGGCCTTCGACCTGCGGAACATGCCGTCACGCGTCAGTAGCGCAACGTGACAGCGGTGCTACTGGATACCGGCGTGGCGTCCTTCTAGCCTGCTTCACCCCTCAAGATCGCGGTCCAGAGCTCTTCGGTTCGACGCCACGTCTCCCACTCGCTTTCAACGACGACCAGGCGGCCGATCGAACGTTCGTGACGGCGCACGAAGGCAAAGTCGCCGGCGACGCAGAGCTCGAAGACGACCGGCAGACAGTCGCAGGTGTAGGCACGCACACGGACACGAGCGGCGCGAGAAGCACCGGGGTGCCAGTGGACCGGGGTCAGATTGGGGCACTCCTTGGCGGGGTGGACGCTGTGATAGGCCCCAATCTCGGGCGCGGAGCGCCCGACAACCCGCTCAGGCCGTCTCCTGCCCTGCTGCGCGGACAAAAGAGGCTAAGGGCCGAGTCCCTGACCCGCACGCAAACGCAGGTTCAGGGACGACCTGCGGGATATTTTCGAGGCGATCTTGTATGGGGACCGGACGGGGATCGCCTGGAAGTACCTGCCGCACGACTTCCCGCCACACCCCAGGCTCACCGTCGTGGCGGAGTGCCGGTCACCTGAGGACGCCGAAGGCTACGGCCGTCGCGGCGGCGATCGCTGTCGTCAGCACCACCATCAGCAGGATGGTCCCGAGCGGGCTGGGCCGTGGTGGCGTCACGGGGCGCTCGGCGACGATCATCCGGGAGGTGGGGCTCGGCTCGGCCTCGGCTGGGGTCGGGGTGGGTGCCGCGGCGGGCGTGGCGGGCGTGGCGGCCAGTGGCGCGCGCCGGGGGTTCTCGTGGGCGGGGGTGGTCACGGGGCCGGGCTGCCGGCGGACACCGCACCGGCCGACGTGGACGTGGGCGCGAGGAGGATCGACGCACACGGCGTCGTCGTACACTCGCACGTCCGGCACCGACACAACGGGCCGGGGCCGCCTCTTCCCCTTCACCTCGCCCGGCCCGACGGACACCCCCGGCAGCCGCACCCGAGCCTCGCCGACCAGGGATCGCGCCCCCCTGGCCGGTCTCCCGGCGATCCGCTCGGCCCGCCTCCCCAACCGCCCCGCGTCGGGCACCACGGCTCGGCGTCCGGCACGCCCAGCGCTCCCACCGGCCCACCGCCCGAGCCGCGCACCCAGCTCGACGTCCCCCGGCAGATCCCCACGGGGTCCCGCTGCTTGGGACGGTGTGTCCGCTGCCCGGGCGAACCCGAAGGCGCGGGGGGTCCGGCCGCCCGGCCCAGCGCGCCGGTGTTCCAGCGCCGCGGCCACCAGCCTGATGCCCGGAACCCGCCGCACGGACGCCTGCCCGTGCGGCCGCGCCACGACCGGCGGCCCGGCGGATCCGGCCGGTGACCCGGGGGCCGCGCCGAGGGCCGGTGGAGCGGGCTCCTGGGCGGCCGGGTGGGCAGGCCGGCAGGCCGGCAGCGTCAGCAGGGTGATCGCCAAGAGCAGCGGAGGCAGGAGGCGGGGCATGTCAGACGCCTCCGGTGATGCGGGCGAACTCGTGCAACGCCGTGGTGTAGGCGTCCGGGGTCACCGCCAGAGGGCCGTCGAAGGCGCGGGTGATGTCCCAGGTCAGGTAGACGCCGAGGCCCAGCAGGGCGGCCATCGCCACCAGCGGCACCAGCGTCGTCCCGCGTGGCCGGGCCCCCGCGAGGAACGGCAGGAGGATCACCGCCATCCCGGTCAGGACGGTGAGGGCCAGGAGCCCGGACGGCGGGGTGGCGGCGGCGTCGGCGGCGCGCTGGGCGCGGGCCGCGCCGATGGCGCCGAGCTGGCCGAGGAGGGCGGCGCGGGCCTCCCGCTGTTCCTCGTCCCCTGACGCCAGCTCGGTGATCCGGGAACGCAGCTCGTCGAGCCGGACGCCGCCCATCGGGTCGAGGCGGCCGCGGGCCATCAGCGGCCACTCGTCCTCCACGACGAACGTCACGTACTCGCGCAGGCCGGTGCGGACCGGGCCCACCATGACGGACGGCAGGCCGGCGGCGGCCCAGTAGGCGTCGACCACGGCGCGGCTCTCGGCCTGGGTGTTGCGCCTGGCCGCGTCGGCGGTGGTCCACGGGACGACGACGGCGATCGCGAAGACCAGGAGGAACAGCGCCGACACCATGGCCCCGGCGTGCCCGGCCGTCAGCCCGCCGGGGCCGCGGTCGTCCGTGCCCTTGCCCGCCAGCCGGAACATGAGGGCGGCGGCCCCGACGAGGCCCACCGCCGCCAGGACCGCTAGCACGTACGCCACCATTGACGATCTCCTCGTTACTGGCAGTGAGTTGACCATCACCCTAAGCGATGTTCCGGCGATAGCCAAGGAATCGCCGGGTCCGGCTGGACGGATCGCCGCCCGGCCGCCCGGCGGCGCGCGATCCGTCCAGCCGGGTGACGGCCGTCGCCGGGCAGGCCTCACGATGGGCGCGTGAACCTACTCAACGGCCGCAGATTCGTGATGGTGAGCTCGACGGCGAGCAAGGTGGACCCTGAAGGGCCTACGGAGTTCGAGTACTGGGAGGAGGACGGCGTGGTGTGGGGCAGCTACACGGGCGACACCGTGACCGTCGGCCGCTTCGTCGGCACCCGGAAGGACGACCGGATCTCGATCTCGTACGTGCACGCGCTGGTGGCGGGCGGCGTGGCGGCCGGGCGCAGTGACAGCCGGATGGAGAAGGAGCCGGACGGCAGGCTGCGCCTGGTGGAGGAGTTCATGTTCGCGGGCGACGACACGCCGCACGTGAGCGTGTGCACCGAGGTCGTCTGAGCCCTCATCCGTCCTCGCGCAGCGCCGCCCTGCCCTCGGCGGCCTGGACGAAGCGCATCTTGCCCAGCGGCACGTCCCCCGGGTTCTCGGGGACCGGCCGCCGGGCGGGGCGCGCCTTCTCCCGGTCGCTCGGCAGCACGTAGGGCCGTTTGAGCACCTCGTCCAGGATGAACACGGTCTCGGTGGCCTTCACCGCCGGGATGTTGGCCAGCCGGCCGGTCACCATGGCGTGCACCCCGGCCACGTCGGCCATCCTGACCAGGATCATCGCGTCGTGCTGCCCGGTGGTGATCGCGCAGTACTCGACCTCCGGCATGCGCGCCAACTCGGCCCTGAACTGCTTCCACATCTGCTGCCGCACGGTCACGAAGATGAGCGCGGTGATGCCCAGCCCGGTCTTGACCGAGTCCACCTCGGCGGTGAAGCGCCTGATGGCGCCCTCGGCGCGGAGCGCCTCGAAGCGCGTGTAGGCGTTCGCCCGGGAGATGCCCACGCGTTCGGCGAGTGCGGCGACCGAGATCCTGCCGTTCTCGCGCAGCACCTCAAGGATCTTCAGGTGGGTGGCGTCCAGTTCCAGACCGATGCCGATCCGTCCAGGTTGGCTACTACCCACACCGTCATTTCTGGAAATTTCAGTCATTGTTACCTCTCATCTATGTATATCCGTCTCACTGCCCGCACGGAACCAAGACAGATTGCCGCACAATCCTGGGCGTTCCTGTTCGAATCGTCCACTTGGAGGACATCACATGGCGACCCGCTCGCAGACGGCGGCAGTACTGCTCGCCGGTGCGCTCGCCCTCGCCGCCTGCGGAAGCGGCGGAGAGCAGGCTTCCGCCCCCCAGAGCGGCGGCAAGACCCTGGTCATCGACACGTCCTTCGACCTGAAGACGGCCGACCCCGGGCGTACGTACGAGCCGACCGGTCTCATCGTGGGCAAGGCCACGTACGAGACGTTGCTCACGTTCGAGGGCTCTGACGTGACCAAGCCGGTCCCGGCCCTCGCCGAGTCGTACGAGCTGTCCGAGGACGGCAAGGTGCTGACGCTCAAGCTCAAGCAGGGGGTCACCTTCGCCGACGGCTCCCCCATCACGGCCGACGACGTGGTGTTCTCGCTCACCCGCGTCCGGGACATGAAGGGCACGCCGTCGTTCCTGCTGGACGGCGTGGAGATCGCCAAGACCGACGACACGACGGTCACGATGACCTCGGAGAAGGCCAACGCGGCGCTGCCGTACATCCTGCCGAACCCCGCGCTCGGCATCCTCAACAGCGACGTGGTCAAGGAGAACGGCGGCACCGCCGACGCGCAGGACAAGGCCGAGCAGTACCTGAACGGCAACTCGGCGGGCTCCGGCCCGTACCAGATCGAGTCGTTCAACGTGAGCAGCCAGGTCGTGCTGAAGGCGAACGCGAAGTACCACGGCGACAAGCCCGCGTACGACAAGGTCGTCATCCGCAACGTCGAGTCGGCCACCCAGAAGCTCAACGTGCAGCGCGGCGACAGCCAGATGGCGCTGAACCTGTCCGGCGACCAGGTGACGAACATGCCGGACACCCTCCAGGTGAAGAAGACCGCCTCGGCGAACGTCTTCTTCCTGCTCGCCAACCAGAACCCGGAGATCAGCGACGTGACGACGAACGCCAAGTTCGTCGAGGCGGTGCGCAAGGGCGTCGACTACGCGGGCCTGCTGGAGCTGGCCGGCGAGGGCTCGACCAGGGCGCCGGGCGTGATCCCGTCCCAGATCCTCGGCGCGCTCCCGGTCGCGGACGCGGTCGAGCGGGACGTCGAGGGCGCCAAGGCGGCGCTGGCCGAGAGCGGGCTGTCCAACCCGACGGTCAAGCTGGAGTTCCCGACCGAGCTGACCGTGAACGGCCTGTCGTTCCAGCCGCTGGCCGAGCGCGTCCAGGCCAACCTCAAGGAGGTCGGCATCACGGTGGACCTCCAGCCCGCCCCCGTGACGACGGCGCTGGACAACTACCGCAACGGCAAGGAGGAGATGGGCCTGTGGTACTGGGGTCCTGACTACCCGGACCCGAACGACTACCTGGCGTTCCTGCCCGGCCAGACCGTCGGCGAGCGCGCCGGCTGGAAGACCGGGGCGGCCAAGGAGCTGGAGGAGCTCGGCGCGAAGGCGGCGACCGCCATCGGTGACGACGCCCGCACGCAGGCCTACCACGAGGTGCAGCGCGAGCTGAACAAGGTCGGGCCGTTCATCCCGCTCATCCAGCCGAGCCAGAACATCGTCGCGGCCGCCTCGGTGACCGGCGTCGAGTACCACCCGGTGTGGCAGGTGGACGTCGCCGACCTGGGCGCCGAGTAGAGGTGTCCGGCGACGCGGTGAAGGGCGTGGCGGCCGTGGCGCCGCCGCGCCCCCGGCGGCAGGCGCTGCCGCCGCTGGCCCGGTTCCTGATCCGCCGGGTGCTGGTGGCCGTCCTCCTCGCCTGGGGGGTCACGGTCGTCACGTTCGTGCTGACGAACCTCGTACCGGGTGACCCCGTGGCGGCGAACCTGGGCCAGCGGGCGATGAGCGACCCGGAGATCGTGGCGCAGTGGCGGGCCGAGCACGGCCTGGACAAGCCGCTGTGGGAGCAGTACGGCATGTACCTGCAGGGGCTGGTCCAGGGTGATCTGGGCGACAGCCAGCAGAGCCACCGGCCGGTGAGCCAGGACCTGGCCGAGGCGGTGCCGGCCACGCTGGAGCTGGCCGGCGCGGCGATCCTGGTCTCGCTGGTGCTCGGCGTGGCGTTCGGCGTGATCGCCGCGCTGCGCCGCGACCGCCTCTCCGACCACCTGCTGCGGCTGGTGAGCCTGGTCGGCATCTCGGTGCCGACGTTCTGGCTGGCGCTGGTGGCGTTCTACGTGTTCTTCTACCGGCTGCGGCTCACGCCGGGCAGCGGCCGGGTGGACCCGGCGCTCGGCGCGCCTCCCCCGGTGACCGGCCTGCACACGGTGGACGCGCTGCTGGCCGGCCAGTGGGACGTGTTCGGTTCCGCCGTCGGCCACCTGATCACGCCCGCCCTGGTGCTGGCGCTCTACACGATCGGGTTGCTGACCCGGTTCACCCGGTCGGCGGTGCTGGAGGTGCTGGGCCAGGACTACGTGCGCGCGGCCCGCGCCAAGGGCCTGCCGGAACGGGTGGTCCTGTTCAGGTACGTGCTGCGCTCGGCGCTGGTGCCGGTCATCACGGTGGCGGGCCTGGCGTTCGGCAGCCTGCTGTCCGGCACGGTGCTGGTGGAGTCCATCTTCGCCTGGCCGGGCATCGGCCAGTACGCCTTCAAGAGCGCGACCACGCTCGACCTGCCCGCGGTGATGGGCGTCGGCCTGGTGGTGGGCGTGGTGTACCTGGTCATCAACCTGATCGTGGACGTCCTGTACGGCGTGATCGACCCCCGAGTGAGGTTGCGATGAGGCGGGACCCCCTGGCCCGCAAGGGGCTGACGGCCCGGCTGCCGCAGGCCTGGCGGCAGCCGCTCGCCGTGTCCGGCGTGGTGATCGCGGTGGCCTGGCTGGTGATCGCGGTGGCGGCGCCCTGGCTGGCCCCGCACGACCCGCTCGCGCAGGAGCTGCCCCGGCTGGCCCCGCCGGGGCCCGATCACTGGTTCGGCACGGACCAGCTCGGGCGGGACGTGCTGTCCCGGGTCATGCACGGGGCGCGGGTGTCGATCCCGCTGACCCTGGCGCTGGTGGCGTTGTCGTTGCTGATCGGCGGTCTCCTCGGCGCCTGCGCCGGATATTTCGGCCGATGGGTGGACGAGACAATCATGCGGCTGGCGGACCTGGTGTTCGCGTTCCCGACGGTGATCCTCGCCATGGTGGTCGCCGCGGCGCTGGGCGCCAGCCTCACCAACGCGGTGCTGGCCGTCCTGGTGGTGGCCTGGCCCGCGTACGCGCGGGTCACGCGCGGGCTGGTGCTGGGCGTGCGGGAGCGGGAGTTCGTGCTGAGCGGGCGGCTGCTGGGCTTCTCCGCCTGGCGCTCGCTGCGCGTGGACGTGCTGCCGAACGTGACCGGTCCCATCCTGGTGCTGGCCACGCTCGACATCGGCACCGCGCTGCTGCTGCTGTCCGGCCTGTCGTTCCTGGGCCTGGGCGCCAAGCCGCCGTCGCCCGAATGGGGCGCGATGGTGTCGTCGGGCGTGGAGGTGTTCGACAGCTGGTGGGTCGCCACCTTCCCCGGCCTGGCGATCCTGACCGTGGTGCTGGCGTTCAACTTCCTCGGCGACACGCTCCGCGACGCCCTGGACCCCCGTACCGCCCGTGCGATCAAGGAGCGTGCGCTGTGACACTGGCGATCACGGACCTGAAGGTGACGATCGGCGGGAAGGACGTGCTGCGCGGCGTGGACCTGACGCTGGCGCGCGGCCGGGTGCACGGGCTGGCCGGCGAGAGCGGCTCGGGCAAGACCATGACCGGGCTGGCCGTGCTCGGGCTGCTGCCGCACGGCTCGCGCGTCACCGGCGGCATCACGCTGGAAGGGCGCGAGCTGCTCACCCTGCCGCCCAAGGAGCTGAACAAGGTGCGCGGCGGCGAGGTCGCCATGGTCTTCCAGGACCCGGCCACCAGCCTGCACCCGATGCTGACGGTGGGCAGGCAGCTCACCGAGCACATGCGCCACCACCTCGGCCTCGGCAGGGCCGAGTCCCGGGACCGGGCGATCGAGCTGCTGCGCAAGGTACGCATCCCGGGCGCGGCGGAGGCCTACCGGCGCTACCCGCACCAGTTCTCCGGCGGCATGCGGCAGCGCATCGCGATCGCGGTGGCGCTGGCCTGCTCGCCCAGGGTGCTCATCGCGGACGAGCCGACGACCGCGCTGGACGTGACCGTGCAGGCGGGGGTGCTGCGGCTGCTGCGCGGCCTCTGTGACGAACTCGGCCTGGCGGTGCTGCTGGTCACCCACGACCTGGGGGTGATGTCGGCGGTCGCCGACGAGGTGAGCGTCATGAAGGACGGCCTGGTCGTGGAGAGCGGGCCGCGCGCGCGGGTGCTGCGCGAGCCGGAACATCCGTACACGCGCACGCTGCTGGCGTCCCTGCCCGACGCGGAGGTCTCATGAGGAGCCTGCTGAAGATCGACGATCTGGTCGTGGAGCACCGCACCCCCGGCCGGCCCGTGGTCAGGGCGGTCGCCGGGGCCAGCCTGGAGGTCAACGCGGGCGAGGTGGTGGGTCTGGTCGGCGAGTCCGGCTGCGGCAAGTCCACGCTGGCCCGCGCCGTGTGCGGGCTGAACCGGGCCGCCTCGGGGTCGATCGCCTTCGAGGGGACGCCGGTGACGCCGCTCGGCCTGCGCCGCAGGACGATGACCGGGGTCCAGATGGTGTTCCAGGACCCGTACGCGTCGCTGAACCCGCGCCGCCGGGTCGGCGACCAGATCGCCGACGGGCTGCGGGTGGCGGGCGACACCGCGAGCAGCCCGGCCGACCTGCTGGAACGGGTGGGCCTGCCGCGTGACTTCGCCTCCCGGCACCCGCACGAGTTCTCCGGCGGGCAGCGGCAGCGGATCGCCATCGCGCGGGCGCTGGCGGCCCGGCCGCGGCTGCTCATCGGCGACGAGCCGATCTCCGCGCTGGACGCCTCCGCGCAGTCGCAGGTGGCCACGCTCATGCGGGACCTGGCGGTCGGTTCGGGGGCCGGGCTGCTGTTCATCAGCCATGACCTGTCGGTGGTGCGGCTGATCGCCGACCGGATCGCCGTCATGTACCTGGGGCGGATCGTCGAGGTGGGCGACACCGCCGAGGTGTGGGCCGACCCCCGTCACCCGTACACGCGGGCCCTGCTGGGCGCGATCCCCAGGCCGGACGGGATGGGGGTGCTGCCGGCCGAGCTGCCGGGCGACGTGCCCGACCCGGCCGAGCCGCCGCCGGGCTGCCGGTTCCACCCGCGGTGCCCGCTGGTGATGGACGTGTGCCGGGTCAAGGAGCCGGAGTTCGGGCCGGTCGCCTGCTGGCTGCACGAGCCGTCATGACGCCGCCTCCCCCGCCGGGCCCATGGGCGTCCGGTCCGGAGGCGGCCGTCCCCGGCAGGCTCGGCGCCGTACGTGAGCGGATGGCGGCGGCGGGCATCGACGCGGTCGTGCTGCGGCCCTCGCCGGACTTCCGCTTCCTCGGCGGGCGCGGCGGCGGCTTCCTCGTGGTGACGGCCGACGCGGCCGTCGAGACCGCCGACCCGCGCTCCTGCCTGCCGCCGGGGGTGCGGCGGGTGGGGGTGGACCCCGAGATGAGGGTGCGGGAGCTGTTCGGGCTGGCCGTGGAGGCGGAGCTGGTCCCGGCCGCGCAGGTGTTCGCGCCGTTGCGGCTGCGCAAGGAGCCGTACGAGGTCGCGCTGGTCGAGCGCGCGGCGCTGGCCGCCGAGTCGGTGCTCGGCCAGGCCCGGGAGCTGTCCTGGTTCGGCGCCACCGAACGGGCCATGGCGACCCGGCTGCGGGTGCTGGCGCTGGAGTCGGGGTGCGAGGAGGTGCTGTCGGCGCGGGTGGCGGCCGGGCCCGGCACCGCCGAGCCGGGGAGCGCGCCGTCCGGCCGGGTGATCAATCCGGGGGACGCGCTGGTGGTGTCGCTGAGCGGGCGCTGGGACGGCTACTGCGCCGAGGTGGCCCGGGTGTACGCCGTCGCCGAGCCGCCGGAGGACTTCGACGCCGTGTACTCGGTCCTGGTGGCGGCGCACCACGCCGGGATGGCCGCGGCACGGCACCCCGCCACGGCCTCGGCGGTCGCGTCGGCGGTGGCACAGGCCATCGACGACAGCGGCTACGGCCGGTACGCGGCCCCGGCCGCGGGCCGGGGCGTGGGGCTCGGCGCCGACGAGGCGCCGCGGCTGCGCGCGGACGACGACACGCCGCTGGAACCGGGCACGGTGTTCTGCCTGGAGCCCGCGATCTACGTCCCGGACCTGTTCGGCGCGCGCCTGGGCGACATGGTGACCTGCACGGACGCCGGCCCGCACCCGCTGACCGCCGCCCCCTCGGTCCTCCCCGTCCTCGAACGCTGACCGCAGGACCGCTCCGCCTGTGTACGCTCCGCCTGTGTAGCCTCACGGCCCCGTCCCGCCTGCGCGGGGCGGGGCCGTGGACGGTCAGGCGCAGGTGTAGCCGGAGGGCACGGCGGTGTCGCCGCTGGGCCTGGAGACCTGGAAGCCGAAGCTGGTGGTGCCGGCTCCCGGGGCGAGCGTGCCGTTGTGGCTGACGCTCCTGGCCGTGACGGTCTGCCCGCTGGTGGTGACGGTGGCGTTCCACGAGCCGGTCAGCGTGTGCCCGGCCGGGAGCGTGAACGTGACCGTCCAGCTGGTGATCGTCGAGGTGCTGGTGTTGGTGACGGTCAGCGGCTGGATCACGTAGCCGCCGCCCCACTGGGACTGCACGGTCGGCGTCGCGGTGCAGGCGCCGGTCGTGCCGCCCTGGGTGGTGACCTGGACGGTGTTGGAGACCGCCGAGAGGTTCCCGGCGGCGTCGCGGGCCCGGACCTGGTAGCGGTAGGTGGTGTTCGCGGTCAGGCCGGTGTCGGTGTACGAGGTCGTGGCCGAGGTGCCGACCTGGGCGAAGGCGCCGCCCGTCGCGCCAGGTGCGCGCAGGATGTCGTAGCCGGTCACCCCGGTGTCGTCGGTCGAGGCCGTCCAGGACAGGCTGGTGCCGGTCGCGGTGGTCCCGGTGGCGGCGAGGCCGGCGGGGGCGGTGGGCGGGGTGGTGTCGCCTCCGGTGCCGGTCGTGGTGAAGGTGACCGGGGCGGAGTTGCCGGACAGGTTGCCGGCGCCGTCACGGGCCCGGACGTACACCTGGTACTGGGTGCCGGCGGTCAGCCCGGTCAGGGTGATGGAGTTGGTGGCGGACTGGCCGAGCTGCGGGTCGGTGGCGCCCTGCTCGCGGTAGACGTTGTAGCCGGCCAGGCCGGAGCCGCCGGAGTCGGTGGAGGCGGTCCAGGTGAGCGTGGCGCCGGTGGCGGTGACGTTGGAGACGGCCGGGGTGCCCGGCGTGGTCGGCGGCGTGGTGTCGGCCGAGCTGGTGGTCAGGCCGAAGAACTGGATGGCGTACAGGGCCATGCCGCCCTGCGGCAGATTGTGCCCGGCGCCCTGGATGCTGTACGCCTCGACCTGCACGGTGCCGGACGAGTCGGCGTAGCGGCTGCGGTTCCAGTTGGCCTGCGGGGTGTCGGTGCTGGTCGGGGTCTGGCTCAGCCCGAACACGTTGGTCCACTGCTCGACCGACTCGCGCAGCAGCGAGTAGGGCACGAGGGTGTCACCGGTGCCGTGCCACAGCTGTATCCGCGGCCGGGGGCCGGTGTAGCCGGGGTACGCCTGCCGGACCGCGTCGCCCCACTGCTGGGGCGTCCGGTCCATGCTGCCCCCGGTGCACCTGCTGCTTCCCGGCGGGTAGTCGGCGGCGCCGGCGAAGCAGTTGAAGGGCACGCCCATGAAGGAGGCGCCCGCCTTGAACACGTCCGGGTAGACGGCGAGCATGTGCTGCGTCATCATGCCGCCGGACGAGCTTCCGGTGGCGTAGACGCGGTTCGGATCGCCGCTGTAGGTGCGCTCGGCGTAGTCGATCATCGAGATGATGGACACCGGGTCGCTGCCGCCCCCGCGCCGCTTGGCCGCGTCCGACCAGGTGTCGAAGCAGTTGCCGAATCCCGCCGACTGGGTGGCGGTCGGGTAGATGACGATGAAGCCGTGACGATCCGCCAATGAGGCGAACTCACTGCCCTGGTAGAACCCGGGGCCGGTGCCGCCGCAGCCGTGCATCGCCACCACGATCGCCGGCGAGGCCGGGCGCGAGTCCGGCACGTAGATGTGCATCCGCATGTTGCCCGGGTTGTTGCCGAAGCCGGTCACTTCCACCAGGGCGGCGGCGAGAGCCGGTGATCCGAGTACCACGGCCATGACGGCTAAGAGCGCCGTGGCACATGCACCGGCCACCACCGTGGTCAGTCGTCTCATGCCTCCTCCTCTCGACATCCGCCGCGTGCCTCCCGTTCGGCGCGCCGCTTATGGACGTCGGTTGCTGGAAAATAAAAGGAGTCAAGAGCCACCGTCAATGCGCGGCGGTGCGGGAGCCGGCCGGTTCAGATGGCCGGGAGGACGTTTCCCATGGTTATCAAGTACCTTGCTATCAAGGTCATTGATATCAGTTCGAGAAAATTACATGGCGGCCGATCCGCCGAGGCGCGATATCGTCGCCTGGTGACCGATGCGTGCACCCCCGCCGATGCGCTGGACGCGCCACCCCACGTGAGCTATCTGGTGTTCCGGCTGGAACGCCGCATCCGCGCCTGCCTGGACGAGGCGCTCGCCCGGCACGGCATGACGACCACCGAGTACATGGCGCTCAGCGAGCTGCGGCTGCGCGACGCCCCGTCCTCTGCCGATCTGGCCCGGATCGCCTTCGTCACCCCGCAGGCGATGAACCTGGTCATCCGCGACCTCGAACAGCGCGGTCTGATCAGCCGTCATCCGCACCCCGACGGCGGCCGGGCGCTGCGCACCCGCCTCACCGCCAAAGGCCTGAACACCCTGCGGCGATGCGATTCCTCCCTCGACGCCATCGAGTCCGTCATGCTCGCCGAGATCGACGAGCCCGCACTCAAGACCCTCGCGGAAACGCTCACGGTCTGCGCCCGGGCGCTCCGCCCGGGCATGCGGGTCTGAACCATTCGGCCGGAATTCCGGCCGGCGGACTTCTCCGTCCTTTTTTCCGTACGAAAGAGAGAGCATGTGAAGATCACTGGAGTGGAGCTGCGCCGGGTCGCGATGCCGCTGGTGTCCCCGTTCCGCACCTCGTTCGGCACCGAGACGGCCCGCGACGTGCTGCTGGTGCGCGTGGTGACGCCCGACGCGGAGGGCTGGGGCGAGTGCGTGGCCATGGCGGAGCCGCTCTACTCCTCCGAGTACGCGGACGGCGCGGCCGAGGTGATCCGCCGCTTCCTGCTGCCTCGGCTGCCCGCGAACGTGGACGCCCAGTCGGCGGGCCGGGCGATGGAGCCGGTCAAGGGACACCGGATGGCCAAGGCCGCGCTGGAGACGGCCGTGCTGGACGCCCAGTTGCGGGCGTCGGGCGAGTCGTTCGGCCGGTTCCTCGGGGCCGCCCGCGACCGGGTGCCGTGCGGGGTGTCGGTGGGCATCATGGACGCGATCCCGCGGCTGCTCGACGCGGTCGAGGGCTACCTGGCCGAGGGGTACGTGCGCGTCAAGCTGAAGATCGAGCCCGGCTGGGACGTCGAGCCGGTGCGCGCGGTGCGCGAGCGCTTCGGCGACGACGTGCTGCTCCAGGTGGACGCCAACGCCGCCTACACCCTGGCCGACGCCCGCCACCTGGCCCGCCTCGACGACTTCGGCCTGCTACTCATCGAGCAGCCGCTGGCCAACGACGACTTCGTCCAGCACGCCAGGCTCGCCCGCCAGCTCCGCACCCCGGTCTGCCTGGACGAGTCCATCGAGTCGGCCGAGCACGCCGCCGCGGCCATCGCGCTCGGTTCCTGCTCCATCGTCAACATCAAGCCCGGCCGGCTGGGCGGCTACCTGGAGGCGCGCCGCGTGCACGACCTGTGCCGGGCGAACGGGATCGCGGTGTGGTGCGGCGGCATGCTGGAGACGGGCCTCGGCCGGGCCGCGAACGTGGCGCTGGCGGCCCTGCCCGGCTTCACCCTGCCGGGCGACACCTCGGCCTCGCGCCGCTACTTCGCCACCGACCTCACCGAGCCCTTCGAGCTGTCGGACGGCCACCTGGCGGTGCCCGCCGGGCCCGGCCTCGGCGTGGACCCGATCCCGGACATCCTGGAGGAGGTCACCACGGCCAAGGAGTGGATCCCGCTCTGACGCACGGTCCTCGCGATCTAAGCGCTACGCACCCCACCACCTCGGACTGCGGTTCACGGGGGGCGAACCCCGGCCCCCACACACCGCCCACGCGTCAGCCGAGTGCTCTCCTGAGCAGTAACCCACCTTCGGTAGAACGTACACGGCCGGGTTACTGTCTAGTTTCCTAGACGCTTATCTGTCTACTAAATTAGACTGCGCCGCCATGGTTCAGGGAATGAAGACCGCCACCGAGGTGGAGAGGTGCCTGCGATCCGCAGCCCGTCGTACCGAAGTTCCGTACATCGTTGACGAGGTTCCAGGCCGGAACGGCCGGCGACGAGGTAAGGGATCCCACAAAATGGTCGGCTTGTACGACGAGGAAGGGGAACTGCTGGCGTGGACGACGATCCCGCAACACCCTGGCGACCTCGCTCCCAGGTGACACGGGAGATCGAGGCGACCTTCGAGCCGTACCTGGGGAAGGGATGGATGGACAAATGAAGCCCGTCTACGAGGTGCGGGTCTGGCATGAGGACGACTGGTGGCTGGCGCGAGTCACAGCCGCCGGCGACGGCGCCGATCCCGCTCCGCTCAACGCACTCACGCAGGCACGGGCCCTGACCAGGATCGAGTCGATGGCTCGCGACCTCATCGCGACGATCCTTGATGCGGAGCAGAGCACGTTCGATATCGAGACGACGTATGCCCTGCCTGAAGACGTAGGCGAGTTGCTGTGCGAGGCCAAGGGCGCGCGTGCATGGCTGGACGCCGCGCAGGATCTGTGGCAGGAGCGATCCACCGTCGCAGCTCGCGCCTTGACCGCGAAAGGATACTCGCTCCGGGAGACGGCGACATTGCTCGGTCTGTCGCACCAGCGTGTGGACCAGTTGCTGCGCGGCGGCGACGATCTCGGACGAAGCAACGTGGTGGCCATAGAGGTGAGAGCTCGCGGGGAAACGGGTTCCGTTGCCGGCCTGACGCGACTCCAGGCCCTTCAGGATGTGGACGTGGTGCTGGTCTTCCGCGCCTCCCCGGCGACGGGAGGACCAGAGGCCCTGGTCAAGGACGTGACGCGGAAGAACAACCTTCAGGAGCAGCTGCGGGCCGCCGTCAATGAGTGGTTCTCCCGCATGCACCAGCCCGGACGACCGTAAGACCTTCCGCCGGGCAGTCGATCTCATCGAGAGGTCGCCGCAACCGTCCAATTGATCGCGGCCCCATGCGTCCAGCCGTCCCCGGTGACCGTGACCTCGCCCGCCAGGCATTCGCGGGAAGTCCAGCGATGTCGCCATGCGATGCAGGTAGGCGAGGGCACTCGCCCCGCGCTCCCGTACGAGGGAATAATCCGTTGCTCCCGGGTGCTGAGCGCAGCACTATGGTCACCATGATCCGGCACGCGCTTCCGACGACGCCCGCACCGGCGGGCGCGTTCCGGCGTGCCTGCGACGGCCTGGAGCGCTGACCTCTTCCCGTTCGTCCCGAGTGTGACCCGGCGGGGAGAGGTCGACGGCCCTGTACGGGTCACCACGAGTCCGGGTTCCGCAAGGAAGGGATCATGGCCAAGCAGGCCTATGTGCGCAACAAGCCGCACCTCAACATCGGCACGATGGGTCACGTCGACCACGGCAAGACCACGCTGACCGCCGCCATCACCAAGGTGCTCGCGGAGCGGGGCCAGGCCACGTACACGCCGTTCGAGCGGATCGACCGCACCCCGGAGGAGCACTCCAGGGGGATCACGATCAACATCTCGCACGTCGAGTACGAGACCGCCACCCGTCACTACGCCCACGTCGACATGCCCGGCCACGCCGACTACGTGAAGAACATGATCACGGGGGCGGCGCAGCTGGACGGCGCCATCCTGGTGGTGTCGGCGCGTGACGGCATCATGCCGCAGACCAGGGAGCACGTGCTGCTCGCCCGCCGGGTGGGCGTCGAGCACCTGGTCGTCGCGGTCAACAAGGCCGACGGCGCCGACCCGGAGCTCACCGACCTGGTCGAGCTGGAGCTGCAGGACCTGCTCGGCGAGCACGGCTTCGCCGGCTCGCCGATGGTGCGGGTGTCCGGGCTGCGGGCGCTGGAGGGCGACCCGGCCTGGACGGCGTCGATCGACGAGCTGCTCCGTACGGTCGACGACCACATCCCGGTCCCGGTCCGGTACGTGGACGCGCCGTTCCTCATGCCCGTGGAGAACGTCATGTCCATCACCGGCCGGGGCACGGTCGTCACCGGCGCCATCGAGCGCGGCGCGGTCCGCGTCGGCGACACCGTCACGGCCGTCGGCCTGGGCGGCGAGCTGTCCGCCGTCGTGACCGGCGTCGAGACGTTCGGCCGCACGATGGAACGCGGCGAGGCGGGCGACAACGCCGCCCTCCTGCTCCGCGGCGTCCAGCGGCACCAGGTCAGGCGCGGCATGGTGCTGGCGGCCCCGGGCAGCCAGCGGGCGCACCGGGCGTTCACGGCCCGGGTGTACCTGCTGACGGCGGAGGAGGGCGGCCGGCGGCGGCCGATCGCCTCGGGTTACCGGCCGCAGTTCTACCTGCGCACGACGGACGTGCCGGGTGAGCTGCTGCTGACCGAGCCCGCCCAGCCGGGGGACACGATCGAGGTCTCGATCGTCCTCGGCAAGCCGGTCGCCCTGGAGCCAGGGCTCGGCTTCGCCATCCGTGAAGGCGGTCTGACCGTGGGCGCCGGGACGGTGCTCGCGGTCGAGGACTGACCTGTGGCTGCCGGGATTCCTGTCCGGGATCCCGGCAGCCGCTCGATGGGCGTCACCCCTGTTGGGACTGGCTGTGTCGGAGCTGACGCCGGTAGCTCGCCGGAGGGGTGCCGTAGGTCCTGCGGAAGAGCCGGTTGAAGTGCGCTTCGTTGGTGAAACCCCAGCAGGCGGCGATGACCCTGATAGGACGACCGTCCATCAGGGGGTCGGCCAGTGCGCGGTGACAGCGTTCGAGCCGCCGCTGCTGGATCCAGCCGGTGATGGTGTGACCCTCCCTCTGGAAGAGCCGCTGCAGGTGGCGTAACGAAACGTGGTGGGCGGCGGCGACGTCGGCCGCCGAGAGCTCCAAGTCGTCCAGACGTCGCTCGACGAACGCCTGGACACGAAGAACGAGCACCGCGCCGGGATCCATCACGAAAGGCGAGGGGTCGGTCTCCATCTCGTGGGCGAGCACGGACGTGAGGAGATCGACGACAACACCCGACAGCCGCTCGGTGTCGGCCCGGGTCATCCACGCGGCCTGGGCCAGGATCTGCTGAAGCAGTCCGCTGAACAGTGCGGCGACGCTCTCACGCCCTGAGATTCGCCTGGCGAGCAACCGCCGCACGGTGGGACCGGGCAGGGCCAGGGCGTCGTGGGGCACGTGCAGGATCAGCCCATCGGACATCTCGCCTTGGGTGCGGCTCGACGCGCGGCGCTCGCCAGGAAAGCTCCATGCCAGGAAAGGACGGGACGCGTCGTAGAGCGTCAGGTCTGCCGGGGCCAGCGCCGTCTCCTGGTCCTCCTGGACGATTCCGGATCGGCCGCGCAGGAGGAGCGCCACCTGGTAGGCGTCGGCGTTGGCGCGTCGGATCCTGTGAGCATTCCTGCGCGCCTCGAACCCGGAGCACCTGACTCTCGACAGCCGCAGCGCGCCCAGATCGACGGTGCTCATCTCCGCCCAGAAGTCGTCGACGTATTCGCTGAACGCGTCCACCGACACCACCGACTCGGCGACGGCCTGCCACCAGAAAGCGAACCTGTCCCTGACAGGGACGTCGTCGAGTCGAACCACTGTCACAGCCATCTGTCGCCCCCGCTGACATCCCCTGGATCAGCCCGCCAGGCCATTTTCATCCTCGAATGCATGGCGCCGGAGGTCAAGTGAGTTGACGCGCAGCGGCAAACCCGCTCACCCCGGAGGTGTCAAACTTCTGGAACGGTTCGGCGCTCGCCGGGAGCGTTCAGTTCACAGGGGGATCCATGAGACGAATATCAACTGTCCTCGCAACCTGCTTCAGCCTGGTACTCCTTCTCCCCGCACCCGTCCTGGCCCGGTCCGCCCAAGGAGCGGGACCGGCGCAGGCAATGGAAGGCGGCGGTTGCCGGGCGGCGTACAACTCCAACGGCTTCAAGAACACCTATCCCTGCATATCCGTGTCGGGCGGCTATTTCAGAGCCGACTCCTACACCGCGGGATTACCGGCCGGCTGCTCCTATTACATCGTCTATCTCATCGAGTGGGACCGGCTCGCTCCGGCCACCGGCGGCCGGGTCGCGAACTTCTCGTCGCATCAACCCTGTAACAGGGTGCACTCCGACATCGTTCTCTACCGGGACTACAACACGCTGTGGACGTATCTCTCAAGGATCACGGTGTACAACAGCAGCCATGCGAAGATCGGGACCCTGGACAGCCCGCGGGTCTGGACCTAGGCACGGAGGTTCAACCGTCGGCGGACAGAAGCCTGGTGGAGGTCAGGCCGGCCAGGGCGGCCGCGCCCAGAGCCCGGCGTCGACCGTGAGGGGGTCACGACGGCTCGAAGCGGAGGCGGAAGGTGGCCGGGCGGGCGTGCAGCTCGTACGCCGGCAGGGTGCCGGGGCCGCAGGCGGCCGTGCCGATGCCGTGCTGGGCCAGGTCCAGGGTGAGGTGGAGGCGGCCGTCCGGGACCAGGTCGGGGCGGTGGGCGGCGGCGTCCAGGGCGGCCGTGCTCCAGGGGCGGGCCGTCAGGCCGAACACGGGATCGCCGGTGATCCGGACCCCGGCCAGTTCGGCCCAGCGGACGGCGGCGCGGTGGCCGTTCTCCTGGGGGTGGACGTACGGCGTCTGCATCTCCTCGACCGTGGCGGCCCACCGGCCGATCCTGGTGGCCAGGCCGGTGTCCGGGTACGCCTCCCCCGGCCCGAGGCCGTACCAGGTGACCGGCCCGGGGGCGGCGGGGAGGGTCAGGGCGAGGCCGAGGCGCGGGATCGGCTCGGTCCAGTCGCCTTCGGGGACGAGGTCGACCCGGAGGTCGAGGGCGTCGCCCGAGGCGGTCCAGGTCCAGGTGGCGCGGATGCCGAGGTCGGTGGCGGCGGGCGCGGTCCGGGTGCGGACGGTGAGCGTATCGCCGGGCTCGACCGCGTCGACGCGGTGGGTGAGGCGGTGCAGGCCGAGCAGCCGCCAGCGGAACTCGGCCCCGCTGTAGCGGTCGTTGTCGATCGGCGCGCGCCACAGCTCCAGCCGGGGACCGTCGGCGTCGAGGCCGAACAGCCGGGTGAGACGGCCGGTCACCGGGTCGAACACGGCCCCGCCGACCTGGATCTCCCCTCCATCAAGCGGCACGGGGGCTTCCCGGCCCGGCCTCCCGGCAGAAGCCTTCGCCGGCGCTTCCCGTACGGCGGGCGGGAAAGTCCGGCGCGGGCTGACGCGGAGGTCTTCGCGGCCCGGGTACGGGACGTCGATCGGGACCTGGGCCCAGGCCACTTCGTGCCCGGCGTCCGCCCACGGCTCGTCGCGGGCCAGGACGGCGCGGACGGTGAGCCACCGCTCGCCCTCCCCCGCCGGTAAGGCGGGCAGCTTGACCTCGCCGCCGCCGGCGGGGACCTCCAGCGGGAAGGACGCCACCGGCTCGCCCTCCGCCTCGACCTGCCCGGAGAAGGACAGGCTTGACAGGTCGTGGAAGGCGTCCTTGCTCCGGACCGTCACCGAGGTCCCGGAGAAGGTGAACGCGACCGGTTCGAACACCTTCTTCAGGTCGAGCAGCCCCGGGGACGGCGTCCGGTCGGGGAAGACGAGGCCGTCGACGACGAAGTTGCCGTCGTGGACCGGCTCGCCGTAGTCGCCGCCGTAGGCGTAGCCGAGAGACGGGTGCGCGAGGCCGTGGTCGATCCACTCCCAGACGAACCCGCCGGCCAGCCTCGGGTAGCGCTCGAACAGCTCCTGGTACTCGGCCAGCCCGCCGGGGCCGTTGCCCATCGCGTGCGCGTACTCGCACTGCAGGAACGGCATGGCCCGCCGCCTGGCGTCCAGCTCCGGGTCGTCGAGCGGGTCCTCGGCGCCCCGGCCGATCGCCTCGACCTCGGCGTGGGAGGCGTACATGCGGGAGTACACGTCCGTGTGCTCGCACGACCGGTCGCCCTCGTAGTGGAGGGGCCGGGACGGGTCGCGCTCGCGCGCCCACTCCGCCATGACGCCGAGGTTGCGGCCGACGCCCGCCTCGTTGCCGAGCGACCACATGATGACGCTCGGGTGGTTCTTGTCGCGCTCCACCATGCGGCGCATCCGGTCGAGGCATGCCTCCTCCCAGCGCGGGTCGTCGCTGGGGTTGTTCCGCCAGCCGACCTGGCCGAAGCCGTGCGTCTCCAGGTCGCACTCGTCGATCACCCACAGCCCCAGCTCGTCGCAGAGGTCGAGGAAGGCGGGGTGCGGCGGGTAGTGGCTGGTGCGGACGGCGTTGACGTTGTGCCGCTTCATCAGCAGCACGTCCTCGCGCATGGTCGCGTACGTCACCGCCCGGCCGGACAAGGGGTGGAACTCGTGCCGGTTGACCCCCTTGAGCAGCAGCGGCCGCCCGTTGGCGAGCAGCACCCCGTCCTCGATGGCGACGGTGCGGAAGCCGACGCGCAGCCGGACGGTCTCCCCCGGCGCGCGCAGCACCGCCTCGTACAGCCGCGGCGTCCCGGCGCTCCACGGCTCGGCGGCCACGGTCACGCGCTCACCCGGCCGCAGCCCGGTGACGCCCAGCTCGGGCAGGTCGAGGGCGCCGGTCCCGTCGAAGCTCAGGGTGCCGCGCCCGTCCTCGTACGAGGCGTGCACGAACACGTCGGCGGCCGAGCGGGTGAGGGTCACGTCGCGGAAGATGCCCGGGAGCCACCACATGTCCTGGTCTTCCAGGTAGCTGGCGGCCGACCACTGGTGGACGCGCACGGCCAGCACGTTGCGCCCCGGCTTGAGCCACGGGCCGGCGTCGAACTCGGCGGGCAGCCGGCTGCCGGTGGTGAAGCCCAGCTCGTGCCCGTTCAGCCAGACCTTGGCGTACGACTCGACGCCGTCGAAGCGGAGCCTGCCGCCGTTCCAGCCCTCCGGCAGGTCGAAGGCGCGGCGGTAGTCGCCCGTCGGGTTCTCGGTGGGCACGTGCGGGGGGTCGACCGGGAAGGGATACGACACATTGGTGTAGGCGGGGGCGCCGTGTCCGTGCAGCGGCCAGTGGGCGGGCACCGGCAGCTCGGCCCAGGCCGCGTCGTCGTAGCGGGGGTCGGCGAAGTCCTCGGGGACGGTCGCCACCGGCGACAGGCGGAACCGCCAGGCGCCGTTGAGGTCGAGCGAGGGGGCGTCGGAGCTCAGGGCCGCGCGGGGTTCGAGACGGCCGGAACCGGGGGTGAGACGTTCGCATTCCATCGCCTGCCGAGCCTAGAGGTTCGGCCCGGTTTCGTCAGCGATGACTTTCGCGCTCCGGCCGGGTCGGCATGGGGCATGAGCGATGTGGTGCTGAACATGACGGTGTCGGTCGACGGGTTCGCCACCGGTCCTGGCGAGGACCTGGAACGGCTGCACCAGTGGATCTTCAGCGAGGGCGCGGCGGACGCGGAGATCATGGCGGAGTTCGCCGCCGAGCCGGGCGCCTACGTGATGGGGATGGGCATGTTCCGCTCCGGCCTGGAGCCGTGGGGTGACGCGCCGCCGTTCCCGCACCCGGTGTTCGTGCTCTCCCACACCGAACGGGAGCCGCTGGTCAAGCCGCCGGCCACGTTCACGTTCGTCACCGGCGGCATCGAGGACGCGGTCGCGCGGGCGAGGGCGGCGGCCGGGCAGCGGGACGTGTGGGTGGTCGGCGGCGCGGACGTGTGCCGGCAGGCGCTGGCCGCCGGGCTGGTCGGCGAGCTGCGGCTGCACGTCGCGCACGTGCTGCTCGGCGGCGGGCTGCCGCTGTTCGGCGAGCTGTCCCGGCTGGTGGAGCTGGAGGAGACCGCGACGGTGACGACGCCGGGGATGACGCATCTCCGGTTCAGGGTCCTGCGCTGAGTCCGTCGCACGACGCGGCGAGATAGCCCGCCAGGAGGCTCTCGGCCACCTCGTCCACGGCCTCGTCGCCGGGCAGGAACTCGGGGCTGTGCAGCCCGGCCCGCGTGTCGACGCCGACGAACATCATCAGCGACGGCATGAGCTCGCCGTACTGGGCGAAGTCATCGCCGCCGCACGAGCGCAGGTCGTCGCTGACCGCGCGCCCGTTCGCGCGCAGCAGCTCGCCGGTACGCATCGCGAGCGCGGCGTCGTTGACCAGCACCGGCTCCCCCGGCAGCACCTGGACCTCGGCCTCGCAGCCGTGGGCCCGCGCCACGTCGCCGACCAGGCCGGCGAACTGGGCGTGCAGCGTCTCGCGCCACGACGGCGACAGGGTGCGCAGCGTGCCCCGGGCGACGGCCTCGCCGGGGATGGCGTTGGGCGCGGTGCCGGCGTGCACGCTGCCGAACGTCACCACGGTCGGCACCATCGGGTCGGCGACCCGGCTGACGAGCTGCTGGGCGGCCACGATCACCTGGGCCATGGCGACGACCGGGTCGCGGGCCAGGTGCGGGTAGGCGGCGTGCCCGTCCACGCCCTTGAGCGTCACCCGGAACTCGTCGGCGGAGGCGTTGACCGCTCCGGGCGTGCACGCGGTCACTCCCGCCGCCAGCACGGGCTGCACGTGGGCTCCGATCATGGCGCGGACGTCGTTGCTGCTCAGGGCGCCGGACCGGACGACGTCGGCGGCGCCCGACGGGTGACTCTCCTCGCGCGGCTGCAGCACGACCATGAGCGGACCCGGCGGCTCGTGATCGGCTACGGACTCGTACCCGGCCGCGGGGGCCGCGTCGCGCGCCGCGAGCACGGCCGTGACCCTGGCGACCGCGCGGGCCAGCGCCACGACGGCGGCGAGGTGGACGTCGTGGCCGCAGGCGTGCATGGCGCCGTTGACGGCCGCCCACGGCACGCCGGTGCGCTCGGCCAGGGGCAGCGCGTCCAGCTCGCCGCGCACGCCGACGGCGGGGCCGGGGCCGCCGATCCTGACCAGCGCGCCGGTGCCGGCCACGTGCTCGATCGGGCCGTCCGGCAGCGCCCGCAGCACCCGCTCCAGCGTGGGGCCCTCCTGGCCGGAGACCCGGGGGTCGGCGTGCAGCTCGCGCCGCAGCTCCCGGGCGGCGGGCAGCTCGGCCCGCAGCGCCTCCCGCAGCAGCACGTCCCGATGGTCGGAACGCAGGTCGGGATGGCGGTCGGCAGGGCGGTCGGCAGGGCGGTCGCGCGGCTCGTCCGGGCCGTGGTCCTGGTAGTGCGAGAAGTGGTGCGAGGTCGTCACGCGGCCACCCCGAGCCCGTGGACGCGGCGTGCGCCGTCCCGGCCGATCAGGGTCGCGCCCCACCCGCCGGAGGAGTGTGTCAGCTTGGTGCCCGGAGGGCTCGCGGCCACCATCGCGGCGACCGGGGGCAGTCCCCCCGTCATCCGGTCGAACCCGGGCAGCACGGCCTCAGCAGGCATCGGCCCCCCAGCCCGGCGTCACCTCAACGCCCATCACGTACGTGTTACTCCTTCGCGGACGACGGCCCCCATGCGGATCCTGTGCCCGCGAGCGGGCCCGGCGAACGTGAGGACGGACACACCCGCGTGCCCGCCCTCACGAGAGGGCGCCGGATCAGGCGGCGGCCCTGGCGGCGACCGCCACGGCGGCCTGCCGGGTGACGCCGTTGACGGTCACCGCGACCGTCACCCGGCCCTCGCGCAACGCGGTGAGCGTCCCGGTCCCGGGGTCGAGCACGGCGACGTGATGGCGCCTGGCCCCGGCGCGCGGCCCGATGTGCAGGTTGGGCGAGCCGGACCAGCGCGCCGACACCGGATAGGCGACGGGCACGTCGCGGGCGCCCTGCCGGACCGTGGCGGTGACGGTGGCCGGGCTGCCGGCCGCCACCGTGGCCGGGGCGGTCAGCGTCAGCTCGTCGACGTGCGGGCGGAGCTGGGCGCCGATCCATTCCGGGGCGTCGGCGAACCAGTTGCGCCTGACGTGCTCGGCCTCCTTCTCGGTGACGGGGTCGACGCCCCACAGGGACCAGCCGGTGAAGCCGCCGTCGCCGGCCGGGGTGGCGGGGTTCTTGGCGGAGTTGCCGTTGATGACGTAGGGGACGGCGTCCACCCGGGAGGCGTGGAAGGTGCCGACGTGCGCGCCGATGAACGCCGCGCCCTTGCCGGTGTCCCGCTGGAAGTCGGCCAGCCAGCCTTCGACCAGCGCGGCTTCCTTGCGGTCGCCGAGCTGGCTGCCCTTGCCGGGGGTCGGGTCGCGCGGCGGCACGTGGAACAGCACGGCTACCGAGCCGACCGAGCGGTCGCCGGCGGCCCGGTCCAGTTCGGTACGGAGCAGTTCGATCTGCTCGAAGCCGCCGCCGCGCAGGTTGAGGCGGGAGGTGTCGAGCGTGATGAAGCGGGTGCCCTTGTGGTCGAAGGTCCGGTACGTGTCGCCGAAGACGGCCCTGAAGTTGTCGATCTTGCCCCCCATCACCTCGTGGTTACCCGGGATGTAGTGATATTTCAGGTCATCGCCGAGTTCTTCGTCGAGAATCCGCTTGGCCAGCGCGAAGTCCTCCGGCGACGCCTCGTCCACCAGGTCGCCGTTGACGACCAGGAAGTCCGGGTCCGCGGCCTTGATCTCGCGCAGCGTGCGCCGCGCGCCCCGCACCAGGTCGCTGTCGGGGTCCCGGGCGACGAATTGCGCGTCGGACATGACCGCGAACCGCCACGGCAGGTCCGCCACGTCGGGCCTGACCACCGGGTCGGCGACCTTCTCCGGCTGCGGCGACTCGATCGACGGCGCCACCTTGGCGACCAGCCCGTCGACCAGGATCTCGTTGGTGTAGGAGGCGTCCGCCCTGGTCTCGGCCACGTAGAAGCGCCGCAGCTGGAGCGGGTAGCTGACGCCCGGCGGCACCGCGAACTCGACGAACCGCCAGCCGGTCCACGTCAGGTACGGGCCACGCAGGATCTGCGCCTGCCCGAGCGCGTCGTAGAACTCCAGGCTGGGCCATTCCCCCTTGCCGGTGGAGTGGATCCACATGCCGAACGCCTGCGGCTGCCCGCCGACCACGAGCTGCCCGGGCGGGTTGGCGTAGGCGGCGCGGGTCGCCGTCGACTGGGTGAAGTCGTACGAGAGCTTGAGCCCGCCTCCGTTCTGGCCCGGCGCGGCCGACAGCGAGCCGGTGGCCCGCGCGGCGGCGAACGTCCACGAGGCGGCGTCCTCGAAGTCGGCGACCGGCCGGTCCTCGAAGCCGACCGTCACCGGCAGGGCGGTGACGATCTTGCCGACTCTGGCGGTGACCAGGCCGGAGCCGGTGTCCTTCCTGGCCTTGACGGTGAAGGAGCCGTGCTCGTTCGCGGTGACGTCGAGCAGGGCGCGGTCGTAGTCGAGGGTCAGGTCGGACGGCTCGATGGGGGCGGTGTTGCCGTTGCGGTCGTAGCCGACGACGCCGAACGTCGCGGTGTCGTCCGCGCCGGACAGGCCCACCCGGTCGCTGGTGACGCCGAGCCGCTTGAGCGGCTGGAGCACGGTCAGCTCCAGGGCGCCTTCGGCCTTGCCGCGGGAGGCGGTGACGGTGGTGACGCCGGGCACCAGGGCGTGGAAGGTCCCGCCTCTGACCAGGCCGTGCACGGCCGGCGTGCTCCGCCACACCGGCGTCCCGGCCGCGGGCCCGTACGTCTCGTCGTACCCGGCGGCGGTCAGCCGGCGGGTGAGCCCGGGGAAGACGCGCTCGGGGCGCCCGCCGCCGACGGGGGCCGCGCCGGGAGCGCGGGCGGGGTCGACGGCCGTCTCCACCCAGAAGCCCTTGAGCTCGCCGCTGCCCTCGGCGGCGTACAGCGCCAGGCCGTTGGGGACGTGCCGCTCGCCGCCGTCGGACGGGCTGTTCTCGATCTGCGGCTCGGCCTGACCCGGCTCGCGGGCGAGCATGGTGGAGGAGCCGCCGCCGTCGAGGTTGAGCGCGTCGGCCGCGCCCAGCTCGACCATCATCGCGGCCAGCTCGTCGAGCGTGACGCCGCGGCTGTCGGCCTGGCGGCCGTCGACGGTGAGCAGGATCATCTTCTTGCCGTCGGCGGAGAAGCCGACCGCGGTCCTGGGGTGGGCGGACTGGTCGGTGGAGTGCTGCGCCCGGCCGTCCTTGACCAGCACCCAGTTCCCGCCGACCGCGGCCTTGACGTCCTTGCCGTCGGAGGCCTTCGGCCGGTACGCGATCTCCACCTTGTCGCCTGCCCTGAGCCCGGCCAGCGCGGCGGCGCCCGCGTCGCGGCCGAGCAGGATCGAGGTGCCGGCGGGGATCGGGCCGTCGCCGGCCGCCTGGCGGACCGCGGCGACCACGCCGTCCTTCAGCTCGACCTCGGTGACGGCGGAGGCGCCCTCGACGGCGCGGGCCCGGGTGTAGGAGCCCCAGAGCGGGGTGAACAGGCCGACGCCGTCCCTCTGGACGCGCTGGTTGAACTGGGTGAGCGTGACCGGGGAGCCGCTTTCGGGGGTGGCGGTGCCCTCGAAGTGCATCTTGAGCACCCGGCCGACGCCGTCGCCGCTGATCGCGACCGCGTTGTCGTGACCGGCCATCGGCGACTGGACGAGTTCGCCGGTCTGGACGCCGATGCCCTGGGCGGCGCCGGAGTTGTTGATGTCGAAGAAGTCGCCGTTGACCGCCGCGACGGCCCGTGAGCGCCGGGCGGGCCCCGACAGCGGCTCGGTCTTCGACACCTCGCCGGAGAAGACGTAGTCGGCGCTGGTCCCGCCGCCGAGCTCGGCGGTGAGCGCGTCGGCGCGCAGCCAGCCCAGCGGGTCCAGCCGGTCGAAGGAGGTGAGGGTGATGCCCGGGGCGACCGGCCTGGTCTTCTTCGCGGTGTCGAGCCGGTCGCCGGTCGCCGATGCGGCGACCAGCGTCGAGGGGGGCGGGTAGGACGACGCCGCGGGCGCGTCCTCTACGGGGGGTACGGGGTCGGCCTGTGCGGGCGCGGCCGACGTGAGCACGAGCGCCACGACGGCGAGGGAACGGAGGGTCTGCACGACCGAATGCAATCGCTCGTGCATATAATTTTCAAGACCTTGGGGTGAACTAAAAGAAAATTTCAGATCTTGGCGGGTATCGGACTCTCGTCGGGCGCACCCTCCTCCAGCGGCGCGCTGTTGATCCCCGCGTACAGGACCAGCGGCACGGCCACCGCCACCACCATGGAGAGCACGGCGGTGCCCGAGTCGTTGACCAGCATGCCGACCACACCGCTGACCAGCGTGCCGATCAGCCCGGCCTTCAGCATGGGGGTGCGCTCGAACGCCAGCGGCACCACCCCGGCGCTGATCTTGCCGGGACGCATGATCGCGAAGATGAGGAACGCCAGACCGGTGATCACGATCGGCATGAGGTTGGGCGAGAGCATGGTGTTGAGCATGGCCCCCAGCTTGCGCAGGATCATCGGCATGAACGTCCCCTCCAGCACCATGCCGACGAACCGCCCCAGATGGGTCTGCGACGCCGCCGGCCGCAGGTAGTCGAGCACCGCGAGCGCCGACACGGTCACCCCGCCGAGCACGCAGAACCCGGCGAACCTCAGCACCGACACCCGCTTGCCCGCCACCAGCAGCGCCGTGACCGCGATGCCCGGCACGAAAGCGATCACGCCGCCGAAGTCGCTGCCGACGCCCGGCCAGCCCGCCAGCAGCATCGCGGTCACGCCCGTCACGGACACCAGGAGCACCGCGGCCCGCCGCCGCCCGGCGCGCACCAGGTGGTCGGCGACCAGCGCCGTCGTCATCAGCACGGCGGTGGCCAGCAGCGCGAACGGGATGTTGGCCAGCCCGTAGTAGCGCCCGCCCACCACGGCCGTGTAGCCCATGAGGCTGTTGAGCTGCAGGTTGGTGCCGGTCAGCAGGTCGGCCACCATGACCAGACCGATGATCGCGCCCACCGCCGCCGGCGGGCCCACCGGGCTGCGCCGCCACGGCCCCAGCAGGGCGACCGCCGTGATGGCCGAGGCGATCGCCACCACCCCGGTGATCACCAGCGCGATCGGGTACGGGCCGTGCCCCCAGGGCAGCACGTTCACCAGGTACGTCGACACGGGCACGGCGGCCAGCCCGAGCGCGATCACGCCGAGGGCTCCGGCCTTCTTGCGGCGCGACAGCACGTAGTAGGCGATCGCGTAGAAGGTCACCGTGATGACGGCGAACCCGGTGAAGAACAGGCCCGTGGTGTTGCGGATGCCGGTGGCCATCGTGTCGGCCCTGCGCAGGTCGGCGACGGCCGCCTCCAGCGGCAGCCGCTCCCCCGCCTCCCAGGGCAGCCCGATCACGGTCGGCGGGACCGGGATGCCGGCCGCGGTGAGCACCGTCGGCGTGGTGTCGGTGACGATGACGATGTCATCGCGCCGGGTCGAGGCCGTGCCCAGCAGCGCGCCGGACGCCTCGGCCCGCTTCCACATGGCCACCCGCAGGTGCGGCACCGACCCGTGGTCGCCGATGCCGCTCAGCACCACCTGGGTCCCGGCGGGCAGCTTCGCCAGCACGGCCCCCACCTGCGCGTCGGCGGCCCGTACCGCCTCGCGCCGCTGCTCGGGACCGAGCGCCTCGGGCACGGCCGGCAGCCTGCCCTCCGCCAGGTAAGGGCGGATCAGCTCGTCCACGTCCACGGCCAGCACCCGGCAGCGCGACCAGTCGGCCAGCGCGGCCGGCTCCGGCGCGTACACGTCCACCC
>NZ_JAPNNL010000043.1 GCF_027620315.1 Nonomuraea corallina | reverse complement strand
CCCTGGCCCTGGCCGTCGCCACCGGTCTGCTGCCCGCCTCCACGGTCCTGTCGCTCCTCCACCACCGGGGGCACGGGATTTGACCGCCCATCCTCTTCCCCGTACGCGCACTCGTGCGGAGGCCCGCGGCCCGAGGGTGGTCGTGGGGGGCGTGGCCGTCGATCCCGTCGGGGAGGACGAGGTGGTGGCGTGGGTGGCCGCGGAGCTGGCGGCCGGGCGCGGGGGGCGCATCGTGACGCCGAACGTGGACATCTGCCGGGCCGTCGCCCGGCAGCCCCGGCTCGCGGAGCTGGTGGCCGGGGCCGAGGTGGTGGTCGCCGACGGGATGCCGCTGGTGTGGGCGGCGCGGCTCCAGGGGACCCCGCTGCCGGGGCGGGTGACCGGGGCCGACCTGATCTGGTCGTTGAGCGGGATGGCGGCGCGGCGCGGCTCGCCCGTCTACCTGCTGGGCGGGCCGCCCGGTGTCGCGGAGGCGGCGGCCCGCGAGCTGACCGGACGCCATCCCGGGCTGGAGGTGTGCGGGGTGGACGCGCCGCCGTACGGGTTCGACCTGACGGCGCGGGGGCGGGAACGGGTGCGGCGGAAGGTCGTGGCGGCGCGGCCGGCCCTGGTGTTCGCCGGGCTCGGGTTCCCCCGGCAGGATCTGCTCATCGCCGAGCTGCGGCGGGAGCTGCCTGAGGCGTGGTTCCTGGGGTGCGGGGCGGCCATCGGGTTCGCGGCCGGGACGGTGTCGCGGGCGCCCGGCTGGATGCGTCGCGGCGGGCTGGAGTGGCTGCACCGGCTGGTCACCGAACCCCGGCGGCTGGCCCGCCGCTACCTGGTGGACGACCTGCCCTTCGCGGTGCGGCTGCTCGCCGGGAGCGCGGTCCGCCGCCGGTCCGGAGGCGGCCGGGCACGCGTCAGGAGTCGGCGGCGGTCAGCTCCCTGACCCGGGCGATCTCCTGCTCGGTGAGGCCGCGGTGGCCGGAGCACACCGCGAGGCGGGAGTCCATGGGCCGGAACGCCGTACGGGACAGCCCCGACCAGGCGAAGCCGCCGGTGCCGGGAGGGCCGCCGGTGCACGCCCGGACGATACGCCGCTCGGCGGCCCGGCTCCAGCGCAGGCCTGCGTACCCGTACAGCTCGCGGAAGCCCGGCACCGGGTCGGCGGCCAGCTCGTCGTAGGAGACCAGCCGGACGCCGGGCAGGCGCGACAGGATCGTGCGCGTCACCCGCCACAGCGCGGCCGCCTTGGCCACCTGGTCCTGCGAGCCGACCAGGGCGCGCAGGCGCAGCACCTCGGGATGGTCGCGGACCAGCAACGGCTGTTCGAGCAGCTCGTGGAAGTAGATCGTCCAGCCGAGCCGCTGCCAGCTCGCCACGAACGCCACCGGGTCGCGCACCAGCGCGATCACCCGGCAGCCGAGCCGCTCGGCGAACCAGGCCGCCGACAGCACCGCGAACGGGTCGTCCAGCAGCGCCCGCCGCCCCGCCCACCGCCCCAGGGTGAACGCGGCGCCGTAGCGGACCATGCGCGCCAGATCGTAGGGGGCCCGGTTGACGCGCAGCTCGGCCGCCCAGCCGTAGCGCAGCGCGACCGTGTCGCGGAAGGCGGGCAGCCAGGCGGCGGAGTTGTCGTCGCAGATGTACTGGAAGCGGTGGGAGACCCGGGCGCGCAGGACGCCGGGGCAGCGGCCGGGCGGGTGCTGCGGGTTGAGCGGCTCGTTGACGTAGACCAGCTCGCCGCCGGCCGCCAGCATCTTGCCCGCCCAGCTCGTCCCGCTCCTGGGCAGCCCGGTGACCAGCACCGGAGGGCGGACCGTCACGCCGCCGCCCAGGTGCGCGGGCGCAGCGCGGCCAGGCTGTGGCGGCCGAACGGGCGCAGCCCGTAGCGGTGGTGGAGCTGCCAGAGCGGCAGCGCGTTCTTGACCAGCACGCCGCCCGACCAGCCGAGCGCGGCGCCCAGCGCGCCCTGGCCCGGGATGAGCGCCACGTCCAGCAGGAGCGTGCAGACGACGGCGGCGACGAGGTTGAGCAGGCTGGAGGTGGTGTGGCCGGCCGCGGTCAGCACCACGTCCACCATGCCGCACGCCGTCGCCGCCATCATGGTGGCCGAGAGCACCAGCGCCACCGGCACGGCGGAGACGTAGCCGGGGCCGAACACGTGCAGCAGCCACGGCGCGAGCGCCGCGTACCCGACCCAGATCGGCCAGGTCGCCAGCACCAGCCACATCGTCGTCACCTGGTAGATCTCCTTGACCCTGGCCAGGTCGCCGGCGGCCAGCGCGCGCACCAGGCGGGGCTGCGCGGCCTGGGCCAGGCCCTGGCCGGCGAGCTGGCCGACGACCTTGAACCGGGTGGCGGCGGTGTAGACGGCGGCCTGGGCCGGCCCGCCGAGCGCGGCCACGACCACGATGTCCAGCCGCTGGAACACCGCCTGGATCGCGCCGGCCGTCGACCGGGGCGCGGTGTGCCGCCACAGGTCGCGCCCGGTCCCGGTCAGGTACGGGGTGCGCGGCGCCCGGCCGCGCAGCGCGAGCGCCGCCAGCCCCGCGACGGGCAGGTACGGCAGCGCCCAGGCCAGAGGGAGGGACGCGGCGGAGAGCCCGGCCACGGCGACGGCCGCCACCAGGGCGAGCTGGGAGAGCGGCAGCAGCAGGCCGTCCAGCAGCACGGTGGGGCGCATGGCGCCGAAGCCCCGGCAGGCGGCGAGCAGCACGTCGGTCACCGCCATGGCCGGCAGCACGAGCGCGAGCACGCCCAGCGCCGGCCAGAGCAGGACGCCGGCGACGGTCGCGAGGACCGACACGGGCACCAGCGCCGCCCTGACATATCCCGAAATACCGCGATAACCGTAGGTCCTGGCTCGGGCGATGAAGAACACCAGCCCGTTCCCCGCGTCCAGTTTCGCCACCCCGGCCACCATCAGCGCCAGCGCGACCGAGGTGAAGAACGCCCCCGCCGCCTCCACCGGATACACCCGGGTCACCACCACGACCAGGAGGAACTGCGACAGCGCCCCGGCCGCCGCCCCGGCGACCCCCGCCAGCCCGCTCCGGGCGACCCGTCTCAGCGCCGCCACGACGGTTCACCGTCCAGCCAGCGGACCAGTCTCCGGTCGTGTTCCTCGAACCGGTCCATCAGCCGCAGCCGCAGCGAGTCGGGCAGTTGCTTGGGCCGTGGCCGCCAGTTGTGCCGGGAGAAGCCGGGGTAGCCGAACCGCGGCACCCTCAGGAAGCGCAGCAGCCGGTCGTAGACGGGCTCGGGTTCGTGGAAGAACCGGTGGCTGTCGATGACCATGATCCGATCCCGGCCGAACAGCGGCTCCAGCCGTTCGAGCTGGTCGGCGTAGCGTCCCCGGGCCAGGTAGGCGAGATGGCGGTGCCCGTGGTGGGCGGCGTGCGGGTCGGCCCGGAACAGCTCCTCGGCCCCGGCCACCCGCTCCTCCTCCAGCTCCAGCGCCCGCTCGAAGCACTCCTCGGTCTCGAACCCGCGGGCCAGCTCGTGGGCGTGCGCCGAGCAGGCCCGCTCCACCGGGTCGCGCACCAGCACGATCAGCTTCGCCCCGGGCAGGTCGGCGGCGATGCGCTCACCGGCCAGCGGGTGGAACAGGTAGTAGGGCGACGACTCGAACGCCTGCGGCAGCCCCCCGAACCGGCGGATCAGCAGCGCCGTGCCGACCCTCATCGGGAAGTGCGCCCGATACCACGACAGCCCGTGCCCGTAGCTCGCGGTGTCGAAGTAGTGCACGCCCTTGCGCAGCACCGGCTTGTACACCAGCGGATGCTGGGCCAGCGCCCGGTAGAGCGAGGTGGTGCCGCACCGCTGCCCGCCCATGATGAGGAACGACGGCAGGAGCCGCACGGCGGAGGTCATCCGCCCGGTGGTCCTGGACACCGACAGCGCCGCCTGCTTCGCGGTCTTCACAGCAAGGCCTCCTGATGGTCGACGAGGGGGTTGAGCCAGCGGTCCGGCGGGCCGAGCGGCTCGTGTCCGTCGGCGGCGTGCCGGTCGGCCAGCGCGATCAGGTAGTGCAGCGCCGTCCGCCTGGCCTGCGCCGCCGACAGGCCGAGGGGGGCCAGCGTCCGCACCGACCTGGCCAGGCAGCAGCGCGCCGCCGTGGCCGGGTCCATCCGCCGCAGCGCCCGCTGGAAGAGGTGATGCAGGGCGTCGAACCCGTACGGGACGCCGACCTCGTAGCGCTCCCAGTCCCACACGAGCAGCCGCCCGTCACCGGAGGGCGCGAGGTTCCACGGCGACAGGTCGCCGTGCCAGGCGTGCCCCCCGTGCCCCCCGTGCCCCCCGGGCTCGCCGGTGGCCGCGATCTCCTCGACCGCGCGCAGCAGCAGCTCCGCCGGCACCCGCCCGCCGCGGACCGGTAGCGGCGACAGCGCCAGCACGCCGAGGCCGCGCCAGCTCCCGTGGTGCAGCACCGACGGCACGACGACGGTCTTCAGCGCCCGCCCGGCCAGCCGGTCCAGCGTGGCGGCCTCGTGCGCGACCAGCGCGCGCGTCCGGTCGGTGTCGCCGATCTTCACGTACGCGAGCAGCTCGCCCCCGCCGCGCGCCTCCAGCACCGGCTTGCGGTTGGCCCGGCGCGCCGGCCGCACCCGGAGCGTGACCTCCACCGGGACGCCGAACACCTCGCCCAGATGCTCGGCGATCGACCCCCGCGTGGCCAGCGTGATCCGCCGGCCGGGATGCCACCAGCGGCGCGGCGCCAGGCGGCGCGGCAGCCGGGGGTGCGGCAGCAGCGTGTAGGCGCGCGGCGCCCCCGATCCGGGGTAGAGCAGGTCGAGCGTGCCGCCGAGGTAGCGCAGCCGGGCGCGGGCGTCGTTCATGGGGAGTTCCTCCACAGCAGCGCGAACGAGATCGCGTAGAGGCTCAGCGGCGTGACGAGGCCGTCGTAGATGAGCATGTAGAACAGCACCAGGCACATCACCAGCACCCCGGCCAGCCCGATCGGCGAGCGGTCGCCCCAGTGGCGGCGGATCGCCCCGGCGAAGAACGCCGCGTAGAGCACCGCCCCGGTGACCCCCTGTGAGATCAGCAGCAGCCAGAGTTGCCCGTCGCTGCCCAGCGGCGGATGGCCGCACCCGGGGCACCAGGCGGTCTTGCCGGTGGTGACCGAGCGGTGGCTGCCCAGGGCGCGACGGGTGTTGCCGTAACCGATGAGGGGGGAGTGACGCGTGGCCTCGACGGTGGCCGCGACGGTGAAGGCGCGGATGTCGTTGGAGTGAGGGCTGTCGAGCCGCTGGGCCACCAGGGGCGCGAGCGGGCTGAGCGCGAACGCCAGCGCCGCGGCGGCCGCCCCCGCGCAGAGCGCCGTCCTGGTCCGGCCGCCCACCCGGAGCACGAGGTAGACCCCCGCCAGCCCGAGCGCGATCCACAGGCCCCGGTTGAGCGAGTACACGATCGGCACGGCCGCCACCGCCACCGCCGCCACGGCCAGCACCCTGCGGCGGCGCGAGCCGTACACCCACCAGCCGACGACGAACCAGATGAGCAGCACCGACAGGTTGCCGCCCCAGGCGTTGGCCCACTCGAACGGGGCCTCCGGCCGGGGCAGGGCGTGGCCGAGGACCTTCTGCGTCTGCCCCGCGGTCGGATGGACGAGGTTCTGCACGAACGGGTGCGCCGCGATCCAGTCGGGCAGCACCAGCTCCAGCGGGGAGGTGAAGGAGAAACCGGGCGCCAGCACGCCGAGCAGCCCGCCCGCGACCGCCGTGAGGAACAGCACGCCGAGCATCCGCACCAGCCGCAGCTGGGGCAGCTCACGCTCGGTGAGGTTGCCCACGTAGAGCAGGAGGATCAGGGCCGACACGTACAGCGCGAGCCGCATCGCGTAGCCGATCAGCCGGCCCGCGGCCAGCTCGCCGTAGGTGCCGGGCGGCATCTCGCCCAGCATCAGCCCGCTCAGCAGGTAGCAGGCGATCAGCAGCACCCACAGCCCGAACCCGCGCGGCACCCGGACCGGCCGGCGCCGCCACAGGATCACCGCCATGGGCACGGCGAGCACGACCACCGACAGCCCGCCGAACCCCAGCGCCCACCAGAGCGGGTAGCCGAGCAGCAGCGCCGCGACGGGCCAGGCCGGGCCTCTCACGTCGACGGGTCCCGCGGGCGCCGCATCGGCCGCATGGGCGTGGTCCTGGCGGTGGTGATGCTCGTCTCGAACTCGCCGCTGGCCACGAGCTTGCCGAGCGAGGCGTGCTGCCCGCGCGGGGCCCGGACGGGCGCGGGCGCCAGGTCCGTCGTGGTGACCGCGCCGATGATCGGCACGCTGTGCCTGCTCAGCAGCCGTACGGCGGCCGCCACGTCGGGGGCCTCGGCCCCGCCCAGGCCGATCAGCAGCAGCGCCGCGTCCGCCCTGGCGAGGTCGCCCACGTCGGTGCCGTCGAGCACGGTCAGCGGCACGTTGGCGGCCAGCGGCACGGCCACCTGCCCGCCGCCGAGCCCGGCCGGGACGGACTTGACCAGCAGCCGCTTGCCGGGGCACGAGGCGAGCACGGCGGAGGACAGTTCGTGCAGCGTGCCGTGGTCGAGCGGCCGCGACACGTCGGCCAGCACGGGCAGCCGGTTCAGCCGCTCGACGTCGGCGGGGGTGCGCAGCCGGGTGTCGAGGCGGTCGCGCAGCCGGGCGAGCGCCGCGCCGGCCAGCAGCCCGGCCATGAGCCCCGATCCCAGGTGGAGCGGCAGGCTGGGGGCGCTCGGCTCCTGGGGCGGGGCGGCGGCGCTGATGATCTGGCCGGGCGTCACCGCGAGCGTCTTGAGCGTGTCGTACTTCTGCGTCAGGCCGGCGACCTGGCGGGCGAGCACGTTCTGCCGGTGCGTCGCCCGGATGTGCTCGGCGCTGCCCTTGGTCAGCGCCTGCTGCTCGTCGATCACCGCGGACAGCGCCCCGCCCGCCTGCCTGAGCTTGCCCAGCACCAGCCGCAGCTGCGCCGTGATCGTCGCGGTCGCGCTCTCGGCGCGCTGCGCCAGGTAGGCCTGCGCGTACGCGCGCGACTGCAGCGCGGCGTCACCGGGGTCGGCGGCGGTGACCGAGATGGCCAGCACGGCCGAGTTGGGCGGCACGGACACCACGGCGGGCTCCAGCTCGGCGCCGCCCACCTGCTCGGCGGCCTTGGCGGCGACGACGGCCGACTGGGCGATCTGCGCCTCGGTGTCGAGGTTGAGCTGCTCGCGCTGCCGGCTGGTCACCTGGTTGGCGGGCTCGCCGATGCCCACGGGGCTGACCAGGACGTGGGAGGTGGCGGTGTAGACGGGCGGCGTGAGGCGCATGAGCGCCAGGCCCGCGGCGCCGCCGGCGAGCAGGCAGCCCAGCAGGAGCAGCCAGCGGCGGCGGAGCAGGGCGAGGTGGTCTCCGAGCTCGGCGCCGGAGCGGCGGGCCGGGTGATCCGGCGGCTGGCTCATGAGGCGAGTCCCCCTGAAGTGTGTGCGGATAGTCGCTTACTGACGACTCTGCGTCACGCGCCATGGTGTGCGCCCACTATAAGCGCGGCGGTTATCGGCCAGGTGGGATCCGCAAGATTTTCTCGGATACGGGCCAGCTATCGTGCCTATAATTAACGATTTTTCGTATTTATCAGGGCGGTGGCTAGGGGTTTGACCTGCGAGGACTTCCGCTCTGGCTGAAGTTCGGGGAATGGCGTGGCAAGGTTCAGGTTGCAGAGGGCGGGGGTTCTGGAAACAAGGGGGTCGACGATTTTGGCTCGACGGGCATTTCCGTATAGAGCGGCTTTTTCCGGAATGGCGATGGCGCTGGCCGTCACGCTGGCCGCCTGTTCCCCAGGGGACGGGGGCGCCGCCGAGGACCCGGAGGAGCCCGCCCCCGCCGGCGCCCAGCCGCTGCCCGCCCCCTCGCCCGCGTGCGAGGTCACCGGCGGGCTCATCCCGTCATGCGGCGCCTGGTGGGGCATCGCCCCGGAGATCTTCACCGGGCTGGACGTGGAGAAGGCGGTGGCCAGCGCCGAGAAGCGGATGGGCGCGCCCGCCGACATCGTGCACGTCTACCACCGGGGCAAGGAGCTGTTCCCGACGGAGAAGGAGATCCGGCTCGCCCGCGACCCGGAGCGCCCCCGGCTGCTGCTGATCAACTGGAAGCCGTCGCTCACCAGCACCTGGGCCGAGATCGCCCGCGGCGCCGTCGACGGCCGGATCGACCGGCTGGCCGACCACCTCAGGCGGACGTTCCCCGAGCGGTTCTTCCTCACCATCCACCACGAGCCGGAGAACGACGTCGACCCCGCCGCCGGCTCGGGCATGCGGGCCAAGGACTACGCGGCGATGTTCCGCCACGTCGTGCTCAGGCTGCGGCACAAGGGCGTCAAGAACGCGGTCACCGTCATGACCTACATGGGCGCGCCCAACTGGGCGGTCCAGCCCTGGTTCGAGGAGCTCTACCCCGGTGACGACGTGGTCGACTGGGTGGCCATGGACCCGTACGCCGACCACCGGGTGCACGACTTCGGCACGCTGGTCAACAAGACGCGGGAGGAGTTCGGCGAGTGGCCCGGCTTCTACCGGTGGATGCAGTGGCGCTTCCCCGGCAAACCGGTCATGGTCGCCGAGTGGGGGGTGTTCGAACGGCCCGACGACCCGGCGTTCAAGCGGGCGTTCTTCGAGTCGGTGCGCCACCAGATCCGCCGCTACCCGCAGATCAAGGCACTGGTCTACTTCGACTCGCCGTACGCGCCCAGGGGCGACACCAGGTTCGACACCGACGAGACCGCCGACAAGGCGTTCACCGCGCTCGCGCGAGATCCGCACTTCCGCTCGACGCGCGTGCCGCGGCCCTGACGCGCCACCGCCAGCCGATCACGATCACGGCGGTGGCCAGGGCCAGCGCCACCAGCGTGAGGGTGTTGCCGACGTTCAGCAGCTTGAGCGCGGAGGCCAGCAGCACGATCGCGAGCATCGCCCTGATCAGGCCGCCCGGCGCGCGGGAGGAGATCCGCGCGCCCAGATAGACGCCCGGGATCGAGCCGATCAGCAGCGAGGTGGTCAGGTCGAGCTGGAAGTCGCCGAACAGGAGGTGGCCGATCGCGGCCGAGACGACCAGGGGCACGGCCTGGACGAGGTCGGTGCCGACGAGCTGGTTGGCCTTGAGCGCCGGGTAGAGCGCGATGAGCGCCACGATGATCAATGAGCCGGAGCCGACGGACGACACGCCCACGATCAACCCGCCGACCATACCGACCAGTACGGTCGGAATGGGGCGCACGCGGACCTCGTTCGCGTGCGCCGTGCCGCCCCTGTCGCCGATCAGCGTCTTGGCGGCCAGCCCCGCGACGGCCAGCAGCAGAGCCACGCCGAGCGCGTACTTCACCCCGTCGCCCACCGCCCACGCCCGCGCCACGAACACCCCGCAGAACGCCGTCGGCACCGACCCCAGGCAGAGCCACCCGACCAGCCGCAGGTTGACCGTCCCGTGACGGAGGTGGACGAAGCCGCCCACCGGCTTCATCACCGCCGAGGCGACCAGATCGCTGGAGACCGCGGCCAGCGGCGGCACGTTGAAGAACAGCATCATCATCGGCGTCATGAGCGCGCCGCCGCCCATGCCGGTGAGTCCCACCACGATCGCCACCAGGAACGACCCGAGGACCAGGGGAAAGTCGATCAACGCACCCACCCTCCGCCGCGCAGCGTGCCCAGCACCTGCTCGACCGCGGTCTCGACGGAGATGTGCGTGGTGTCGAGGACCAGGTCGGCGTCGTCCGGCTCCTCGTAGGGATCGGAGACGCCGGTGAACTCGGGGATCAGCCCGGCCCGCGCCTTGGCGTACAGGCCCTTGCGGTCGCGCCGCTCGCACTCCTCCAGCGGCGTGGCCACGTGCACCAGCAGGAAGTCGGCGCCGACCGACTCCACCATCTCCCGCACCTCGGCGCGGGTCGCCGCGTACGGGGCGATCGGCGCGCAGATGGCCAGGCCGCCGTGCCGGGCCGCCTCCGCGGCGACGAACCCGATGCGGCGGATGTTGAGGTCGCGGTCCTCCTTGGAGAACGACAGCCCCTTCGACAGCAGCCGCCGCACCACGTCGCCGTCGAGGTAGGTGACGGTCCTGCTGCCCAGCTCCAGCAGCGCGTCGCGGAGCCCGCGGGCGACCGTCGACTTGCCCGAGCCGGACAGGCCGGTGAAGAACACCACCAGCCCGCGCCGGTGCGGCGGCCCGGGGATGCGCACCGGCTCGGGCCCGGCCAGGTGCTCGGCCGCGCCGTAGGCGGCCGCGACGTGCTCACGCAGCTCCAGGTCGATCTCGGCCTCCTCGCGCGGCGCCAGCGGCACCGGGACGACGAGCGTGCCCGCCGGCAGCCGGTCCCTGGCCCGCAGCGCCGCCCTGACCACGCCGGGGCCGTCCTCCCCGTACGAGAGAGGCATCAGCAGGATCACCGCGTCGAGCTCCTTGGCGGTGGCCGCCACCTCGTCCAGGTCGTCGAGCGGGCCGCGCATCGTGACGGCCAGCGCGGGACGCCCGCCCAGCTCGTCGCGTACCTGGGCCGGAGTGCGGTGCAGACGGGCGAACGGGCCGTGCTCCGGCGCGCCCAGCCCCTTGACCGGGCCGGCGGCCAGCCCGCCGGGACCGTGCTCGGTCACCGTCAGCGTGGCGAGCGGGACGCCCTCGGGGTCGAGCAGCGTCACCTCACCCTCCGCGCTCTCGGCGCCTTCGGGCAGGTGGAGCGTCACCGGCGCGGGCCACGGGGTGCCGTCGGCGAGGGTGCCGCGCTCGGTGACGGCGTGCACGTCCTCATGGCCGAGGAAACCGGTCAGCGGCCGGAACGCCCCCGACAGCAACAGCTCAAGGTCGGCCAGCTCGCGCGGGTCCGGCGTCCACTCCACGGTTGATGATCCCAACTATCCCGACTGCAAGGGTAGGCAACCCTACCCGTCGACGGGCGGGGGATGCTAGATGAGCCGCGCGAAGTGATACTGGGGCTTCCTGATCACCATGGTGATCTCGTCGTGGGTGGCAGGGTAGCGCCCCCCCGTCAGCCGCGCCGCCACCGCCACCGCGGCCGCGCCCACCCGGCCCATCGCCGGCCCGCTCGTCGCCCGCTCCTCGTCGGTGACCATCAGGCCTCGCGCCAGGCAGAACGCGTGCATCCCGTCGACCGAGGCCAGCGGGCCGTAGACGGCCGGCAGCGGCCCCGGCGCGCCCTCGGTCACCAGGTGCCGCCACAGCGCCCGCCGCACCCACGACGGCGTCAACCGGTCGAGCAGCCCGTAGGCGGACTCGCGGTCGCGCATCCGCAGCAGCACCAGCCCGCCCGGCCGCAGCGCCTGCAGCAGCCGGTCGAACACCAGCTCCGCGTGCTGGATCCGCTCCAGCAGGAACAGCAGCTGGATGACGTCGTACGAGCGAGGCGGCAGCGGCGCCGACCGCAGATCGCCCAGCGACCACGTCACCAGGTCGGCGCGCTCCTCCACCACCCGGCGGATCGCGGGCAGGTCCTCGTCCACCCCGCACACCCGCGTCTCGATCCGCTCCAGCGACAGCGGCTCGCCGTGGGCGCACCCGGCGACCAGCACGTCCAGCCGCCGGCCGAGCTGCCCCGCCCACTGCTCGCGGATCCGCTGACTGAATAGATCGCCACCCCGGGCGACCGCCCGCACGTCTGACATGCGACCCACAGTAACCACACGGGCGCGGATAGTGGCGCACCTTCGGCGGAAGGGAGAAGCGGATCAGGGGGTCCAGGCCGGATCGCGGCCGGTGATGCCGAGCAGGCGCTCCAGCGGCGAGGCGTCGTCAGGGACCTCCACCGCCGGCCCGAACGCGCCGCGCTCCCTGCCCATCTCCGCCATCTCCTCGGTGAAGCGCAGCCCCCGCTCGACCGCCTCGGGGTCCGGCTCGTACGCCTGGCCGGTGGCCCTGGCCAGGTCCCAGCCGTGCGTCACCATGTCGACGAGGTACATCTGGGCCAGCGTGGTCATCGGCAGGCCCATGCCCTCGCTCACGCCCTCCCACGCCGCCGGCTGCGACCACGCCGCGAGCGTGCGCCGCGCCCGCTCCGGGAAGTCGCCCGCGTACGGCCCCTGCTCGGCCGGCGCCTCGTGGCGGGCCAGCGCCTCGAACATCGCCGCCACCCACTCCAGGTGGCTGATCAGGGCCCTGACGTCGAACTCCGCGCACGGGGTCGGCAGCCCGAGCCGCTCGTGCGGCACCGCGCGCACCAGGGCGGCGGTCTGTTCGGTGGCGCGCGTCATCAGCGGCATCATGTCGTCCATGGCAGCGATGATGCCGCAGCCCGCCCCCGGGAGGCTTGGAGAAACGCGACTGCGCGGGTGGGTCGACCCGTACGCCGGTCTGGCCGCCTTCGACTTCGCCCGGCACCCGCCGCCCTCGGCGTCCGCCTCTCACCGGGCGGCGGGCGGCAAGTAGGCTGGAGTCCATCACCCCCGCGCTCCGCATGGCCGGGGGTAGTCGTGTTGCCATCGTGGGGCTAACTGATGAGTCTTTCCGGACTGCTTGACCTTGTCGCCGCCGACCCCGAGCTGACCGCCGCCCTGGATCGGGGCGGTGACGTGTCACTGGTGGCGCCCGCCGCGCTGCGGCCGTTCGGCGTGGCCGCGCTGGCCGGGCACGACCAGCGGACGGTGCTGGCCGTCACCGCGACGGGACGGGAGGCGGAGGACCTGGCGGCGGCGCTGGGCAGCCTCGTCGACCCGGGGGCCGTGGCGGTGTTCCCCGCCTGGGAGACGCTGCCGCACGAGCGGCTGTCGCCGCGCTCCGACACGGTGGGGCAGCGGCTGGCGGTGCTGCGCCGGCTGGCGCACCCGGTGAAGGGCGACAGCGCGGCGGGGCCGCTCGGCGTGGTCGTGGCGCCCATCAGGGCGCTGCTGCAGCCGATCGTCAAGGGGCTGGGCGACCTGGAGCCGATCCGGCTGCGCGCGGGCAACGACGCCGACCTGGACGAGGTGGTGGCCCGCCTGGTGGAGAACGGCTACCACCGGGTCGACATGGTGGAGCGGCGCGGCGAGGTCGCGGTGCGCGGCGGGCTGCTCGACGTGTTCCCGCCGACGGAGGAGCACCCGCTGCGGCTGGAGTTCTGGGGCGACACGGTCGAGGAGATCCGCTGGTTCAAGGTGGCCGACCAGCGTTCGCTGGAGGCGGCCGAGGACGGGCTGTTCGCGCCGCCCTGCCGCGAGCTGCTGCTGACCGCCGAGGTGCGGGAGCGGGCCCGGGAGCTGGCGGAGCGGCATCCGGCGCTGGCCGAGGTGCTCGACCAGCTCGCGGAGGGCACTCCGGTGGAGGGCATGGAGGCGTTCGCGCCCGCCCTCGCCGGCGAGATGGACCTGCTGATCGACCATCTGCCGGTCAGGTCGGCCGTGTTCGTCTGCGACCCGGAGCGGATCAGGAGCCGGGCCGAGGAGCTCGTACGGACCTCGCAGGAGTTCCTGGAGGCGTCCTGGATCACCGCGGCGGCGGGCGGCGAGGCGCCGATCGACCTGGGCGCGGCGGCGTTCCGGACGCTGGAGGAGATCCGCGGGCACGCCGAGGTGCTCGGGCAGCCGTGGTGGACGATGGCGCCGTTCGGCTCCGGGGTGGAGCTGGCCGCGCACGACTCCGAGGCCTACCGCGGCGACACCCGCAGGGCGCTGGACGACATCAAGGGCTGGCTGGCCGACGACAAGGCGGTCGTGCTCATCAGCGAGGGGCTCGGGTCGGCCGAGCGGATGGTGGAGCTGCTCAAGGGCGTCGACGTGCCGGCCCGCCTGCGGCGGTACGTGGACGAGGCGCCGGAGCCGAAGGTCGTGCACGTCACGACCGGGCTGCTGGAGCACGGGTTCGTCACGCCGGGCCTGGCCGTGCTCACCCACCTCGACCTGGTGGGCCAGAAGGCGTCCACGAAGGACATGCGCCGCCTGCCGTCGCGCCGCCGCAACATGGTCGACCCGCTCCAGCTCAAGGTGGGCGACCACGTGGTGCACGAGCAGCACGGCGTGGGCCGCTACGTCGAGATGGTCCGCCGCACGATCCAGGGCGCCACGCGCGAGTACCTGGTGATCGAGTACGCCAAGGGCGACCGGCTGTACGTGCCGACCGACCAGCTCGACGAGGTCACCCGCTACGTCGGCGGGGAGTCGCCCACCCTCAACCGGATGGGCGGCGCCGACTGGGCCAAGGCGAAGTCGCGGGCGAAGAAGGCGGTCAAGGAGATCGCCGGCGAGCTGATCCGGCTCTACTCGGCCCGCATGGCCTCGCCGGGCCACCCGTTCGCGCCGGACTCGCCGTGGCAGCGCGAGATGGAGGACGCGTTCCCGTACGCGGAGACCGCCGACCAGCTGGAGGCGATCGACGAGGTCAAGCGCGACATGGAGCGCGGCATCCCGATGGACCGCCTGATCTGCGGCGACGTCGGCTACGGCAAGACCGAGATCGCGGTGCGGGCGGCGTTCAAGGCGGTGCAGGACGGCAAGCAGGTGGCGGTGCTGGTGCCGACGACACTGCTGGTGCAGCAGCACATGTCGACGTTCGCCGAGCGGTTCTCCAGCTTCCCCGTCACGGTCAAGCCGATCTCCCGGTTCCAGAGTGACGCCGAGGTCAAGGGCACGCTGGACGGGCTGCGCGCCGGCGCGGTCGACGTGGTGATCGGCACCCACCGGCTGCTCAGCCCTGAGGTCAGGTTCAAGGACCTCGGGCTGATCATCATCGACGAGGAGCAGCGGTTCGGCGTCGAGCACAAGGAGGCCATGAAGCACCTGCGCACGCAGGTGGACGTGCTGGCCATGTCGGCGACGCCGATCCCGCGCACGCTGGAGATGGGCCTGACCGGCATCCGCGAGATGTCGACGATCCTGACCCCGCCGGAGGAGCGCCACCCGATCCTCACGTTCGTCGGCCCGTACGAGGAGAAGCAGATCGGGGCGGCGGTCCGGCGCGAGCTGATGCGCGACGGCCAGGTGTTCTTCGTGCACAACCGGGTGGCGTCGATCAACCGGGTGGCCGCGCGGCTGCGCGAGCTGGTGCCCGAGGCGCGGATCGCGGTGGCGCACGGGCAGATGAACGAGCACCAGCTGGAGAAGATCATGGTCGGGTTCTGGGAGCGCGAGTACGACGTGCTCGTGTCCACCACGATCGTGGAGTCCGGGCTGGACGTGCCCAACGCCAACACGCTGATCGTGGACCGGGCCGACACCTACGGCCTGTCGCAGCTCCACCAGCTGCGCGGCCGGGTGGGCCGGGGCCGGGAGCGCGGCTACGCCTACTTCCTCTACCCGCCGGAGAAGCCGCTGACCGAGACCGCGCACGAGCGGCTGGCCACGATCGCCCAGCACACCGAGATGGGGGCGGGCATGTACGTGGCGATGAAGGACCTGGAGATCCGCGGCGCCGGCAACGTGCTGGGGGCCGAGCAGTCGGGCTTCATCGCGGGCGTGGGCTTCGACCTGTACGTCCGGCTGATGGCCGAGGCGGTGCAGGAGCAGAAGGCCAAGCTCGAAGGCGTGGAGGCGCGGCCCGAGCAGCCGGACGTCAAGGTCGAGCTGCCGATCAACGCGCACATCCCGCACGACTACGTCACCTCCGAGCGGCTGCGGCTGGAGGCCTACAAGCGGATCGCGGCCATCGCCGAGCCGATCCACATCGGCGAGGTGCGCGACGAGCTGACCGACCGCTACGGCAAGCCGCCGGTCGAGGTGGAGAACCTCCTGGAGGTGGCCGCGTTCCGGATCAGGGCGCGCAAGGCGGGGCTGACGGACGTCACGCTGCAGGGGCAGTACATCAAGTTCGGTCCGGCGCGGCTGCGTGAGTCGCAGCAGGTGCGGCTGGACCGGCTCTACAAGAAGTCGGTCTACAAGCAGGCCGCGGAGACGCTGCTGGTGCCGGTGCCCAAGACCAAGCCGCTGGGCGGGCAGCCGTTGCGTGACCTGGATCTGCTCAAATGGTGCGGCGATCTGGTCGAGGCGATGTTCCTTGAGCTGACGCCGGTAAGCTGACTGCGGTTTTTGTCGGAAAGGGACACGCACGTGAAGTCGATACGAGTGGCTGTGGCCGCCGCGGCAGCCGGGGTGAGCTTCCTCGGGCTGACCGCCTGCTCTTCCCCCGTCGAGGCCGGCGCGGCGGCCGTCGTCGGTGATCAGCGCATTTCCTCCCGCGAGCTGGCCGAGAACGTGCGGGAGTTCGAGGCCGCGCTCAAGAAGGCGAACATCGAGCCGGAGCAGCTGGGCGTGCCCATCACGCAGTTCGTCCTGTTCCGGATGACCAACCAGCTGCGCTACCAGCAGGTCGCCGACAAGCACGGCGTCACCGTCAGCGAGACGGAGGTCGACACCGCGCTCAAGGACCCGGGCCAGTACCAGGACCCCCAGATGAACCTGCTGTCCAAGGGGGTCTCGCCGGCCGACGCCCGCGACTACGTCAGGGCCGAGGTGGGCGCCACCAAGGTCATCGACAAGTTCGGCGGCCGGGAGAACCAGCAGGCCGCGATGAAGTGGCAGGAGGAGTACAACGCGGTCAAGACCGTGTTCAGCCCCCGCTACGGCACCTTCCAGCCGGATCGTGGCTTCGTCGACCCGGGCCGCTTCGGCAAGCCGGTCCAGGCCGAGCAGGAGCAGCAGGGCTGACATGCCGCTCGTCGTCGTCACCACCTCGCCGCGCGTCCCGCCGGGCCTGCTCAGCCACCAGGCCTGGCAGGCCCTCCGGTCCGGCCCGGTGCTGACGGGCTCGCCCGGCCATCCGCAGCTGCCGTACCTCGCCGACGCGGGGGTGGAGGTCGAGGTCGTGACCCCGGACCCGCGCGGGCTGGCGGAGCGGGCGGCGGCGGGGGAGACCGTGGTGTGGCTCGCCGGCGACGGCGACGAGGAGTTCATGCGCGGGCTCGGTCACGCCGCGCTGGCGCTGGAGGACCCGCCGCTGATCGAGGTGGTGCCCGGCTCGTACGACCTGCCGGGCGCGCGGGTGCTCGATCTCGTACGGGTGATGGACCGGCTGCGCGCCGAGTGCCCGTGGGACCGCAAGCAGACCCACGAGTCGCTCGTCCCGTACCTGCTCGAAGAGGCCTACGAGGTGCTGGAGACGATCGAGGAGGGCGACCACGCCGCGCTCCGCGAGGAGCTCGGCGACCTGCTGCTCCAGGTGGTCTTCCACGCGCGGGTGGCCGAGGGCTTCGACATGGACGACGTGGCCGCCGGCATCGTCGACAAGCTGGTGCGCCGCCACCCGCACGTGTTCGGCTCGGTCAAGGCGGAGAGCGCCGACGAGGTGAACGACAACTGGGAGGCGATCAAGGCCGCCGAGCGGGCCTCCCGGGGCGACGAGTCGCTGTTCGACGGGGTGCCGATGGGGCAGCCGGCGCTGTCGCTGGCCGCGCAGCTGCTGCGCCGCGCCGAGCGCTCCGGCGTCCCTGACAGCCTGGCCGCGGCGGTCGGCCAGGGGGTGGCCCGGGAGCTGTTCGACCTGGTGAGCCGGGCGCGCGCGGCGGGCGTGGACCCGGAGGCGGAGCTGCGGGCGGCGGCGCGGGCCTACCGCGATCGGGTGCGCGCCTGGGAGTCGCACCGGTCGTGATGCCCTCAACCGATAGGCTCTGAACGCATTACATGCCGAACGCATATTGCCTATCGATTCAGGAGCGCATCCCGTGGCTACCATCGAGGTCGTTTACGCTCGCGAGATCCTCGACTCCCGGGGCAACCCCACGGTCGAGGTGGACGTGGTGCTCGACGACGGCAGCACCGGCCGGGCGGCGGTGCCCAGCGGCGCGTCCACCGGCCAGTTCGAGGCCGTCGAGCTGCGTGACGGCGACGAGCGTTACGGCGGCAAGGGCGTGCGCAAGGCCGTGCTGGCCGTGACCGACGAGATCTTCGACGAGATCCACGGTGTCGAGGCCGAGGACCAGCGCATCGTCGACCAGATCATGATCGATCTGGACCGTACGCCGAACAAGGCCAAGCTGGGCGCTAACGCGATCCTCGGGGTCTCGCTGGCCGTGGCCAAGGCCGCCGCCGACAGCGCCGACCTGCCGCTCTTCCGCTACCTCGGCGGCCCCAACGCCCACCTGCTGCCGGTGCCGATGATGAACATCCTCAACGGCGGCGCGCACGCCGACACCAACGTCGACATCCAGGAGTTCATGATCGCGCCGATCGGCGCCGAGACGTTCGGCGAGGCGGTGCGCATGGGCACCGAGGTCTACCAGGCGCTCAAGAAGGTGCTGAAGGAGAAGGGCTACGCGACCGGCCTCGGTGACGAGGGCGGGTTCGCGCCCAACCTGCCGTCCAACCGCGACGCGCTCGACCTGATCCTGGTGGCGATCGAGCGGGCGGGCTACACCCCCGGCGACGACGTGGCGCTGGCGCTCGACGTGGCGGCCACCGAGTTCCACAAGGACGGCGTCTACACGATCGACGGCAAGGGCCTGTCGACCCAGGAGCTGATCGCCTTCTACACCGACCTGGTCGACAACTACCCGCTGGTCTCCATCGAGGACCCGCTCGACGAGGAGGACTGGGAGGGCTGGAAGGCCATCACGGCCGCGCTCGGCGACCGGGTGCAGCTCGTCGGCGACGACCTGTTCGTGACCAACCCCGAGCGGCTGGCCCGCGGCGTCGGGGAGGGCACCGGCAACGCCCTGCTGGTCAAGGTCAACCAGATCGGCACGCTCACCGAGACGTTCGACGCGGTCGACCTGGCCCACCGCAGCGGCTACCGGTGCATGATGAGCCACCGCTCCGGCGAGACCGAGGACACCACGATCGCCGACCTGGCGGTGGCGACCAACTGCGGCCAGATCAAGACCGGCGCCCCGGCCCGCTCCGACCGGGTCGCGAAGTACAACCAGCTGCTGCGCATCGAGGAGCTCCTCGACGACGCCGCCCGTTACGCGGGTCGCGCGGCGTTCCCGCGTTTCCGGCGCTAGTTTCGGGTAGCCCGCGGCGGAACGTCGCCGCCGCGGGCTTTCGTACGCGAAGTGGCGGCTCGTACGCGAAGTGGGGGTTCGGACGTGGCGAAGAGGCCGCAGCTGACGGGGCGGGCCGCGATCCTCGCGGTGGTGGTCTGCGCGATCGCGATGAGCCTGGCCTACCCCGTCCGCACCTACATCGCGCAGCGCCGCGACATCGCCGAGCTGCGCGAGGAGAGGTCCAGGGTGGAGGCCGAGCGGCAGCGGCTGCTGGCCGAGAGCCGCCAGGTCAGCGACCCCAACTGGGTCAAGCGCACGGCCAAGGAGCGGCTCCACTACTGCGGCGAGGGCGAGCGGTGCTTCGTGGTGATGGACCAGGACCCGGGCGAGGGGCAGGCGGCGGCGGCGCGGCCCGCGCAGCAGCCGCCGTGGTACCAGACGTTGTGGGAGTCGGTCCAGGCGGCCGACAGCGGCACCGGCAGGCGCGCGACGGAGCGGCCCGCCGACGAGACCCCCGACGAGCCCCCCGGCCAGGTCACCGAGGAGGACTCGGGGCAGGACCCCGGCAAGGACTCCCGGAAGGACTCCGAGCAGGACCGTGAACAGGACCGTGAGCAGGTCACCGAGCAGAGGGAAAGCGTTGGACAGTAAGGACGTCGAGGCCGTCGGGAGACAGCTCGGCCGGCCGCCCCGCGCGCTGCGCCGGGTGGCGCACCGCTGCCCGTGCGGGAACCCCGACGTGGTGGAGACCGCGCCGCGGCTGGGCGACGGCGCCCCGTTCCCCACGCTCTACTACCTGACCTGCCCGCGGGCCGCGTCGGCGATCGGCACGCTGGAGAGCTCCGGGATGATGCGCGAGATGCAGGACAGGCTGGCCGGCGACCCGGAGCTGGCGGCCGCCTACCAGGCCGCTCACGACTCCTACGTGGCCAGGCGCGACGAGGTCGCCGAGGAGGAGGGCCTGGAGCCGCTGCCGCCCGGCACGCAGAGCGCGGGCGGCATGCCGCTGCGGGTCAAGTGCCTGCACGCGCTCGTCGCGCACGAGCTCGCGGCCCCGGGAAGCAACCCGTTCGGCAGGGAGGCGCTGGAGGCCCTCCCCGACTGGTGGAGTGACGGATCATGCGTGTAGCCGCCGTCGACTGCGGCACCAACTCTGTACGACTGCTCGTGGCCGACGTCGGCGAGAGCGACCTGGCCGACGTCGAGCGGCGGATGGAGATCGTACGGCTGGGTCAGGGCGTCGACCGCACCGGGCGGCTGGCGCCGGAGGCGCTGGAGCGCACGTTCGCCGCGATGCGCGGCTATCGGGAGCTGATCGACCTCCACGGCGCGACGACCACCCGTGTGGTGGCCACCAGCGCCACCCGTGACGCGGCCAACCGGCAGGAGTTCACCGACGGGGTCCGGGAGATCTTCGGGGTCGAACCCGAGGTGGTCTCGGGGTCGGAGGAGGCCGAGCTGTCGTTCACCGGCGCCACCAGGGGGCTGGTGCGGCTGTCTCCGGAGACCGAGGTCCCCCAGGGGCCGCTGCCGCCCTACCTGGTGGTCGACATCGGCGGGGGTTCGACGGAGTTCGTGGTGGGGTCGGAGCACGCGGAGGCGGCGCTCTCGGTCGACAGCGGCTGCGTCCGGCTGACCGAGCGTCATGTGGCCGACGGCGACCCGCCGTCGGCGGGGGCGCTGGGGGCGATGGTGGCCGACATCGAGGCCGCGCTCGACCGCGTCGAGGACAAGGTGCCGGTACGCGAGGCGCACACGCTGGTGGGGCTGGCCGGTTCGGTCACGACGGTGGCGGCGGTCGCGCTAGGCCTGCCCGCCTACCTGCCGGAACGGATCCACCACGCGCGCGTCCCCGGTGAGCAGGTGCACGAGGTGACCCGGCGGCTGCTGGCGATGACCCATGAGGAGCGGGCGGCGCTGCCGGTGATGCACCCGGGCCGGGTGGACGTCATCGGGGCGGGCGCCCTCATTTTGGACCGGATCGTCCAACGGTTCGGATTCGCACAGGTTGTCGTGAGCGAACACGACATTTTGGACGGAATCGCCTGGTCTATAGCCGAATAAGTCGCGGAATCAACACATTTCTTCGGCCATAACGTATTGAATGCGCATTCACCCTTGTGCTTAAGTGATCCTTGCAGTAACGGGGGCTTTGCCATATGGCCGGGCAGAGATGAGTGTCGGCGTGGCAACCGTTCCCGTGTGCGTTCTTTCTCTCACGGAATGGAGTCACTCTCCTATGAAGTCCTCTGCCTTAGCGCGGAAGGTGGCCGCCCTCGCGTCCACCGCCGTGCTGGCCGGTCTGGTCGCCGGCCTGTCGGCCGGCCCCGCGCAGGCGGCCACCGCCGCCAAGCCGCGGGTCAAGCCGAAGGTGTCGGTCTCGACGCCGAAGGCGTCCGACCGCGACTACCAGGGCTCGTGCCCGGCGAACATCACGTTCTCGGCCACGGTCAAGGTCAAGCTCAAGGGCAAGACCACGCTCGCCTACCGCTGGCTCCACGGCGACGGCTCCCGGAGCAAGGTCAGCACCGTCAAGGTGTCGGGCAACGGCACCAAGGCGATCAAGCTCTCCGAGAAGGCCACCTTCAACAGTGACGTCAAGGGCTGGCAGCGGCTTGAGGTGCTCAGCCCGCGCAAGGTCGTCTCCAAGAAGGGCTACTTCTCGGTCGACTGCGTGGCACTCAAGGGCGTCCGCACCGACAAGGACCTGCGGGTCCGGGCCCGGGCCTGGGCCAGCCCGTCCGAGTACGTGGGCTACTGCACCCCCGGCTCGAAGATCGACTTCGTGGGCAGGATCTCCGTGAACCGGCCGGCGTGGGTCCGTTACCGCTGGGTGGTCAACGGCAGGACGGCCGACTACGGCAAGATCAAGGTGTACGACTCGCGCAAGGTCGGCGTGGGCTTCTCGCCCCGCCACAGCCATCGCGGCTCGGCGGTCCTGGAGGTGCTCGGCCCGGACCGTACGGTCTCCAACCGCGCGTACTACTCGGTCCACTGCAAGTCGTACACCCCCGCGCCCTCTCCCCGGGTCAAGGTCGACGCCTCGAACCTGGTGACGGCGACCAACCACGACGGCTGCAAGCTGAGCGCGCACGCCACGGTGAGCGCCAGCGGCGCCGACCGGGTCCGATTCGTGTGGTCGGTGAACGGCGAGGTCGTCGACTCCGGTTCCACCACCTTCCACCGCGGCGGCTCCAAGACGGTGAACCTCTCCGAGAGGGCGCTCTCGGGTGCGGCGAAGAACGGCGGCAAGGTCCGCCTGGCGGTCTTCGGCTCCAAGGACGGCGACTCCGTCTCGCAGTCCTACGCCGCCTGCGAGGCCCCGAAGCCGACGATCTCCGTCTCGTCCGTCGCGGTGACGGGCCAGCGCAACGAGATGTGCGCGGACAAGCGGGGTCCGGGCGTCGACTTCAAGGCGACGCTCAAGAGCACCGGTCCGGCCACCGTCCAGTACTACTGGGTGGTCGACGGCAAGCGTGACAGCGGCACGCTGGAGCGCAAGGTCGACGGCAACCTCGACGTGACCTGGGCGGTCGGCGGCGCCCACGGCGCCTCGGTGACCGAGGGCTCGATCGAGCTCGTCGTCGTCGGCCCCGACGCCGCCTCTTCGGGCAAGACACAGTTCAACGCGACCTGCCCGGCTCCGGCGCCCGCGCAGAGCGAGAAGGCCGAGCAGCCCGCCTGACCGGCCGAGTGTGAGCCGGGCGGCGTGGCCGACCGGCTGAGGTGAGGCCGGGCGGTGTCCGGCCGGCTGATCCTGAACCGGGGGGGGGGCGGGGGGGGGCCCCCCCCCCCCGACCACCGCCGCAACATGCTCAACTGCGACTTCAACGCCATCGGCGTCGGCGTGGTGTCGGGCCCTGGCGGGCCTTGGTGGACGCAGGATTTCGGACGTTCGTGACCACCTTCACGGTAATGTCTCCGCATGGGTTTTCCCGAGGAACCGCAAACCGGCACAGACGGCACCCCGCGTCGTTCTCGTAGAGACCGCCAGCCACCGGCCGACTCCGGCTTCTTCACGCCCGCCCAGCAGGGCGCCGACGGACAGCCGCCGACCGGCGGATTCCCTCCGGCCGGTGACGCCTTCGCACCCCGCCAGCAGGGCCCGTCCGGCCCCTTCGGCGCGGGCGATCGGGGAGCCGCCGGCCCGCGAGGCCCTTCCGACCCGCTCGCCGGTCCGCCCACCGGCCCGCTGGGCGCCCCGATCCCCCTCGCCACCGGCCCGCAGGGGCCCCCGAGGAACCCGTCCGACCCCTTCGCCACCGGCCCCTCCGACGCGTTCATGCCGAGCAACCGGAAGCCGCCGCCCGGCGCCCCGCAGCCCACGGAGGCGTTCACCACCGCGAACGCGCAGCAACCGCCTGCCGGTCCCCCCGCGGACGCCCCGCTGCCCGGCGGCGACGAGCCCAAGGACGCCGGTCGCGGCAGGCGCGGCAGGTCCAAGGCAGCCAAGGCCACCAAGACGGACAAGGCCGACCAGGCGGACAGCCCCGACAAGCCGGAGCAGACGGAGAAGGTCACCCCCCGGACCTGGAGCCCGTACGACGAGGGCCCCCGCTCCCGCGGCCCGCTGTGGGCCTCGCTCGCCGGCCTCGGCGTGCTCGCGCTGCTCGGCGGCGGCCTGGCGGTGATGTTCAACGCGGACGACCCCGCCGCCGTGTCCAGCACGGCCCAGCGCACCTCCGCCCCGCTCCCCTCGGCCCCGCCCGGCGAGTTCGGTTACGCGGGCAGCCGCAGCACCGACCCCGACCCGCTCACGCTGAAGGAGCTCTTCGGGTCCAAGAAGATCACCGCTTCGGGTCGCTCGTACGAGATGACGGTCACCAGCAAGGACAAGAAGTGCGGCGACGGCGTGCTCGGCGAGAAGATCACGAAGGCCCTCACGTCGGCCAAGTGCACCCAGATGATGCGGGCCAGCTTCCGTGACAAGAAGGGTGAGATCATCGGCACGGTCGGCGTGGCCAACCTCAGCACGACCAAGAACGCCGCCAGGGTGGCCAAGTCCGGCGACAAGTCCAACTACGTCAAGCCCCTCGCGGGCAAGGACGAGGTGACCAAGTTCCTCGGCTCCGGCAGCGGCGGCGCCAAGGTGTGGACCCACGGCCACTACGCGGTCCTGGTCTGGTTCCAGAACAAGGACGGCTCCGAGCCTGACAAGAACGCCTCCAAGCGTCTCTTCCAGGCGGCCGACGACGTCACCAAGGCGACGGTCTTCAAGGCTCTCGACGTGAGGACGCTGACGGGCGCCCGCGCGGCCTGAACCTTCACTTCGTACGCGAAATCCCACAAAAGTGACGATTCATAAGGCCCGGAACACTCATACCGAGAGAACGATCTAGGGACTCTCGCTACGCTCGCCTTATGCGTGGCCAGGGACCCGGGTCAGGGCACGAGCGCAGGGAGGCGGGCGGCGCACCTCCGACGCCCCCGCCGAGCTTCGGTCGTCAGCAACCCAGCGAGCAGGGGGGTCCACCGGCATACCCGGACGACCCCTCGGCGCGAGCCTGGCTCACGGTCGAGGGCGAACCACCGCGCGAGGACGCCTGGCAGCCCGCGGGCGCCGCCCCCGCCGAGACCTGGCTCTCCGTCGACGACTCCGACGCCGCCCCCTCAGGCGTACGGGACACCACCCCGGCCGCACCGCCCGTACGAGACGTACCGGCCACCGGCGCCCCCCACGCACGAGACAGCGAGGGCATGCGAGACACCGGCCCCCTTCCGCCACAGGACAGCGGCTCTTCAGACGTACGCGACGGCGCCGCGGGCCCGCCCGCCCGGCACGGCGGCGAGCCGGCTCCTCCGCCCTTCCCCGGCGCCCAGCCCTGGGAGGTGCAGGCCGCGGAGGGTGCGACGTACGACTGGTTCGCGGACGACGAGGAGTCGTCCACGAGCGTCTCCGTCGTCCCGCCCGTCATCTCCCAGCCGCCGAAGAGCTCCTGGGGCAAGCCCGCCGACCTCGGCGGCACGCGCTGGGGGCCTCCCCAGGCGTTCACCGCCGCGGCCGCCGGCATGCAGGTATGGCCGACGCCCGTCACCGACTCCCCCGCCATGCCGCCATGGCCGGCCGCCACCGGCGAGCTCGGACCCGACGACGACACCCCCGCGCCCCATCCGTACGAGCGCGCCCCCCAGACCGGCGATCACCACGCTCACCCGTACGAACGCGGCCCCCGGCAGGAGACGCCGCCCGGGCGTGGCGGCCAGAGAGACGAGCGCGAGACGGGGCCGTACGAACACGGCCCCCAGCCCGACCAGCACGAGACCCGCCCCTACGGACGCATCCCCCACAGCGGGGACCCCCACCACGGACACGCACCCCTCAGCGGCGATCCCCACCACGGGCAGGCGCCCCAGCACGAGACCCGCCCTTACGGACGCATCCCCCAGAGCGGCGATCACCGGGTCGCCGGGGAGGATGACGCCCCGTCCGTGCGCCCGCCCTGGGGACCGACTCCGACTCCGCCCGGCGAGCCCTCGGCCGTGGGAGGCTGGACAGTCGGGCCGATCAGCTGGGGCGAATCCGCCGACCGGCATCCCGACCCCGCGTCGGCCTCCGACAGCTGGGGAGCCGAACCGGTGCCGTCAGGGCCGTCGCGTTACTTCGACCCGGACGCGATGGCGGCGCGGCCCGTGCCTCTCAGTGCGCCCACCCCCGCCGACCACGACCCGGCTCCGCCTTCCGAGAACGAAGCCCGCCCGCCGTACGGGCTGGACGCGGAGGAGCTCTACCCGGTGGAGGACCCCAGGCCGCCCTACGGCGTGGAGCCGGCCCGTCCTTCCTACGACCAGGACCTGGACGCCGATCGGGAGCAGGGCGCCGAAGGGCCGACCCGACCGGGCCGCGTGCCACCGTTCGCGCGGAAGGCGGGGATGCCGGTGGCGTCGCCTGGCCGGAAGGGGCCGCCGGCGCCGCTGTTCGACCCGAAGCTCTCCCCCGCCGCCCAGCAGGGCACAGTCCCCCCGCCTGCCCCCGGGATGGCGGGCGATCCCGCCCAGGGCGACCCCACACCCCAGCAGTCCACAAGCGGCGCGCATGCCCTCGCCGCACCCACCGCCGAACACGGCGCTCCCACGGACCAGTCCCCAGTCAGCGCTCCGCCCACCCCCGAGACCGGCCCTTACGCCGACCGGCACGCACCGGACGGCTCTCCGACCCACGGCGGGCGCACTGCCGACCGCTCCCCCGGCAGCGCTCCGCCCACCGCCGAGGTCGGCCCTGGCGTCGGCCGGTCCGCGCCGGACGGCGCTCATGGTGGCGGGACTCCCCTCCAGGGCGGCCCCTCGGGCGGCGTTCGTCCCCCCGACACGTCCCCTGCCACGGATGGCTCCGAGACCGCGCATGAACCTCGGAGGAGGCATACGGGTCGCCGGACCGAACCGAACGACATTCCCGTCTGGCCGCCCCCCGCCCCGGAGGAGCGCGACCAGCTCGACCTGCCGTTCGCGTCCGAGGTCTGGGGGCGCCGGCCCGCCTCTTCAGGGTCCGGCGCGAACGCGCCGGCGCCCAGGGAAGACGCCGAGCCCGGGCAGCGGGAGGCCGTCTCTCTCCAGGCCGAGCGCCCGGCCGGTGACAGCCCCCAGCCCACGGCTGGAGGCGACGCGCAGTCCACGGCTGGAGGCGGCGCGCAGCCAACGGTCGAACACGGCGCTCGGTCCACGGCCGGAGGCGGCGCTCGGTCCACGGCTGAAGGTGGCGCTCAGCCGTCGACCCCCGCCTCCCGGACGCCTGTCGAAGGTGGCCCCGCCCGACCCGGAGCTGACCCGCGTCCTCCTGCCGGAGGCGGCCAGGAGACTCCAGCCGATCCTGGACCGCAGACCTTGGGCAGCGTGATCCAAGGGGTTCCGGTTCCGCCTCCAGGCGGCTTCGGCGCCCCTCCGCCCCAAGCCGGAGGTGTGACCCCAGGCGGAGGTACGCCGCAAGCCGGACATACGCCGCAAGCCGGAGGTGTGGCCCAGGGCGGGGGTACGCCCCGCGGTGGACCGGGGACCCCGCTGGGTTCCGTGGCGCCCTCTCCGACCGCTGGCGACACGCCGCTCACCCCGGGCCACGTTCGACCGGCCGAGGGCGCGCCCCCCTCTGGGCGGCAGACCAACGCCGCCCCGCCCCACTCCGGTCGACAGACCTCCACCGGCCCGGCCCCGGGCGCGCCGAACGGCAATCCCGGGGCACCGCGCTCCGCCGGCCCCGTTCAGGGCGCCGCCGGCGCGACGAGCCCGGCTCAGGGCGGCCTCGTCCCACCGCAGGGATCGCCACCCGGCAAGCTCGTCCCCCGCCGCTCGCCCGCCGAGGGCGGACCCACCGGCCTGCCGCCCGCACGACCCGGGCGACCACCGGCGCCAGGTGAACTCGCCGGACGGCCACCCCGGCAGGGCGAGCTGACGCCCCTGAGCCAGCGCGCCCTGCGCAAGAGCGGTCCAGGGCAGGGCGGCCCGGGTCAGAGCAGCCCAGGGCAGGGCAGCCCAGGGCAGGGCGGCCCAGGCCAGGGCGGTCCCTTCGGGCAGTCGCTCGGGTCCATCCAGGTCCAGGAGCCACCGAAGAGCAAGCGGGCGCTGTTCGCCACGCTCGGCGTGCTGGTGCTCGCCGGGGTCGCCACGGGCGGGTTCTTCGCCGTCCAGTCCGTGAACTCGTCGGCGCCCACGGGCGTGGCCGCGCCCACTTCCGCCCCCACCTCCGCCCCCACGGCGGCCCCCACGGCCGCGCCCTCCGTCACCACCCCCGCGCAGCCGTCCGGCACCTCCATGCTCAACTCGGAGATCACCGATCCGAAGGCGCTGTCGCTCAAGGAGGCGTTCCCGGACAAGAAGGTGGACGCGGCCGGCACCACGTTCACCCGGGTCAAGTCGGAGCTGGACGACGACTGCGCGGACGCCGCGTCGGGCCCGTTCGCGGAGGCGCTGAAGGCGCAGAAGTGCAGCCGCGTGTTGCGCGCCACGTACGTCGACCGCAAGCGCCGCTACGCGGTGACCACCGGCATCGCGGTCCTGCCGAGCAGGGACGCCGCCCTGGAGGTCGACCAGGCCAAGAACCTCGACCGCAACCTGTGGTTCCGCGGCCTGGCGGGCCCCGACGGGTCCGGCGGCGACCGGGTGAACATCGCCGGCGGCTACGCGGCCGGGCTGGTGTGGGGCCGCTACATCGTCTTCAGCTACGCCACCCACGCCGACGGCCACACGCCGACCGGTAAGGAGAAGACCCTGGTCAAGGTGAGCAGCGAGTTCCGTGACGAGACCGCGAAGGTCCTGGAACGCCGCGTCGCCGACAACTGACCTCCGCGGCGGATTCAGAGGGTCAGGGTGCGCACCCGCCGCGTGGTGGTGGCGCGGGCCGCGAGCTCCTCGTCCGGCGGGTAGCGGACCTCTTCCAGGCACAGGCCGTGCGCGGGCGCCACGTGCACCCCGGTGTCGCGTACGCCCGCGGCGAGCACCTGCCCGGGCCACTCGACCGGCCGCCGGCCGTCACCCGCCGCCAGGAGGGAGCCGACGAGGGCCCGTACCATCGAGTGGCAGAACGCGTCGGCCACCACGGTCGCGACCAGGACCCCGTCGCGGTCGCGCGCCCAGTCGAGCCGCTGCAGTTCCCGGATGGTGGTGGCGCCCTCGCGTTTCTTGCAGAACGCGGCGAAGTCGTGCTCGCCGAGCAGCCGGGAGGCGGCGGTGTTCAGCGCGTCCAGGTCGAGCGGGCGGTTGTGCCACAGCACCTCGTGCCGCCGCAGCGGATCGCCACCTCCCGGGGCGTCGCTCACCCGGTACGCGTACCGCCGGGACAAGGCGGAAAAACGCGCGTCGAAGCCCTCAGGGGCCACAGAGACCCGAAAAACACGGACATCGGGGGAAAGGACGCCTCCCAGCCTCCTTACGAGCGCGGCGAGCCGCTCGTCCGTCCCCAGCGCCTCCGGCCGGTTGCCGTCGAGCTGCGCCAGGGCGTCGTCCGGCACGTCCAGGTGCGCCACCTGTCCGCGCGCGTGCACCCCCGCGTCGGTGCGCCCCGCGACGGTCAGCGCCGGGTCCTCCAGCCGCAGGATCCGGCCGAGCGCCAGCTCGATCTCCCCTTGCACGGTACGCAAGGCGGGCTGACGGGCCCAGCCGGAGAACCCGCTCCCGTCGTACCCGAGATCCAGCCGCAGCCGTACCATGATCACCTCCAGACGAAGAAACACACGGTCACGAGGACGACAAAGGGCCCGAACCCCCGATCAAGAGGTCCGGGCCCGTCGGCCTCGTGTCTCAGGCCTCGTCCTTCTTCGCCTCCGGCGCCTCGGCGGCGTCGTCGCTCTTGGCCTCGGCCGGAGCCTCGGCGCTCTCCTCGGTCTCGGCCTTCGCCTCGGTGTCGGCGTCGGTCTTCGCCTCGGTCTGCTCCTGCTGCTCCTGCTGCTCCTCCTGCGCCGGAGCGGCGGGGGCGGCGGCCGGAGCGGAGGTGCGGGTCACCGTGTTCAGCGGCTCGGTCACCAGCTCGATGACGGCCATCGGGGCGTTGTCGCCCTTCCGCGCGCCGATCTTGGTGATCCGGGTGTAGCCGCCGGGACGCTCGGCGAACGTCGTCGCGATCTCGGTGAAGAGGTGGTGGACGACGCCCTTGTCCTTGACGACGGTGAGCACCTGGCGACGGTTGTGGATGTCGCCCTTCTTCGCCTTGGTGATCAGGCGCTCCGCCAGCGGGCGGAGGCGCTTGGCCTTGGTGACCGTCGTGCGGATCTTGCCGTGGCGGAACAGATCGGTGGCCAGGTTGGCCAGGATCAGCCGCTCGTGGGCCGGGCTGCCGCCAAGACGTGCGCCCTTGGTGGGCTTGGGCATTGCTCTCTCCTTGTGAGTTAACCGCCCCGGCCGTGCCAGGTACCGGGGTCGGGCGGGAGGCCGTCGGCGGCCCCCGCGATACGAAGGCCGCGCGGGTGCGGCCTTGCCCGACGGGCCCCCGCGATCAGGGGCCCGCGCGGGTCAGTACTGCTCGGTCTCGACGTACGCGCTGTCGTCGTCGTCGTAGCCGCCGCCGGCCACCGCGCTCGGGTCGAACCCGGGCGGGGAGTCCTTGAGCGCCAGCGACATCTCGTGCAGCTTCTGCTTGACCTCTTCGATCGACTTCGCGCCGAAGTTGCGGATGTCGAGCAGGTCCTGCTCGCTCCGCGCCACCAGCTCGCCCACGGTGTGGATGCCCTCGCGCTTGAGGCAGTTGTACGAGCGGACGGTGAGGTTGAGCTCCTCGATCGGCAGCGCCAGGTCGGCGGCCAGGGCCGCGTCCGTCGGCGACGGGCCGATGTCGATGCCCTCGGCCTCGACGTTGAGCTCACGGGCCAGGCCGAAGAGCTCGACGAGGGTCTTGCCGGCGGAGGCCACCGCGTCGCGGGGCTTCATGGCCGGCTTGGTCTCGACGTCGAGGATGAGCCGGTCGAAGTCGGTGCGCTGCTCGACTCGGGTCGCCTCGACCTTGTAGGTGACCTTGAGGACCGGCGAGTAGATGGAGTCGATCGGGATGCGGCCGATCTCCTGGCCGGGCTGCTTGTTCTGGGCGGCGGAGACATAGCCGCGGCCACGCTCGACCGTCAGCTCCATCTCCAGCTTCGCCTTGCTGTTGAGCGTGGCGATGCGCAGCTCGGGGTTGTGCACCTCGACACCGGCCGGCGGCGCGATGTCGGCGGCGGTGACCTCACCCGGGCCCTGCTTGCGCAGGTACATCACGACCGGCTCGTCGTGCTCGGAGGACACGACGAGTTCCTTGAGGTTGAGGATGATGTCGGTGACGTCTTCCTTGACCCCGGGAACGGTCGAGAACTCGTGCAGCACGCCCTCGATCCGGATGCTCGTCACGGCCGCGCCCGGGATGGACGACAGCAGCGTGCGGCGGAGCGAGTTGCCGATGGTGTAGCCGAAGCCCGGCTCCAGCGGCTCGATGATGAACCGGGAACGCGTCTCGTCGATGGACTCTTCGAGAAGAGTCGGGCGCTGAGCGATCAGCATGTGCGGGTCTCCCCTTTTTCGTGTGGCGCCCGCTATATGACGCCACTCCGATGAAACAGCCTAGTTCTCGTACGGGAACCGTACGAGAACCAGGAAGGCGAGTGACTACTTCGAGTAGTACTCGACGATCAGCTGCTCCTGCACCTGGGTGTCGATCTGCTGCCGGACGGGCAGCTGGTGCACCAGGATGCGGAGCTTGTCCGGCACGACGCCCAGCCAGGCCGGGACGGTGCGCTCGCCGGCGGTGGCGCGGGCCACCTCGTACGGCATCAGGTTGCGCTTGGTCTCGCGCACCTCGATGATGTCGTGCTCGCGCACGCGGTAGGACGGGATGTCCACCTTCTTGCCGTTGACCATGATGTGGCCGTGACGGACCTGCTGGCGGGCGGCGTCACGCGACTGCGCGAAACCGGCGCGGTAGACGACGTTGTCGAGGCGGCTCTCCAGGATCTGGAGGAGAACCTCACCCGACTTGCCGCTCTTGCCCGCGGCTTCCTCGTAGTAGTTGCGGAACTGCTTCTCGAGGACGCCGTAGATGCGGCGGGTCTTCTGCTTCTCGCGAAGCTGAAGCTGGTACTCGGACTCCTTGGGGCGTCCGCGGCCGTGCTCACCCGGCGGGTAAGGACGGATCTCGATGGGGCACTTGGCGGAATCGCACTTGCTGCCCTTGAGGAAGAGCTTGGTCTTCTCCCGGCGGCAGAGCTTGCAGTCCGCGCCCGTGTAACGAGCCATTTCTCTCTATCTCCTGGAATCAGACGCGGCGGCGCTTCGGCGGCCGGCAGCCGTTGTGCGGAACGGGGGTGACGTCCTGGATCGAGCCCACCTCCAGGCCGGTGGCCTGGAGCGAGCGGATCGCGGTCTCCCGGCCGGAGCCGGGGCCCTTGACGAAGACGTCGACCTTGCGCATGCCGTGCTCCATGGCGCGGCGGGCGGCGTTCTCGGCGGCCATCTGAGCGGCGAACGGGGTGGACTTACGCGAGCCCTTGAAGCCCACGTGGCCCGCGCTGGCCCAGGAGATCACGTTCCCGTTGGGGTCGGTGATCGAGACGATCGTGTTGTTGAACGTGCTCTTGATGTGGGCGTGCCCGTGAGCGACGTTCTTCTTCTCCTTGCGGCGCACCTTCTTAGGGGCGCCCTGACGGCTCTTAGGAGGCATTGCTTGCCTTCAACTCCTGAGGTCTTCGGTCCGCGGCTGTGCTGAATGGTCGCGCTTACTCGGCCCTCGCTGGTCACGCGAGCTACCGCTCCCGGGCCTGACCGTTCGCGCTCCGGTGGACTACTACTTCTTGCCGGGCTTCTTCTTGCCGGCCACGGTCTTCTTCTTGCCCTTGCGGGTGCGCGCGTTGGTCTGCGTGCGCTGGCCGTGGACGGGCAGGCCCTTGCGGTGCCGGATGCCCTGGTAGCAACCGATCTCGATCTTGCGTCGGATGTCGGCCTGGACCTCGCGGCGCAGGTCACCCTCGATCTTGAAGTTCGCCTCGATGTAGTCACGCATCGGGACGAGCTCTTGGTCGGAGAGCTGGTGCACGCGGAGGTCGGGGCTCACACCGGTCGCCTGGAGGATCTCCTGGGCGCGGGTGCGGCCGATGCCGTAGATGTAGGTGAGAGCGATCTCCAGCCGCTTGTCGCGGGGGAGGTCGACGCCAACCAGGCGAGCCATGGTGGGCATTCTCCTTCGTTGTGGCGGAGGTCTTGCGCGCCACCTCCCCTCCCCATGCCCGGGGTGAGGGCCCCGGCCTCCGACCGGGGGTCTCCCGAGTGGTCCAGGTCTCTGATGAGACTTGCCTGCCCGGGTGTGACACGCGCTTACGAAGCAGACTTCTCATGCGTCGAGCCCGCACCCTGATCGGGGCGGACTCGGAGAAGCCTTGCGGCGACTAGCCCTGGCGCTGCTTGTGGCGCAGGTTGTCGCAGATCACCATGACGCGACCGTGCCGGCGAATCACCTTGCACTTGTCGCAGATCTTCTTGACGCTCGGCTTTACCTTCATAGTCCTTTGTGTCCTCAGACGTCTTACTTGTATCGGTAGACGATCCGCCCACGACTGAGGTCATAGGGGCTCAGTTCCACGACTACCCGGTCGTCCGGCAGAATCCGGATGTAGTGCATCCGCATCCGTCCGCTGATGTGGGCCAGGACCTTATGGCCGTTGTCGAGCTGCACCCGGAACATGGCGTTCGGGAGCGACTCAACCACAGTGCCCTCGATCTCGATGGCGCCGTCTTTCTTGGCCAAAATCCCTCGCGTTTCACTGATCGATCGTCTGAGGCTCCGGTTCACTAAGCAGCCGCGACCTCACGCTTCGGAGAGAGCGGCGACCGGCAAGGGGCGCCGACGCGTGATAGTCATAGTGAGCCGACTAAGGAGTGTACGACACCGTGGCGGAAAACGCGAAACGCGTGCCAGGTGTCCTGACACAACCACGCCCCAGTCTACCCGAACCGTTCCCCATCTCGGACCATCTCCACCGCGTCCCGCTCCCGGGCATGGAGAAAGGCCCGCCGGGGGTCGGCGGGCCTTCCTCGACGCGAGGGACGTGGCTGCTAGTAGATGCGGTGCACCGAGCCGCAGTACTTGGTGGCGCCGCCCCAGCAGGTGTAGGTGTACAGCTTCTTGATGTTCGACTTGCTCCAGCTGTGGCCGGCCGAGCCGTTCCACCGGTAGAAGTGCTTGCCGGTCCGGCCGTTCTTGTACTCGTACCGGAACCAGACGTACCCGTGCTTGGAGGTGAACTCCTTGCCGTACCACTTCGTGTGGACCTTGCCCTTGAAGGCCCAGGTCTTCCCGTAGGTGTAGGCCTTCTTGTTGCTGGAGTAGTACTTCCCCCAGGTGCCGGCGGTGGCCGACGCCTGGGTGGCGGCCGGGGCGGTGTCGACCTGGGCGGCCTGGGCGGCGGGGGCGAGCGCGAGACCGGTGACGGTCATCGAACCGGCGAGGGCGGCGGCTGCAATGAGCTTGCGCATTTCGGTGTCCTCCGTGAGTCGTGTTCTCGACACCGCTCACGTTAGGAAGCCCGCGCGATATCCATCTGTGGACGAATGCGCACAGTGCACTAGTGCACAGATACCGGGCCCTTCACTCCTCTTTCCCGCTTCTCCCGAAAATGGTGCTGACCAGCAGAATGGCCCCCCAGGGACCCATCACCCAGAGCGGCCACGGATAGGCGAAGTCATCGGAGGCGAGGCTGACGATGAACCAGATGACCCAGTTGATCGCGCTGGCCGCGGCCCACGCGCTCCAGGCCGCCATCATCCCGGGGTGCATGCCGCGCGTGGCGACCGGCTGCGGGGAGATCTTGGCGGGGCGGTTGCGCAGGTCGACGTCCGGCAGGTCCGCGGTGAGCCTGGCCAGCTCGCCGTAGGTCTTGCTCTTGTAGAGCTGTTCGAGCCGCTCGTTGAACTCGTCCATGGTGATGCGGCCTTCGGCGGTGTGTTCACGCAGCACGGCGGCCACCCGATCACGATCGACGTCGGAAGCACGCATCTCGGGACTCTGCGCCATACCCACCCACTCCCGGACTCGCGGCTAAGACTGCGCTAGGCGCTCTTTGCCCCCATCCAAGGCAGTTAGCACCCAAGGACCATTATGAGTCACCGCGACGCTGTGTTCGAAGTGTGCGGAGGGTTTCCCGTCCACCGTCACCACGGTCCAGTCGTCGGCCAGCACCCGCGTCCGCTCCGACCCCAGATTGACCATGGGCTCGATGGCCAGGCACATGCCCGCCTCCAGGACGGGGCCGCGTCCGGGCTTGCCGTGGTTGGCGATCCACGGGTCCATGTGCATCTCGGTGCCGATGCCGTGACCGCCGTACTCGGGCGGGATGCCGAACCTGCCCTGGGACTTGACGTAGCGCTCGATCGCGTGGCCGATGTCGGAGAGGTGGCGGCCGGGCTTCAGCGCCCTGATGCCGGCCCACATCGCCTCCTCGGTGATCCGGATCAGCTCCAGCAGCTTCGGATCCGCCTCGCCCACCGCGACCGTGACGGCGGAGTCGCCGTGCCAGCCGTCCAGGATGGCGCCGCAGTCGATCGCGATGATGTCGCCCTCGCGCAGCTTGCGCGCGGCCGTCGGGATCCCGTGGACCACCTCGTTGTTCACCGAGGCGCAGATCGAGGCGGGAAAGCCCTGGTAGCCCTTGAAGGACGGGATCGCGCCCTCGTCCCTGATCGCCTTCTCCGCGATCACGTCCAGGTCGAGCGGCGTCATGCCGGGCTCGACGGACCGCTTCAGCAGGTCGAGCGTGCGTCCCACCACCAGGCCGGCGGCACGCATCTTCTCCAGCTGCTCAGGCGACTTGATCTGGATTCCATGCTTGTTTCTTTTGAACACGTACGGCACCCCCAAGGGCTTCAACGGGCAACATCGGAGCCCAATTCCCCCACAATAACCGCGAGGTGGCACGGATTTCCGTGCCACCTCCGCGAACAGCCTCGGGAACTCAACCCAGGAACGGACGGATCGCGTCCATGGCCCGCTGGGTGACCTCCTCCACCGGCCCTGTGGCGTCCACGCCGACCAGGGTCCCCTCGTCGGCGTAGTAGGAGATCAGGGGTGCCGTCTGCTCCTGGTAGACCTCCAGGCGGTGCCTGACGGTCTCCTCCTTGTCGTCGTCACGCTGGAACAGCGTGCCGTCGCAGGCGTCACACCGGTCGTCCTGCTTGTCGTCGAACTCCACGTGCCAGATGCGCCCGCACTGGCTGCACGTACGCCGTCCCGCCAGGCGCCTGACCACCTCGTCGTCGTCGACCACGAGCTCCAGCACGAGATCGAGCCCCTGGCCCCAGTCGGCGAGCATCTTCTTGAGAATCTCGGCCTGGGGCACGTTGCGCGGGAAGCCGTCGAGCAGGAACCCGTCCTGCGCGTCGTCCTCCGAGAGGCGGTCACGGACCATGGCGATGGTCACCTGGTCAGGAACCAGGTCACCGCGGTCCATGTAGGTCTTGGCGAGCTTGCCTAGCTCCGTGCCCCCGGAGACGTTGGCACGGAAGATGTCACCTGTCGAGATCTTCGGGATGGACAGGTTCGATGCTATGTACTGGGCCTGGGTCCCTTTACCCGCTCCAGGGGGCCCGACGAGAACGAGACGCACTACCGCAGGAAGCCTTCGTAGTTACGCTGCTGCAGCTGGCTCTCGATTTGCTTGACCGTGTCCAGGCCGACACCAACCATGATCAGAATGCTCGTCCCTCCGAACGGGAAGTTCTGGCTCGCACCGGCCACCGCGAGCGCGACGATCGGGACCATGGAGATCAGACCCAGATAGAGCGCACCGGGCGTGGTCAGGCGGGTGAGCACGAAGTTGAGGTACTCAGCCGTCGGCCGGCCCGGACGGATGCCCGGAATGAACCCACCGTACTTCTTCATGTTGTCGGACACTTCAGTGGGGTTGAAGGTGATGGACACGTAGAAGTAGGTGAAGAAGACGATCAGGAGGAAGAACGTCGCCATGTAGATCGGCGTGTCACCGGTCGCCAGGTTCTGCGAGATCCACTGGATGACCACGTTGGGGTCTTCGGCGTTCGCGAACAGCGAGGTGATCAGCTGCGGCAGGTAGAGCAGCGACGAGGCGAAGATGACCGGGATGATGCCGGCCTGGTTGACCTTCAGCGGGATGTACGTCGACGTGCCGCCGTACATCCGGCGCCCGACCATCCGCTTGGCGTACTGCACCGGGATCCGGCGCTGCGCCTGCTCGACGAAGACCACGGCGGCCACGAGGAAGACGCCGACCACGAGCACGGCCGCGAAGGTGAACTTGTTCGCCTGGAAGATGTTGGCCATCTCGGACGGGAAGATCGACACGACCGAGGTGAAGATCAGGATCGACATGCCGTTGCCGACGCCACGATCCGTGATGAGCTCGCCCAGCCACATGATCACAGAGGTGCCCGCGGTCATGATGACGACCATGGTCACGATCTGGAAGATGTTGTCGGGGTCGAGCAGCACGTTCTGCTGACAGTTCGGGAACAACTGCCCGGACCGGGCCAGAGCGATGAACGCGGTCGACTGGAGGACGCCGAGTGCGATGGTCAGGTAACGCGTGTACTGCGTGATCTTGGTCTGACCGGACTGGCCCTCCTTCTTGAGCGCTTCGAGTCGCGGGATGACGACGACCAGCAGCTGAAGGATGATGCTCGCGGTGATGTAGGGCATGATGCCCAGCGCGAACACTGAAAGTTTCAGAAGGGCGCCGCCGCTGAACAGCTGCACCATTCCGTAGACGTTTCCGTTGGCGCCTTCGCGGGCCTGGTCGAAGCAGGCCGCCAGATTCTGAACGTGAACGCCCGGAGTCGGAAGAACCGAGCCGAGACGGAACAGCGCGATGATGCCCAGGGTGAAGAGCAACTTCTTGCGCAGGTCCGGCGTCCGGAACGCCCGGGTAAACGCGGTCAGCACGGTCCCTCCTGCGCGCCTATGAGGCGATGTGAGTATGCGATGGTGCGGGGATCTGCCATCTGAGTCTCAGGTCAAATCGAGCAGGACAGAATCCTGCCGTCTCGCGAACTCTAACGCACTACGTGCGTGGGGGCCCATTGTCAGAGCCCCCACGCGCCGTAATTGCTCTTACAGCTCGGTCACGGAACCGCCGGCGGCGGCGATCTTCTCCTTCGCGGCGTTCGAGAAGGCATGCGCCTGCACGTTCACCGCGACCGAGATCTCCCCGGTGCCCAGGACCTTGACCGGCTGGTTCTTGCGGACAGCGCCCTTGGCGACCAGCGCCTCGACGGTGACGTCGCCACCGTCGGGGAACAGTTCGCCGAGCCTGTCGAGGTTGACGACCTGGTAGGTCGTCTTGAACAGGGCGTTGGAGAAGCCCTTGAGCTTCGGCAGACGCCTCTGCAGCGGCACCTGACCACCCTCGAAGCCGAGGGGGACGGTCGTGCGGGCGTGGCTGCCCTTGGTGCCGCGACCGGCGGTCTTGCCCTTCGACGCCTCGCCGCGACCCTTGCGGATCTTCGGCTTGTTGGCGCCGGGGGCCGGACGCAGGTCGTGAATCTTCAGCGGAGCCTTGTCAGTCATGACTAGTCGACCTCTTCCACCACGACGAGGTGCGTCACCACGGACACCATCCCGCGAATCTCGGGACGGTCCTCCTTGACGACGACGTCGCCGATTCGCTTCAGGCCAAGCGAGCGCAGCGAGTCACGCTGGTTCTGCTTGCCACCGATCTTCGAGCGAACCTGAGTGATCTTCAGGCGTGCCACGACTAGCTCACCGCCTTAGCGGCCGCGGCCTCGGCGATGCCCTCGCGCTGGGCCTTGAGCATCCGGGCCGGAGCCACGTCCTCGATCGGCAGGCCACGGCGGGCGGCGATCTCCTCGGGCCGGGAAAGGCCCTTCAGAGCCGCCACGGTGGCGTGCACGATGTTGATCGGGTTGTCGGAGCCGAGCGACTTCGACAGCACGTCGTGGATGCCGGCCGCCTCCAGGACCGCGCGCACCGGGCCGCCGGCGATGACGCCGGTACCGGCGGACGCCGGACGCAGGAAAACGACACCGGCCGCCTCCTCGCCCTGCACGGTGTGCGGGATCGTGCCCTGGATGCGGGGCACCTTGAAGAAGTGCTTCTTCGCCTCTTCGACGCCCTTGGCGATGGCGGCCGGGACTTCCTTGGCCTTGCCATAGCCGACGCCGACCAGGCCGTTGCCGTCACCGACGACGACGAGGGCGGTGAAGCTGAAGCGACGACCACCCTTCACGACCTTGGCCACTCGGTTGATCTTCACTACGCGCTCGATGTACGAGACGCCCTTGTCGGCGGCGCCACCGCGGCGATCGTCACGACGGTCCCGCCGCTCGCCACCGGTGCCGCCACCGCGACGCGGAGCTGCAGCCATCAGTGGTTCCTCATCTCAGCATTTGCGGTCATTAGAACTCGAGCCCGCCTTCGCGAGCGCTGTCCGCCAGAGCGGCGATGCGCCCGGCATAGCGGTTGCCACCGCGGTCGAACACGACAGCGGTGATCCCGGCTTCCTTGGCCCGCTGAGCGAGGAGCTCGCCGACCTTCTTCGCCTTCTCGGTCTTGTCCGCCTCCAGCGAACGCAGCGAGGGGTCCATGGTGGACGCGCTCACCAGCGTGTGGCCGACCGTGTCGTCCACGATCTGGACGAACATGTGGCGGGTCGAGCGGTTGACGACCAGGCGCGGACGCTGGGCCGTACCGACGACCTGCTTGCGGACGCGGCGGTGACGGCGGGCCCGCGAGACGGTGCGGGCAGCCGTGTGCTTGCCGAACGCAGTCTTCGGAGCCATGCCTACTTACCAGCCTTTCCGACCTTGCGGCGGATCTGTTCGCCCTGGTAGCGCACGCCCTTGCCCTTGTACGGGTCGGGCTTGCGCAGCTTGCGGATGTTGGCGGCGACCTCGCCGACCTTCTGCTTGTCGATGCCGTCCACGTGGAACAGGGTCGGCTTCTCGACGCGGAAGGTGACGCCCTCGGGGGCGTTCACGACGACCGGGTGGCTGAAGCCCAGCGAGAACTCCAGCTGCGTCGGGCCCTTGGCCTGGACGCGGTAACCGACACCGACGATCTCCAGGGACTTGGAGTAGCCCTGCGTGACGCCCTGCACCATGTTGGCGATCAGCGTCCGCGACAGCCCGTGCAGCGCGCGGACCTTGTTCTCGTCGCTGGGACGGGTCACCTCGATGGCGCCGTCGTCGTCGCGACCCACCTTGATGGGCTCGGCGATCTTGTGAGTGAGCGTGCCCTTCGGGCCCTTGACCTGGACATCCTGGCCGTCGATCGTGATGTCTACGCCACTGGGCACAGGGATGGGCAGCCGTCCGATACGTGACATGCTGTGTTCCTCCCCTCTACCAGACGTAGGCGAGGACTTCCCCGCCCACACCACGCTTGCCGGCCTGCTTGTCGGTCATGAGACCGTGTGACGTCGAGATGATCGCGACGCCCAGTCCGCCCAGGACTCGAGGCAGGTTGTCCTTCTTCGCATAGACCCGCAGACCGGGCTTGGAAACCCGGCGCAGGCCCGCCAGCGAACGCTCACGGCTCGGCCCGAACTTGAGCTCCACCACGAGGTTCTTGCCGACCTTGGCGTCTTCGACGGTCCAGGCCTGGATGTAGCCCTCCTGCTGGAGGATCTCGGCGATGTGCGCCTTGATCTTCGAGTACGGCATCGACACGCTGTCGTGGTACGCCGAGTTCGCATTACGCAGACGCGTGAGCATGTCTGCGATCGGGTCGGTCATCGTCATGGCCAGTGGCCTTCCTCGCCGCGGTTTCCAGTCGGCCGAGTGTCAGTGGAGTGCACTGCTCTGCCGGTGGACCTTCGGCGCGGTCATGGGAGCTCTCGGCGAGAGCTCCCGGGTTTTTGACATTTACAGATATGTACGGCGGGCGATCACCCGGTGGGGGACGACGAACGCCATCCCCCAAGGGTAACTACCAGCTGGACTTGGTGATGCCAGGCAGCTCGCCCCGGTGCGCCATCTCACGGAAGCAGACGCGGCACAGGCCGAACTTCCTGTAGACGGCGCGCGGGCGCCCGCAGCGCGAGCAGCGGGTGTAGGCGCGCACATCGAACTTCTGCTTGCGCCCCGCCTTGGCGATCAGCGACTTCTTCGCCATTGGATCAGGCCTCCTTGAAGGGGAAGCCGAGAAGCTTGAGCAGCGCCCGGCCCTGGTCGTCGTTCTTCGCGGTGGTCACGATCGTGATGTCCATGCCCCGCGGCCGGTCCACCTTGTCCTGGTCGACCTCGTGGAACATGACCTGCTCGGTCAGGCCGAACGTGTAGTTGCCGTTGCCGTCGAACTGCTTCGGCGACAGGCCGCGGAAGTCCCGGATCCGGGGCAGGGCCAGCGCCAGCAGCCGGTCGAGGAACTCCCACATGCGGTCACCGCGGAGCGTGACGTGCGCGCCGATCGGCATGCCCTCGCGCAGCTTGAACTGGGCGATGGACTTGCGGGCCCGGACGACGGCCGGCTTCTGGCCGGTGATCACGGTCAGGTCGCGGACGGCGCCTTCGATCAGCTTCGAGTCGCGGGCCGCCTCGCCGACACCCATGTTGACCTTGATCTTCACCAGGCCGGGGATCTGCATGACGTTCTCGATGCCGAACTCCTCGCGAAGCTTGGCCGCGATCTCCTCGCGGTACTTCGTCTTGAGGCGCGGCGTCGGACGCTCGGTCTCAGTGGTCGTAGCAGTCATCAGCTGTCCTCACCCGTCTCGTCGGCCTTGTCAGCCTTCTTGTCGGCGGGCTTGTCGGCGGCCTTGTCCTTGGCGCTGTCGTCCTTGAGCTTCTTCACGTTGCTCACGTGAATGGGAGCCTCCATGGTCTGCACGCCGCCCGTCTTGGCGCCACGCGGACCCTGGTTGGTCTCCTTGGTGTGCTTCTTGATCATGTTGACGCCCTCGACCACCACGCGGTCCTCGCGCGGCAGCGTGGCGATGACCCGGCCCTTGGCGCCCTTGTCCTTGCCGGCGATGACGGTGACGAGGTCACCCTTCTTCACATGCAGCTTCGGCATTACAGCACCTCCGGGGCGAGCGAGATGATGCGCATGAACTTCTTGTCGCGCAGCTCACGGCCGACCGGGCCGAAGATACGGGTGCCCCGAGGGTCACCGCTGTCCTTGATGATGACGGCGGCGTTCTCGTCGAAGCGGATGTAGGAGCCGTCGGGCCGGCGGCGCTCCTTGGCGGTGCGGACGATGACGGCCTTGACGACATCGCCCTTCTTGACGCCCGTGCTGCCGGGCAGGGCGTCCTTGACAGTGGCGACGATGATGTCGCCGATACCGGCGTAGCGTCGGCCCGAGCCGCCGAGCACACGGATGCAGAGAATCTCCTTGGCACCCGTGTTGTCGGCGACTTTGAGCCGCGACTCCTGCTGGATCACGTTGACTCCTGTTAGTCGCGCCGGTTCTCACGGCGGAAGCACGCTTCCTCGTGAGCCTGGCGGAACCCGATATGGTCTTGGTCCCCCGGCCACACACCCGCAGGAGGCTCTGTCCCGGACTCCCCGGCCCGAAGGCTCGGGAAGCCCGGAGGACTCGCCTCCTGGGGCCGCACCGCAGGCGACGCGAGGCCTGACGGCCCCGCGTCCTTGGACGCCGTCATGGGGGTGCGACCCCCACGAGGCGCGGTATATCCGAGAAAACCTACTTGGCCTTCTCGAGGATCTCCACGACCCTCCACCGCTTGGTGGCGGAGAGGGGGCGGGTCTCCATCAGAAGCACACGGTCGCCCACGCCGCAGGCGTTGGACTCGTCGTGCGCCTTGTACTTGGTCGTACGGCGGATGACCTTGCCGTACAGCCGGTGCTTGACCCGGTCCTCGACGGCGACGACGACGGTCTTGTCCATCTTGTCGCTCACGACCAGGCCCTCGCGAACCTTGCGGAAGTTCCGCTGGTCGTTCGCCGTCTCGGTGGTCTCGGTCTCAGCCATCGCTCGTCTCCTTCTCGACCGTGACGATGCCGAGCTCGCGCTCGCGCATCACGGTGTAGATACGGGCGATCTCGCGGCGGACGGCGCGCAGCCGCCCGTGGCTCTCCAACTGACCGGTCGCCGCCTGGAAGCGGAGGTTGAACAGCTCCTCCTTCGCCTCCTTCAGCTTCTGGACCAGGGTGTCCTGGTCCTCCACCCGCAGCTCTCCGGCGGTCAGGCCCTTAGCCATCACGCCTCACCCACTTCACGCTTAACAATCTTGCACTTCATGGGCAGCTTGTGGATCGCGCGCTGAAGTGCCTCACGCGCGATCGGCTCCGCCACGCCGGAAAGCTCGAACATCACGCGTCCGGGCTTGACGTTGGCGATCCACCACTCCGGCGAACCCTTGCCGGAACCCATGCGGGTCTCGGCCGGCTTCTTGGTGAGCGGACGGTCGGGGTAGATGTTGATCCACACCTTCCCACCACGGCGGATGTGACGGGTCATGGCGATACGGGCCGACTCGATCTGGCGGTTGGTCACGTAGGAGTGCTCAATCGCCTGAATGCCGTACTCGCCGAACACGACCCTGGTGCCGCCCTTGGCGGCTCCGCTGCGGTCGGGCCGGTGCTGCTTGCGGTGCTTGACCCTGCGCGGGATCAGCATGGTCAGCTCCCTTCAGCACCCGGCTGCGCGGCCGGGCCGGTCTCGGGGGCGGCCTGCGCGGCCGCCTCAGT
>NZ_JAPNNL010000042.1 GCF_027620315.1 Nonomuraea corallina | reverse complement strand
GGGTCTGCGGTGGGGTCTGCGGTGAGCTCGGCGCGGCGCTGCCCGGAACGTCCGATGCCGAGGTCGATCCGGCCCGGGTGGAGCGCGTCGATCAGGCCGAACTGCTCGACCGCGGACAGCGGCGTCTGGTGCCCGAGCTGGACCGCCCCCGATCCGACCCGGATCGTGGAGGTGGCCGCCGCGACCAGCGCGATCAGCACGGCCGGGGCCGAACTGGCCACGCCGGGCGCGAAGTGGTGCTCGGCCAGCCAGTAGCGGCGGTAGCCGAACTCCTCCGCCCGCCGGGCGAGGTCGAGGGTGCGGCGCAGGGCGTCGCCCACCGTGCCTCCCGACACGACCGGCGCAAGATCGAGGATGGACAGCGTCACGCGGCACCTCCGGGGAACGGCCTGCTGGGGATCTCGGCGCGCAGCACGGGCGCGATCTCGGCCTGGAACAGCTCCAGCGCGTCGCGGTGCTGCCGGGGGGTGAGCCCGTCGGCGTCGGCGTGCAGGTGCATGACCTCGTGCCCGAACCGCTTGTGGTAGCGCAGCACCTTGTCCACGATCTGCTGCGGGCTGCCGACGAGGATGGAGGAGCGCTCGACGGCGTCCTCCAGCGTGGGGAAGACCACCGGCAGGCCGAGCTCGCGCTGGAACGCGACCCGGGCGTCGAAGATCGGCCGGTAGACGGCGAGAGCCTCCTGGGAGGTCCTGGCCGCGTAGTAGCCCGCGGTCCCGGCTCCCACCAGCGCGCCGGCCGGATCGTGCCCGTAGTGCGCCCACCGTTCCCGGTAGTGGTCGATCAGCTCGGCGTACGGGCCGATGGGGTGGGTGACGTTGGCGGAGAACAGCTCGTACGCCTCCCGGTTGCGTTCCCACTGGTCCTCGGGCGTGACGTGGAACAGCTGGGCCTGGGCCGCGCCGTTGCCCTTGCCGATGATGAGCTCCAGCCTGCCCTCCGACAGGTGGTCGAGCGTCGCGTAGTCCTCGTAGGCGCGTACGGGGTCGAGCAGGCTCAGCGTGGTCACCGCGGTGAACAGCCGGATCCTGCTGGTTCTGGCGGCGATGTGGCTGAGCACCACCGGCGGCGAGGAGGAGATGAACGGCCGCTCGTGCCGCTCCCCCACGCCGAACCCGTCGAAGCCGAGCTCCTCGGCCAGCACCGCGTTCTCGACGACCTCGCGGAAGCGCTCGGTGGGCGACCGGTCATCGTTATGGACGATCAACGTGATAGCCAGAAATTTCATGACACCTCCGCGTAGCGGCTGGCCGGGCGCGGCAGGCCGAGCAGCCCCCGCAGGGTGGCGGCCTCGTACGCGTGTCGGAAGGCGCCGCGTCCGCGCAGCTCGGCCGTCAGGCCGCGGGTGATCTGCTCCAGGTCGTGCGGCAGCGCGCCGGGCCGCAGCCGGAACCCCTGGATGCCTGCCCTGCGCCACTCCAGCAGCACGTCGGCCAGCTCGCGCACGGTCCCGGTGAAGATCGCGGCGTCGGAGGCGAGCTCGGCCCCGTCGAGCTCGTCGAGCCGCGCCTTGCGCCGCGCCGCGTCCGGGCCGAGGAAGACGAGCAGGTCGGCGAAGATCTTGAGGTCTCCCGACAGCGCCCGGATCTCCTCGACGACGGCGCGGGCCTGCTCGTCGGAGTGCGGGGTGACGTACACGACGTCGGCGCTCCCGGCCGCGAACTCGTACGGCAGCCGCGCGTGCGCGAGCGCGGTCACCACCGGCTGCCCCTGCGGCGGCCGGGGCGTGATCGACGGCCCCTTGACCGAGAAGAACCGCCCGGCGAAGTCGGCGTAGTGCAGCTTGTCCCGGTCGACGAACCTGCCGGTGGCCACGTCGCGGATCTCGGCGTCGTCCTCCCAGCTGTCCCAGAGCCGCCGGGCGACCTCGACCGCGTCGGCGGCCTCGGCGAACAGGTCGCGCACGTGCGGCTCGGCGGACGGATCGGGGGCGTGCGGGTCGATCGGCGGGAACCGCCGGCGGCCGAAGTGCCGCGCCTCGGCGGCCCGCGCGGAGATCTGCGCCCGCCAGCCGGCCCGCCCGCCGCTGACGTGGTCGAGCGTGGCGATGCCGATGGCCACGTGGAACGGCTCGGTGTGCGTGGTGGTGGCGGTCGGCACCAGGCCGATCCGGCTGGTGAGCGGCGCCAGCCGGGCGGCGAGCAGCACCGCGTCGAACCGGCCCCGCACCTGGTCGGTCCGCTCGTCCGGGCCGTCGGGCAGGGTGGACTGCAGGCCGAGCGCGTCCTCGATGGTGACGAAGTCGAGCAGCCCCCGCTCGGCCTCGGTCACGAGTCCCGCCCAGTGGCGGGCCGAGAAGACGTCCGGGCCGGTCTCGCGCCAGGCGGCGGGGTGCCAGCCGGCGCCGTCCAGCGCCACGGCGAGGTGCACCGTCATGTGAGCTCCAGGTGGTCGCGGAGGGTGGCGCCGGTGTAGTCGGCGCGGAAGACGCGGCGCTCCTGCAGCAGGGGCACCACGCGGTCGACGAACTCGTCCAGCCCGCCGGGCGTCAGGTGCGGCACGAGGACGAACCCGTCGGCGGCGTCGGCCTGCACGTACGCGTCGATCTGCCGGGCCACGCCCTCGGGGGTGCCGACGAACGTCTGCCGCCCGGTCACCTCGATGACCAGCTCCCGGATCGACAGGCCCTTCTCCTCGGCCAGCGCCCGCCACTTGGCGGCGACGGCGGCCCTGTCCTTGATCGGCACCCGGCCCTGGGAGACGCCCTCCGACAGGTCCGGCTCGATGTCGGGCAGCGGGCCCTCCGGGTCGAGGCCGGAAAGGTCGCGGCCCCAGACCTGCTCCAGGAAGGCGATCGCGGTCTGCGGCCCGACCTGCCGGCGGCGGATGACGGCGGCGTTCTCCGCGGCCTCCTCGGCGGTGTCGCCCAGCGCGAACGTGGCCGCCGGCATGATCTTGAGCTGGTGCGGCGCGCGGCCGTACCGGGCCAGGCGGCGCTTGACGTCGGCGTAGAACCGCTTGCCCTCCTCCAGCCCGCCGTGCGGGCTGAAGATCACGTCGGCGTGGGCGGCGGCGAACTCGCGGCCCTCGTCGGACTCCCCCGCCTGGATGACCACCGGATGGCCCTGCGGGCCGCGCGGCAGCGTGAACCGGCCCTCGACGGAGAAGTGCGCGCCCCGGTGCTCGACGTGGCCGACGGCTCCGGGCCGGACGAACGTGCCGGTCGTGGGGTCGGCGGCGACCGCGTCCGGCCGCCAGGAGTCCCACAGCTTCCGCGACAGCCGCACGAACTCGGCCGCGCGCTCGTACCGGTCGGCCCGGTCGAGGTAGCCGCCGCGGCGGAAGTTCGCGCCGGTGAAGGCGTCGGACGTGGTCACCACGTTCCACCCGGCCCGGCCGCCGCTCAGGTGGTCCAGCGTGGACAGGCGCCGGGCCAGCTCGTACGGCTCGTTGAAGGTGGTGTTCACGGTCGCGGCCAGGCCGAGCCGGTCGGTGACCGCGGCCAGGGCGCTGAGCACGGTGAGCGACTCGGGCCGGCCCACCACGTCCAGGTCGTGGACGCGGCCCTTGATCTCGCGCAGCCGTAAGCCCTCGGCCAGGAAGAAGAAGTCGAGCTTGCCGCGCTCGGCCGTCTTGGCGAGGTGGACGAACGAGGCGAAGTCGATCTGGCTGCCGGAGCGGGGGTCGGTCCAGACGGTGGTGTTGTTCACGCCGGGGAAGTGGGCCGCGAGGTGAACCCGTTTGCGGCTCATCGGTCCCGCCCGTGCGGCTCGTCCCAGACCGCGGGCAGGCCCTCGGTCGTCTCCCGGAAGGCCGGGCGCCGGTACAGGTCGCGGGCGTAGGCCCAGAGGTGCTCGAAGCCGGCCAGGTCCCGTTCGCTGATCAGGTGGCCGCGGTTGTGCTCGCGGTCGAACCTGGCCAGCGTCACCCACAGCCGCACGTCGGCCTCGGTGACCGTGTCGCCGGTCAGGAAGCGCCGGTCCGACAGCAGGGCGTCCAGCCGTTCCAGCGCCGCGACGACCACCCGCCGTTCCCGTTCCCTGTCGGCCTCGGTGGCGGCGTGGACGGCCCGGGTGACGCCGGTGTTGACGTCGTGGTAGATCCAGGCGTTGAGCTTGTTGATCTCCGGGCGGAGCGCGTCCGGGTAGAGGTCGGCGTCGCTCCGCGCCCACTGCTCGAACTGGGTGGCCAGGTCGATCGTGAGCTCGGGGAAGTGGTTGCTGACGATCGCGCCGGTGCGCCGGTCCCAGAGCACCGGGACCGAGATGTGGCCGCCGTAGCCCTTCTCGGTGGCCTCGTACGCCTCCTCCAGCAGGGTGAAGCCGTTGACCGGGTCGGCGCCGCGGCGCTCACGGAACGCCCAGCCGCGCCCGTCGCGCTCGTCGTCCACGTACGACAGCGAGATCACCCCCTCCAGGCCCTTGAGCTTGCGGACGATCGCGGCGCGGTGGGCGTACGGGCAGACCCAGGAGACGTAGAGGTGGTAGCGGCCGGGCTCGGCGCGGAAGCCGGTGGAGCCGTCGGCGCTGATCCGGCCCTGGAACGGGTAGAGCGGGCGGTTCCACTGGGGTGACAGGTGCAGGCGGCCCGGGCCGTAGTGGCCGTAGGCGACGTGGTCGACGGGGCTCGCGTAGGCCCGCGTCCTGGTGGGTGTGGGCACAGGAGTTCTCCAGGGGTTCAGGCGTCGGGGTGGGCCAGGAAGCGGCCGAAGCGGCCCTGGTGGTAGAGGAGCGGGCGGCCGGAGCGGTGCACGTCGGCCTCGGTGACCAGGCCGACGACCAGCACGTGGTCCCCGACCTCGGCGCGTTCGTAGGGCAGGCAGATCAGGTGCGCGGAGACGCCCTGCAGCAGCGGCGCGCCCAGCGGGCCCGGCCGCCAGCGGGTGGGCTCGGCGAAGCGGTCGGCGCTCTTGCGGGCGAACCGGGCCGCCAGGTCGGCCTGGTCGCTGGCCAGGATGTTGACCGCGAAGTGGTCGGCGGCGCCGAGCCGGGGCCAGGTGGTGGAGGAACGGTCCACGTAGAAGGAGACCAGGGGCGGTTCGAGGCTGACGGAGGAGAAGGAGGTGGCGGTGAGCCCGACGGGGACGCCGTCGTTCTGGGCGGTGATGACCACGACGCCGCTGGCGTGCACGGCCAGCGCCCGCCTGAACCGGCCGGCATCCACGGCCTGCCCGGCGGTCACGGGTGAAACGGTCATGGGTGAAGCGGCCACGGGTGAAACGGTCACAGGAGCTCCTCACGGGAGAAAGGCATGCTCGCGCGGCGCCCCGGCGGGGAGCCCGGGGGCGCGGCTGAAGAGACGTCGTCGACGGAGGGCGCGGGCGGCTTCGGCCGCGCCGTGAGCACGGAAGGTCGGCTACGGATGCGTGATCAACGACACTGCGCGCTGGCGACGTGGCAGAAGTCCACGTGGGAGCGCCTGGTCAGGAGGAGACCCTGCCTCATGCCTTCGACGTTAGGTCCCGGTCAGGGGAAAGTCAATATTCCCTACTAGGTTTACATGAAAATAGCCCACGAGGACGCCGTGCCCCCGCCGGGGGGCACGGCCTCACATGTCCTCGGCGCCGGCTCTGATGGCCTCGCGGATGCGGACGTAGGTGCCGCACCGGCAGATGTTGCGCAGGCCGTCGAGATCCTCCTCCGTGATCGCGCGGCCCTCGGCGGCGACCCGGCGGACCAGCGCCACCGCGGCCATGATCTGGCCGGGCTGGCAGTAGCCGCACTGGGCGACGTCGTACTCCAGCCAGGCCCGCTGCATCGGGTGCAGGTCCTCGCCGACCGTGGCCGCCAGCCCTTCGATGGTCGTCACCTCGTCGGTCGGCTCAAGAGCCTCGACGGGGATGGCGCACGGGTTGACCGCCTTGCCGTTCAGGTGGCTGGTGCAGGCCTTGCAGACGTTGATGCCGCAGCCGTACTTCGGCCCGGTGATGCCGAGCAGGTCGCGCAGGACCCACAGCAGGCGCACGTCGCCGGGGACGTTGACGGTCACTTGCTCGCCGTTGACGCGGAACGTGTGCTCGGGCACTCGGATCTCCTTGCTGGGCGCGGGGCTGGGCGCGGGGCTGGGCGCGGCGGGGTGTCAGCGGGCGTGGTCGAGGCCGTCGGCAGGCGACGGGGGGATCGGCGGGACGGTGGGCTTGGGGGTGAAGGAGAGCGTCCCGTGGTTGATCGGGAAGCTGGTCGGCATCGTCCCGGTCGCGCGGCCGTACGCGCAGGCGACCGCGGCCATCGACGCGGCGACGGCCAGCTCGCCCGCGCCGCCGGGCTCGTCCGACGTGCTCGGCATGACGATGACCTGCAGGTCGGGCGGGGTGTTCCACTGGCGGGTGTAGAAGTAGTTGTCCCAGCTCGCCTCCAGGAAGTAGCCGTCGCGCAGGTGCAGGCTGGAGGTCAGGGCCAGCGCGATGCCGTCCATGATCCCGCCCATCATCTGCGCCTCCAGGCCCCGCGGGTTCACGGCGAGGCCGACGTCCACGGCGAACACCACCCTGGTCACGCGCGGGCCGGTCACGCCGTCGCGGATGGGCCGGTTGACGGTCGCGGGCCGGCAGTCGATCTCCACCAGCGCGGCGCTGACGGACTTGTACTCGGCGTGGAAGGCGATGCCCTGGGCCGTGCCCGCGGCCATCGACCGGCCCCAGCCGCCGGCCTCGGCCACCTTCTGCAGCACCGCGCGGGAGCGGTCGTCCCGCAGGAAGTCGCGCCGGAACCGGTAGGGGTCCTTGCCCATCCGCCCGGCGAGCTGGTCGACGATGAGCTCGCGGGCGCAGGTGACGTCCGGCGAGTAGACGTTGCGCATGCTGCCGGTGTTGAAGTCCTTGTCGGTCTCGTTGAGCAGCTGGCTGCTGACCCCGAACCGGTAGGACATCGTCTGGCTGAGATGGAAGAACGTCTGCGCGAACCCCATGTCGCCCACCGGGAGTCGCGCCGCCAGGGCGGTGATGATCTCGCCGAGCCCGTGGCCGAGGTCCGTGGACACGCTCGTGTGCCGCTGCTTGTAGCTCAGCACGGTGTCGCCGAGGTACGACACGCGCACCCGCGAGGTGGCCATCGGGTGGGTGCGGCCCTGGCGGGAGTCGTCGGCGCGGTGCCACATGAGCTTGACCGGCTTGCCGATCTTCTGGGAGACCTCGGCCGCCTCCAGCGCGGCGTCGAAGAACAGCTTGCGCCCGAAGGAGCCGCCGCCCTCGGTGACGTGCACGGTGACCTTGCTCACCGGCAGCCTGAGCTTGGCGGCGATGGCCTGCTGGGCGACGATCGGCGATTTGAGCGACGACCAGATCTCGGCGCGGTCGGCCCGCACGTCGGCGATCGCGCAGTTGGGTTCGAGCGCGCTGTTGCTGCGGAAGTGGAAGGTGAACGCGCCTTCGACCACCGGGGTCGGCGGCCTGAGCCCCATCGGCAGCTCCGCCGCCGCCAGCTCCCGCAGCACGCTCGCGTCGGACTTGCCCTGCGCGGTGCCCGGCCCCCAGGTGACCCGCAGCGCGCGCACGGCGTCGACGCACTGGCCGAAGGTCTCGGCGCGGACCGCGACCCCGGTGGCGATCGTCACCACGTTGGTGACGCCGGGCATGGCGCGGACCTCGGCGAGGTTGGCCACCGACCGGACCGTGCCGTTGATGGTCGGCGGGCGGCACACCATCGTCGGCTTGGCGTCCGGCACGTCGAGGTCCATGGTGAACTTCTTGCGCCCGGTCACCGCGTCCAGGGCGTCGATCCGGCTGTGCGGCCTGCCGATGACGGTGAAGGCCGACCGGGGCGCGAGCTCCACCGAGACCCGCTCGGTCCGCGCGCTCGCGGCCTTCACCGCGAGCGCGCCGATGTCGAGGCTCCGGCCGGAGCGGTCCCTGACCGTCCCGTTCTCGATCGTCAGGGCGGCGACGTCGGTGCGGAGCTCGGCCGCCGCGGTCGTCAGCAGGCGCTGCCTGGCGATGGCCGCGGCGACCCGGATCGGGCCGTAGGTGGCGATGGTGGTGTTCGAGCCGCCGGTGAGCTGGTTGAACACCAGCTCGGGCCGGGCGTCGGCCAGCGTGACGCGCACCCGGTCCAGCGGCACGGACAGCTCCTCGGCGATCAGCATGGCCGTCGAGGTGGTGATGCCCTGGCCGACCTCGGCCCGGGGCAGCGCGAACGCGACCGTGCCGTCCTGCCGGACCTCGACCGCGATGAGGTTCGCGGTCGGCAGCGCCGCCGCCGTCATCAGGTCGTTGAGGTCGAGCAGCTCGGTCAGCTCCGCCGAGGGCAGCGGGGCGGCGGCGGCCGGCGCCGGGGCGAGTTCGGCCGCGGCCACCAGGGTGGGGGCCGCGAGCACGTACCCGAGGAACCGCCGCCGGCCGATGCCTCTGTCCGGCGCCTCGCCGGTGGAACCCGTCATCGTCTTCCTCAGCTCGGGCGGTTGGTGGTCGGAATTTCGATCTTGGTTTCCTCGCCCTTGGTGAGGAACCACATGATGTACCGCCGGATCGCCTCGTCGATGACCCAGGCGATCTGGGGCACCAGCGGCAGCGGGATGAGCCCCTCACGGAACCTGACCAGCGCGGGCCACGCGGAGCGGATCAGCGGGTCCCACACCGGCTCGCGCGGGATCCCGTTCCAGTCGGCCACCTGGTCGCCGACCAGATACCTGGCGAGCGCGTTGCAGAGGGGCCGGCTGACGCTGGCCGGGCTGGTCTGCTCGGCGAGCTGGTCCAGCAGGATGTCGGTCAGCGCCACGCCCTCGGGCGTCGGCCCCATGTTGCGCGGCAGCACCAGGTCCGACTGCGCGTTGGCGGCCTCCCAGGTGGCGGGGATGTACTCGTCCTTGATGCCGAGCAGGTGCGCGGTCACCTGCCACACGTGCAGGTACGCGGCGGAGTCGGCGGCGCTGATCGGGACCTTCCATTCGAGCATCTTGCGCATGGCGAAGGTCGGCAGGGTGTGCCAGGTGACCAGCATGTCCTCCTGGCTGATCGGGATGCCGTACGGCCAGTGGGGCACCTGCTGCAGCAGGTGCCGTACGGCGGCGTGCACCAGCCGGGTCTTCACCGCCTCGACCACGCACGAGCCGTCCGGCCGGTAGGCGTTCAGCGCGCCGATGGCGAACCCCAGGATGCTGGTCTTGGCGACGCGGTCCTCCATGTCCGCGCCGCCCTTGGAGTAGTAGACCGCCCGCGCCTCCTTGGGGATGGCGGTGCTCAGCATGCCGCCGCCCACGCCGTTGAGCAGGTTGAGGTACAGCCCTCTGGACTTGTTGAACGTGGCCGCGGTCTCCAGCTTGCCCCGGTCCGCCCACGACGGCAGCTGACGGGCGCGCTCCATGAAGTCGCGCAGGTCGGCCGGCAGGCCCTCGGGCAGCGGCTGGTCGTTGCGGTTCCAGTCCCACAGCAGGCGGTTGACCTCGGGCACGTCGCCGCGCTCGATCAGGGAGGCGACCAGCGGGTCGGCCTCCTCGTCCCATACCCACCGCGGGTCGGCGCCGGTACCGGAGCCCGCGACCGAGTCGCGGGGCGACCAGGGCCAGTCCTGGACCCGCGCCTGCGCTGGAGCGGTGATCCCGAGCGCGCCGAGCGCTCCCAGCGCTCCGCCCGAGATCAGGATTTTGCGCCTGCTCAGTTCCGTCATTCGCCCGTACTCCTCTCCGTGCGGCGGATGGACGTGGTCGATCAGGACGGCCGGTTGGTCTCCGGGATCTCGATCCTGATCGGCTTCGCTTCGGACAGGAAGAGCAGGGTCGCCTTGCGCAGGAACTCGTCGAAGAGCCAGTACGTCTCCGGCGCCAGCGGGAGGTTGAGCAGACCTTCGCGGATGGCGATGAACGGCCGCCAGGACACCCGGAGCAGCGAGTCCCAGACGGGCTCCCTCGGGATCTTCAGCCAGCCGGCGATCTGGTCGCCGAGCACGTAGCGGGTGAAGGCGCCGAGGATCGGCTTGGACAGGATGGCGCCGTCGACCGAGGCGCCGAGGTTGAGCAGGATGTCGGCCAGCTTGATGCCCTCGGGGGTCGGCGCCAGGATCGGGGTCAGAACCTGCTCCGCCTGGGAGTTCGCCTGCGCCCACGACGCGGGGATGTACTCGTCCCTGATGCCGAGCATGTGCGCGGTCACCTGCCACGAGTGCAGGAAGGCCGTGGACTCCGAGGAGGGGATCGGCACCCGCCAGTCGACCATCTTCTGCATGACGGTCGTGCCCAGGCTGTGCCAGGTGACCATCATGTCCGCCTGGCTGATCGGGATCTCCTCGTCGGCGACCGGGGGCCAGTGCGGGGACTGCGGCAGCAGGTGCCGCACCGCGGCGTGCACCAGCCGGGTCTTCACGCAGGTCACGATCATCTCGCCGTCGGGATCGAAGGCGTTGCGCGTCATGATGTCGTAACCGAGCTTGGCGGTCTTGGTGATGCGGTCCTTCATGTCCGCGCCACCCTGCGAGTAGTAGACGGCGCGGGCCTCCCTGGGGATGACCGTGCTCATCATGCCGCTGGCCATCCCGTACAGGACGCCGAGGTAGAGTCCCCGCTTCTCGGTGAACCTGAACGAGGTCGCGAGCTTGCCGTGGTCGGTCCACGCCGGAAGCTGCCGGGCGCTCTCCATGAACGCCCGCAGGTCCGCCGGGAGCCCGGTGGGCAGCGGCTGGCCGTTCTTGGTCCAGTTCCGTAAGAGCTGGTTGACCATCGGCACGTCGCCGCGGTCGAGCAGCGAGGCGACCAGCGGGTCCGCTTCCGCGTCCCACACCCATCGCGGGTCGGCGCCGACGCCCGTGCCCGCCACCGAGCCCTTGGGCGACCAGGTCCACGCGTACGCCGGGGTCGCGGCGCTCAGCGCGCCGAGCGCGCCGAGCGCGCCGCCTGCCTTCAGCAGGTTGCGTCTGGTGGGCTTGTCCATGCTGTCGTTCCTCCTCCTGGTCGGGGAGCCGCTTCGAGAGATCCGAGAGCAGGTACCTGATACGATGAAACAGATGTCAGATCTGCGTATCAGCATCATGACAGCACACTGTGAGGACCATCACAATAGGCATAATCGATGTGGGAGGTGGTCGTGGAATCAGCGCTGGCCGTGCTCATGTCGCCGTCCCTCATGTCGCCGTCGACGCCGTCAGACTCGGAGTCCCTGCTGGAGCGCGCCTACCTTGACGCCGTCGAACAGGTCGGCGACCTGGACGAGACCCGGGCGCGCATTCTCGACGCGGCGTACGAGCAGTTCAGCCGGACGGGCATCCGGCGCTCCACCATGGAGGACGTCGCCCGGCGGGCCAAGGTCTCGCGGATCACCGTCTACCGGCGGTTCGCCACCAAGGACGCGCTGGTGGAGCACGTCGTACGGCGGGAGTTCCGCCGCTACTTCGACCAGTTCCTCATCGACATCGAGCAGGCCGGCACCGCCGCCGACCGCGTGGTCCTGGGCTTCGTCAGCTCGCTGCGCACCATCCGGGACAACCCGCTGATCGGCGGCCTGATCGCCGCCGAGCCCGACCTGCTCATCCCGTCCATGATCACCGATGGCGGCCGCACCCTCGCGATCGTCCGCCAGTTCGTCGCCGGTCAGCTCCGCCGCGAGCAGCGCGCGGGCAACGTCGCCGCCGACCTCGACGCCGACCTGGTGGCCGAGCTGATGGTACGGATCTCCGCCTCCTTCCTGTCGACCCCCAGCCGGCTCGTCGACCTCGACGACGACGAGCAGCTCGCCGCCGTGGCGCGGCGCTTCCTGGTGCCCATGCTGAACACCCCCGGCTGACCGGGGCCGCCGCCCGCGGCCCCGCCCTGCCGTCGATGCAAACGATTGTCGTCACCTGGCCAGGCCGTCGCCGCCCGCCCGTGCGGGATGAGTGCTGCCAGGAGCTTCGCCCGCAGGATTCCAGCAACCGCTTGTAGCCCTTTGATGAAACTTTCATCACCCGCCACCCCCTCACGCCCGCCTCCGCGACCCCTGACCAGCGGGAAGAGCGGGCGGGCGGGGCGGCCCCCCGCCTGGGCCTTCCCGGGCGGCGGCGCGCTGTGCTTCACTGCGAACGTCGTCGGGAAAGCGCTTACCTAGACTCTCCGCGACGCCGCCACTGACGCCTCTCCCTCATCGGGGCATCCCCCGTACACCGAAGTGGAGTTCACCGTGCGCAGAAGAAGAAGATTGGCGCTCTCACTGGCCGCCGCGCTCGTGACCAGCGGCGGGCTGGTGGCCGTGCTGACGGGGACCGCCTCGGCGGCCCCGGCCAACGGCAGCTACACGCTGGTCAACGCGGGCAGCGGGCTGTGCGCCACGGTGCCCGGCGCGAGCACCGGCGACGGCGTCCAGCTCGTCCAGACCGCCTGCGCCGGCACCGCCGGGCAGGTGTTCGCGCTCAGCGGCGGGCAGCTCAAGGCCGCGCACAGCGGCAAGTGCCTCGGCGTCCGCGACGCCTCCACCAGCGCCGGCAAGGCGGTGCAGCAGGAGTCGTGCACCTCCGCCGCCTCGCAGACCTGGCAGTTCACCGCCTCGGGGAGCAACTACCGGATCGTCAACGCCAACGGCGGCAAGTGCCTCAACGTCAAGGACAACTCCACCTCCTCCGGCGCCCTGCTCCAGCAGAACTCCTGCGACTCGGTGGCCACCAAGCAGTGGACGCTGCGGCCCGCGAACGGAGGCGGCGACCCGGACCCCACCCCGACCGTCACGCCGACCGCCACCCCGACCGTCACGCCGACCAGCGGCGGCGGCGACGGGAGCGGCCCGTGGCCGTCCGACACCGGCAGCGTCCACCAGACCGTGACCCGTAACGTCGGCACGTTCTTCGACGGCGGCATGAAGCGCTACTACGGCATCGGCGACGGCGGCCAGGGCGAGAGCCAGGACCCGATGTTCGTGGTGGCCAACGGCGGCACCATCCAGAACGTCATCATCGACGCCCCGGCCGGCGACGGCATCCACTGCGAGGGCTCGTGCACGATCAAGAACGTGTGGTGGAACGACGTCGGCGAGGACGCCGCCACCTTCCGCAGCTCCAGCTCCTCGGCCCGCTACCTGGTGGACGGCGGCGGCGCCAAGTCAGCCTCGGACAAGGTGTTCCAGCACAACGGCGCCGGCACCCTGACCATCCGTGACTTCCAGGTGCACAGCGCCGGCAAGCTCTACCGGGCCTGCGGCAACTGCTCGACCTCCTACCAGCGGCACGTGGTGATGGACGGCGTCACCGCCCGTTCCACCAAGGTGCTGGCCGGCATCAACACCAACTGGGGTGACACCGCCCGGTTCAGCCGGATCACCGTCTACGGCAGCGCCGTCATCTGCGAGAAGTACCGCGGCGTGCCCAAGGGCAGCGAGCCCACGAAGATCGGCGAGGGCGCCGACGGCGTGAACTGCCTCTACTCCCCGTCCGACATCACCTACCGGTAGGAACCCCGATCGGGGGCATCCCCCTCCCGCCTGCCCGTGACGCCCGCGCGCACGGGCAGGCGGGCCGCTCGTCCGCCCCGCCTTCCCCGACCGGTCCTGACCGCCGGTGCGCACGGGCGGACGGCAGGGGGATGCCCCTCCTTCACCGCCCGGCGGCGGACCGCTCCGGCAGCGGCGCCGGGCTCGGAGCCGTCGCCGTCACGAGGGCGTGCGACGGCGAGCGGGTCAGCACCTGCCACGGGCCGGTGGCGCAGCCGGCCTCCTCCAGCCAGCCCCGGATCGTCTCGGCCGAATGCAGCGCGCCGCCCTGCGTGTGCCACAGGTTGAGCGCGAACGCCGCGCCGAAGGCCCGGTCTGCGGCGCCGCTCCCGGGCTCGGCCACGCTCTCCATGACGACCAGCAGCCCGCCGGGCCGCAGCGTGGCCGCCGCCTTGGCGACGAGCGCGGCGGCGTCGGTCGCCGCGAAGCCGTGCAGCACGTTGAACAGCACGGTCACGTCCTGCCCGCCCGGCAGGTCACAGGTGAGCAGGTCGCCGACGCGCCAGGTCAACGGCCCTTCGGAGCGTTCGGCGACGGCGGCGTCGACGACCGTGGCCGTCAGCCCGGGGTGGGCGCGGCAGAACGCCCCGGCGTACAGCCCGTGCGCGCCGCCCAGGTCGAGCAGGCTCGTGCTGCCCTCCGGCAGCGGCGCCAGCGAGACGACCTCCTCCGCCAGCCACTCGGCGAGCCCGCGCTGCAGGTCGTGGAAGGCCGCGGAGAGGTGCGGGCGGCCGGCGAGCCAGTCGTAGAAGCCGCCCGCCGGGGTCCCGGAGCGCACCGCGCCGGCGAGCCCGGCCCACCGCTCCTCGACGATGGCCTGCCACAGGCCGAGGATCCGGCCGTAGTCGGTGGGCGAGTCCGAGCAGAGCCACGCCGTGCTCGCGGGCGTGTTGGCGTACCGTCCGTCGTCGCGCCGCACGTACCCGGTGGTGCGCAGGACGCCGAGCAGGTGCTCCAGCGCGGCCGGGTCGGCGCCGGCCGCCGCGGCCAGCTCCCGCGGCGTCAGCGGCCCCGCCGCGAGCGCGTCGAACACGCCGAGCGAGCGCGCGGCCCCGACGGCGTGGCAGGCCATCAGGCCGAGCAGGTCGAGCATCGGCGCCGGGGCCTCGCCCCGGCGGAAGGCGGCCACCTCGTCGGGTGGCAGGTCGACCGGCATGAGGTTCCTCTCAGGTGACGGGGACCGGGACGGGGCGGGCGTGGTCCAGCCGGCGCAGGGCGGGCAGCGCGGCCAGCACGGCGGCCAGGCCCAGCAGGAGCAGGCCGTCGAGGAACAGCACCAGGGCGATCCCGCGGCCCTCCCCCACGCCCACGATCAGGCCCGCGCTGTCCGCCAGCGCGCCGCCGGGCAGCAGCGCCGGGTTCAGCAGGTGCTCCGCCAGGGGCGCTGCCAGCAGGTAGCCGATCGGGACGGCGGCCGAGCCGAGCGTGTGCGCGGTGCCCATGGCCCGCCCCAGCAGGGCCGGTTCGACGCGGCTCTGCAGGACGGCGTGCGCGCACCCGTTCACCACGGGCAGGGTGAAGAGGAACCCGGCGGCGGCCAGCCCCACCAGGAGCGGGGAAGGGCTCAGGGTGTGCAGCACGAGGAAGACCCCGCCGAGCGCCATGAAGGCCGTCATGCCGGTGATCTTCCGGCGCGGCCCGCCCCAGGCGCCCATGAGCAGACCGCCGGCGAGCATGCCCGCGCCTCCGGCGAACATCAGCACGCCCAGGACCCCGGGGCCGGCGAAGGACAGGATCAGCGGCTGCACCAGCACCCCGGCGACGGCGAAGGTGAAGTTGAACCCGGTCAGCGCCGCCACCAGCGCCGTCAGCCCGGCCCGGGCGCGCAGGTGGCGCCAGCCGGCGCCGAGGTCCTCCAGCACGGCGGGCCGCTCGGTGACGGCGGCGTTGGGCCGCAGCACCGCCGCGGGCAGCCGGATCAGCAGCAGCGCCATCATCGCGACGCCGAACGTGCCGAGGTCGATGGCCACCACCCCCGCCGTCCCGACCGTGGCCAGGAGCGTGGCCCCGAGGACGGGCGCGGCGATCTGGACGCCGGTGGACAGGTGCATGAGCCCGTTGGCGCGGCCCAGGTGCCGTTCGGGGATCAGCAGCGGGGTCATGGCCTGGTAGGCGGTGAGGTGGAAGACGCCGCAGGCGCCGCTGACTGCTCCCGCCAGCGCGACGTGCCACACGGCCAGCGACCCCGTCCAGATCAGCACGGCCAGGGCGGCCGTCGACAGCGCCGCCAGGCAGTCGGTGACGATCATCACCGTGCGCCGGTCGAACCGGTCGACGACCACCCCGGCGAACGGCCCGATGAGGATGCCGGGGAGCATCCCGCTGAGCACGACCAGCGCGAACTGCGTCGGCGACTCGGTGGTCTGGTACACCCAGACGCCGAGCACGAACGTGGTGAGGCTGGAGCCGACCGACGACAGCAGCGAGGCCGTCCAGATGAGGGCGAACCTGATGACGTTCACGCGTGCACCACCTCGGCCAGGCGGCCGGCGTAACGCCTGATGAGGGCGCCGTCGGCGGGCGGGCAGACGAGCCCGGCGCGGGCCAGGGCCCGCTCGGTGCGGCCGCAGTCGAAGACGGGCCGCCGGGGCTGCGGGGCCGGCACGTCCAGCACGGAGGCGAACGGCGCCATCGGGTTGTCCGCGCCCAGGCCGGCGGCGTGCGCCCGCCAGGTGTCCCACGGTACGAGGTCCGCGCCGAGCGCCTCGGCGATCTCCCGGTAGGAGATCGTCGCGCCGTTGAAGTAGTGGAAGTCGCCGGCCGTGTCCGGATCGGCGATCAGGTGGGCGATGCCCGCCGCGACGTGGTCCACGGGCGCCAGGTCCTCCTCCAGCGGCAGGTCGGGCACCATGTTCAGGCGGACGCACGTGGCCAGCAGGCGGGCGAAGTAGTCGTCGGGGTTGCCCGCGCCGGTCTCGCTGTGCCCGCTGACGCGCGCCGGCCGGTGCACCACGACCGCCATCCCCTCGTCGCGGGCCAGGCGCGTCAGCCGGTCGGCCACCCACTTGCTCTGGTCGTAGCCCGTCTCCAGGCCGGCCGGGTCGTCGGGGGCGGTCGTCTCGGTCACCACCCGGCCCCGGTGGGCCGAGCCGAGGAAGACGCCGAGGGTGGAGACGAAGTGCAGCCGGGCGCCGCCGAGCCCGGCCGCCCGCAGCGCTTCGACGGTGCCGCCGACGTTGACCGGCAGCATGCGGTGCAGGCTCTCGTAGAAGTTGACCTGCCCGCCGTTGTGGCAGATCACGTCCACGGCGCCGGCCAGCTCGGCGAACCGCTCCCGGTCCAGGCCGAACCGGGCCGCGGTCAGGTCGCCGGGCAGCCCGCGCACCCTGCCCGGCGGGGCGTCGAGCCCGTACGCGCGCAGGTTGCCCAGCACCCGCTCCTCCGCCTGGCGTTCGCCGGAGGCGCGAACCAGGCAGATGATCTCGGCGTCGGTGCGGGCCAGCAGTTCGCCGACCAGGTGGGCGCCGAGGAAGCCGGTGGCGCCGGTCAGCAGGATGGCCCGGGTGCGCCGGGCCGGGCGCGCGGGTCTCGGCCGTACGGTGAGGTCGGACGGCAGGACGGCGAGCGAGGCGAGGTCCAGGTGCTCCGGCTCGGCGCCGCCGTGGTCCACGGCGGCGGCGAGCTCGGCCAGGTCGGCCGTCTCCAGGATCGCGCGCAGGGGCACGTCCGCGCCGAGCTCCCGCCTGATCTCGGCCACCACCCGGCCGGCGAGCAGCGAGTGCCCGCCCACCTCGAAGAAGTTGTCCGATCTGCGCACGTCGGGCACGCCGATGACCCGCCGCCACACCGCGGCGAGCGCCGCCTCGGTGGCGGTCGCGGGCGACTCGCCCTCGGGTCCCGGCAGGGGCGGCAGCGCCGCCTGGTCGACCTTGCCGTGGGCGGTGCGCGGGATGGCGGCGACCGGCACGAACGCGGACGGCACCAGGTATCCGGGCAGCCGTTCACGCAGGAAGGCGCGGAGCGCGGCCGGTGTCAGGTCCGTCGCGGCGTAGGCGACGAGGTGGTCGCCGGAGACGACGACGGCGCAGTCGGTGACGGCCGGGTGCGCCCTGACGGCGTGCTCGACCTCGGCCGGCTCGATCCGGTGGCCCCGGATCTTCACCTGGCGGTCGCGCCGGCCCAGGAACTCGACCGAGCCGCCCGGCCGTACCCGGGCCAGGTCGCCCGTCCGGTACAGGCGCGCGCCCGGGGGCCCGTCGGGGTCGGGGACGAAGGCCGCCGCGGTCAGCGCCGGTTCGCCGGCGTACCCGTCGGCGAGGCCGGCCCCGCCCAGGTGCAGCTCGCCCACGCCGCCCGCCGGCACCGCGTGGCCCGAACGGTCCAGGACGCGGGCGCGCACGTGCGGCAGCGGCGTGCCGATCGGCACCCGGCCCAGGTCACCGAGGTCGTCGGTGCCGTCGACGCGGTGGACGGTGGCGCAGACGGTGGCCTCGGTGGGGCCGTAGTGGTTGAACAGGGCGCACCTGCCGCGGGTCACCCGCTGCCAGGCGCGCGCGTCCTCGACCGGCACCTCCTCGCCGCCGACCATCATGATCTCGACCGGCCAGTGCTCGGGGACGCCGGTCGCGGCCAGGTCGGCGACCCAGCGCCGCCACAGCGCCACGGGGGCGTCGACGGCGGTGACGCCGTGCTCGGCGCAGAAGCGGACGAGCTCCGCGCCGTCCAGCCGGGCGGGCTCGGGGTGGATGATCAGGGCGCCGCCGGAGGTGAGCACGGGGAACAGGTCGCCGACGGAGGCGTCGAAGGTGAGCGGCGGCAGCATGAGCACCCGGTGCCGGGGCCCGAAGCCGTGGACGTCGACGAACGAGCGGCTGAACTCCGCGACGGCGCCGTGTGACACCGTCACCCCCTTGGGCGTCCCGGTCGACCCGGAGGTGAAGATCACGTACGCCGGGTCTCCCGGCCGCGGGGCCGCGACGCCCCGGCCCGGCGGGGCCGCGGGGCCGGGGACCGCCAGCCTGGCCCCGTCGAATCCGTCCAGCCCGGCCGGCTCGCCGGGCCGGGCGACCACCGCGACCGCCCCCGCCCGCCGCAGCAGCCCGGCGATGCGCGCGGGCGGGTGGGCCGGGTCCAGCGGCAGGTACGCGGCGCCCGCGAGCAGGACGCCGAGGATCGCGGCGATCCCGTCCGGTCCCGCCGGAAGGGCCACGCCGACCACGGGCCGGGCGTCGCGGGTGAACGGCTCCAGCCGCGCCGCCAGCTCGCGCGCCCGCGAGACCAGGTCGCCGTACGGGAGGCACTCCCCCTCGGTCACGACGGCGGGCCGGTCCGGGCTCTGGCGGGCCCGGCGCACGACCTGGTCGGCGACGCTCTCCCACGTCCCGCTCGCGGCGGGCGGGGCCGCGCCCCCGGTCCCCTCGTGAGGTACGTCAGAGCCGCGGGTCCGCGTGGTCCCGTCGTCGAACGGGACGCCGCTCACCGGCAGGCCGGGGTCGCCGGCGACGGCCTCGATCGCGACGGTCAGGTGGCCGGCCAGGGCCGCCGCGGTCTCCGCGTCGAACAGGTCCGTCGCGTAGTCGAGGTACAGCTCGACCTCGTCGCCCACGGTGACGAACAGGGTGAGGTCGAAGCGGGCCTCGGGGGCGGCCAGGTCCCACTGCTCGATCAGCAGGTCGCCGGCCGTCCGCCGGGGGCTTTCCAGGTGGTCCATGACGAGCATGACCTGGAAGAGCGGGTTGTGGCTGAGGTCGCGGCGGCCTCCGGCCAGCTCCACCACCTCGTCGAACGGGGTGGTGCCGTGCATGATCGCCTCGGCCACGGTGCGCCGGCACCGCCGGAGGAGGTCGGCCATGGTGGGGTCGCCGCCGAGGTCGAGCCGGAGCGCGACGGTGTTGGCGAACATGCCGACGGTCTGCCCGAACTCCCGCCCCGCGCGGCCGTCCATCGGGCTGCCGACCACGACGTCCCGCTGGTCGGCGTACCTGCCGAGGGTGGCCCCGAGCGCCGCCAGCACCATGGAGAACACCGTCGTCCTGGTGTCGCGCGCGCGTTCCAGCAGGGCGTCGCGCAACTGCGGGGACAGGGTCCACCGGTGGCGGGCGCCGCGCCCGCTCGGCGCGGCGGGGCGCGGCCGGTCCGTAGGAAGGCCCAGCAGGGAGGGCGCTCCTGCCAGCCGGGAGCGCCAGTAATCGCGGGAGGCGCCGGCGCGCTGCGGACCGGCCTGGCCCAGCTTGGCGACGTAGGCGGAGAACGGGACGGCGGGCGCCTCGGGCCCGTCCGTCCCGGCCAGGGTGGCGTACAGCTCGGCGAAGAGGATCTGCAGCGAACGCCCGTCGCAGACGGCGTGGTGCAGGCAGAGGACGAGCACGTGGTCGTCCGGGGCCAGCCGGACGAGCAGCGCCCGCAGGAGCGGCGCCCGGCCCAGGTCGAACGGCCGGGCCACGAACGCGTCGCACACCGCGCGCGCCTCGGCCTCGCCGGAGACCTCGGCGACCTCCAGGTCCACGCGAGCCTCGTCGTCCACGATCTGGACCGGGCGGCCGTCCCCGCCGTCGGCCAGCCGGGTGCGCAGCGCCTCGTGCCGGGCGGCCAGGCGGTTCAGGGCCGCGGCGAGACGGCCGGGGTCGAGCGGGCCGCGCAGCCGGTGCCCGTCCCTCACCTGGTAGCCGGACGCGCCGGCCTCGTGCAGGAACCAGAGCCGTTCCTGGGCGGGTGTCAGCGGGAAGCCCGGGGCGGTCATGGCTTGGCCACCAGGTTGCGCAGGTGGCCCGGCACCTGCTCGCCGAACAGGTCCCGGTACGCGGCCAGGTGCGCCTCCTCGAAGATCAGGAACGGCAGGTCGGTCGGCACCATGTGCCGGATCACCAGCATCGGCACCGGGCTGCGCAGCGGGCGGAAGTCGGGGTTCCACAGCCCGGCCTTGTCCGGCGGCCCGTCGTGGAACTCACCGATCATCAGGCCGTGCGCCACGTAGGCGTCCTTGAGCTCGCGCTGGGCGGCGTCGATCACCTCCTGGGCGTCGCGCATGCCGGGCAGCAGGACGAGGATCGTCGCGGAATGGGACCCGGGCCTGCCCCGGGGCGCGAGGTCGAGGAACCAGTCGCGGTAGGGCGCCAGCAGGCCGCTCAGCGACGCGACGGAGTGGCCGCCGCCCGGCCGGACGGCCAGCCGGAAGGCCGAGCGGTCCAGCGACGTCTGCGCGTACGGGCACACCGGGCCCACCCGGCCCAGGTCCGGATGCGGCCGGCACAGGTAGGCGCGCGCCCACGCGACGACGGCCAGCAGGTCGGCCCGGTGCTCGCCGACGAGAGGGTGGGGGGCGGGGTCCTGCTCCAGGTCGACCGGGTCGAACAGGACGAGGGCGTCGTCGTGCGGATGTCTGATCATCGGGGGTTCCTCCGGTGGCGCCGCCCCAGAGCGGCGAGCAGGCCGGCGACGCCCAGGCCGGCGCCGGTCGCGGCCAGTGCCGCGGCCACCCGGTCCTGGCGCCGGGCGCGGCGCAGCGCCTCGCCGTAGGGCACGGTGGTGTGCGAGACGAGCGTGTACAGCGGCACCCAGGTGCCGGGGAACGCCTTGTGCAGCAGCAGGTCCAGCCGCTTCCTGGCCAGGCGTACGGGAGAGCGCATGCCGTCGCGCAGCTCCAGGAAGTTCCGCGCGGACAGCTCGGCCAGCACGTCGGTGTGCGGTTTGCGGGCGTGCTCGTAGGCGGCGAAGGCGGCCTCCCGGTCGTGCGGGTGCCGGGCCAGCATGCCGTCGAGGACGAGGCAGTCCTCGAAGGAGGCGTTCATGCCCTGGCCGTAGAAGGGGTAGACGGCGTGGGCGGCGTCGCCGACGAGGACCGCCTTGTCCCGGTGGTGCCACGGCGCGGTGCGCACGGTCGTGAGGTGGCTCATCGGCGCGGCGTCCGCCTGCTCGTCCAGGTCGGGCACCAGCTCCGCCAGGTGCGGGAAGGCCTCGGACACCGGGTCCGGCGGCTCGTCGCGGGGCAGGAAGAGGGTGCAGGTCAGGCTGTTGTCGATGTTGGGGTGGGCGACGCCGAGTCCGCGCTCGCCCGGCCAGATGTGCAGCGCCTCCAGCGGCACCGCGGGCGTGCCGTCGGACAGGGGGTGGATGGTGATCTCCTTGTACCCCCATTCGAGGTACTCGCGGCTGAAGGCGGCCGGCAGGCCGCGCTGCATCTCGGTCCTGACGATCGAGGACGCGCCGTCGGCGCCGACGACGAAGTCCGCGGCGAGCTCGTCGCCGTCCGCCAGGGTGACGCGGGCCCGGTCCCGGTCGACGGCCACGCACCGGGCGTCGAAGCGCAGCCGCACGCCGGGCTGTTTCTCCGCGTGCTCGACCAGCAGGCGGGCCAGCGCCTCCCGGCTGATGGAGTGCAGGATCTGCGACGGGTCCTTGCCGTAGGGGTGGAACGACGGCCTGCCGCCGGCGGTGTGCACCATGCGCCCGCGCATCGGCACGGACAGCCGGCGCGCCTCCTGCCACAGGCCGACCTCGCGCAGGGCGGCGATGGCCCGCGCCGACATGCCGAGGTTGATGGACCGGCCGCCGTGGTGGCGGGTGGCGCGCGGGTCAGGGCGGCCTTCGACCAGGTCGACCCGGTGTCCGCGCCGGGCGATCAGGCTCGCCAGCAGGGGGCCGGCCAGGCCCGCTCCCACGATGACGGCCTCGGGGCTCGCGGTGGGCTCCATGTCCGCGTCACCTCCCGCCGCGCGCGCTCAGGGGGCGCATGTCGGTCCACACCGTCTCGATGTGCGCCAGGCACTCCTCACGGGTCCCGGTGAAGCCGCCGGCCCGCCAGCCGGGCGGCAGCTCGCGGCCCGCGGGCCAGATGGAGTACTGCTCCTCGTGGTTGACCACCACCAGCACGTCACTCACAGGGTCTCCTCAAGAGCGCGCCGATCGATCTTTCCGTTGGGGGTGAGAGGCAGGGAGTCCAGAGGGACCACCCTGGTCGGGACCATGTACGAGGGAAGGACCTCGGCCAGCCGGCCGCGCAGGTCCGGGCAGTCGCCGACGACGAAGGCCACCAGGGCGTCGCCGGACACCGCCGCCACGGACTGCCGCACCCCGGGCAGGGCGTCCATGGCGGCCTCCACCTCGCCGAGCTCGACCCGGTAGCCGCGCACCTTCACCTGGGTGTCGGCCCGGCGCAGGAACTCCAGCCCGGCGCCGGTGCGCCGCACCACGTCGCCGGTCAGGTACAACCTGCTTCCCGGCTCGCCGTACGGGTCAGGGACGAAGCGTTCGGCGGTCAGGGCGGGGCGGCCGAGGTAGCCGCTGGCCACGCCCACGCCGCCGATGGCGAGCTCGCCCTGGGTCACCTCGTTCAGCCGGTCGTCCACGACGTGCACGCTCGCGCCGGGCAGCGGGTCGCCGATCGAGATCGTCTCCGGTTCCGGCGGCACCTCCCACGAGGTGGCCCAGACGGCCGCCTCGGTCGGGCCGTACATGTTGACGAGCCGTCCGACCCTGGGCCGCAGTTCCCTGGCCAGGGCCGCGGGCAGCGCCTCGCCGCCGATCAGCGCGGTCAGCTTCGGGTCGCGGAACCCGGCGTACAGCAGGACCCGCCAGCCCGACGGGGTGGCCTGCATGTGGGTGACGCCCTCCCGCTCGATCAGCGCGGCGAGCCGTTTGCCGAGGATCGCGGCCTTGGGGTCGAGCAGGACGAGCCGTCCCCCGGTCACGAGCGGCAGGTAGAGCTCGGGCACGGACATGTCGAAGGTGAGCGAGGCGGCCGAGAGCCAGACGTCGTCCTCCGACGAGCCGGCCAGGGCGCGCATCCCGGTGAGCAGGTTGGCCAGCGCCCGGTGCGGCACGACGACCCCTTTGGGGCGGCCGGTCGAGCCCGAGGTGTAGATCACGTACGCCGGGGCGGCGGGGTCGGGCGGGACGGCGGGGAAGGGCGGGGCCGGGGGGTGCTCCTCGTCCAGCCGTATCACCGGGACCGCGGTGGTGACGGGGTCGCCGTCGGTGAGCAGCAGGTGCGCGCCCGAGTCCGTGAGGACGAGTTCGACGCGGGCCGCCGGGTGGCCGGGGTCGAGGGGCAGGTAGGCGGCACCGGTCCGCAGGACGGCGAGCATCGCGGTGACGCAGGCCGCCGACTTGGCCGCGCAGATCCCCACGAGGGCGCCGGGGCCCGCGCCGGCGGCGGCGAGCCGGGTGGCCAGCCGGTCCGCGGCGGCGTCCAGCTCGGCGTAGGTCAGGCGCTCGGCGCCGGCGACGAGCGCGACCCGGTCAGGGGTGCTCGCCGCCTGGCGCCGGAATAACTGCACCACGGTTGGGAGCGCTCCCAATACAGGCATGGTTCAACTCCGAAGGTAGCGGTCAGACGTTCAGCAGTTCTTCGACGGCCTCGGCGGCCGCCCGCAGCCCGGGCATCGCGGCCAGCGCGTACGGGGCCACCCGCTCGCCGTAGCCGTCGTCGCTCAGGGCGGCGCGCAGCAGGGGGACGATCTCCTCCGGCGTCCAGCGCCGCTCGGGCAGCCAGGACCCGAGCTTGAGCCGGGCCAGGCGCATGCCGTTGTCAGAACGGTCGAAACCGTGCGCCAGCAGGACCTGCGGCACCCCCGCCGCCACGGCCCTGACGACGGTGCCGATGCCGCCGTGGTGCAGCACCGCCCGCGCCCGCCCCATGACCTGATGGAAGGGCAGGTGCGGGAACCAGGTGATCCCCGGCGGCAGCGGGTCGGGCACCAGGTCCCGGTGCCTGGCCACGACCAGGGCGGGCACCCCGGCGGCCGCGCAGGCGGCCACGGCGGCCGGGTAGAACCGCTCGTGGATCATGCGGCCGGTGCCACCCGTCACGATCACCGCGCCCTGGTCGAGCAGGCGCTCGGCCTCCGGCGGGACCGCGGCCTGGAAGGTGTCGTCGCCGTACGGGGCCCCGGTCAGGCGCGCCCGCGACGGCGCGGCGATCCCGGCCCGGTCGAACCACTCCGGCCAGAGCCCCAGGTGGAGCTGGGCCGAGGTGAACCAGGAGGCCCAGTCGTCGACCGGCTCCAGCCCGAGCGTCGCGCGCACGGCGTCGAGCCGGTCGCTCATGGTCTCCCGGTACATGTGCACGGCGGGACGCTCGGACATGTACTGCACCGGCGTCACCGCGACCCACGCGGTCGGCACGGCCAGCAGCTCGCCGGCGAAGAGGGTCGAGATCGCCGTGGTGTGGCGGCCCACGAACACCGTCTCCCCCGGCACGTGCCGGGTCTTCAGCACCTGGCACTCGAACCGGATCTGGTCGAACAGCCCGGTGGCGTCGTAGAACTGCCGCCAGCGTTCCATCCCGGCGCCGAGCAGCATCGGCGTGTCGGCCAGGTACCGCTCGTACTCACGCTCCGTGTCGATGGCCGTGAACTCCAGCCCCTCACGGCGGGCCACTCCCTCGAAGGGGGCATGGGTGAGGATCTCCACCCGGTGCCCCCGCCCCCGCAGGATGCGCCCCAGGCCCACGAACGGCAGCACGTCGCCGTGCGTGCCGTGGGTGACCATGACGACGGTGGTCAAGAGCCCTCCCCGGCCGCGGCGCCGGTCCGGGAGCCCTCCTCTATCGCGCGCGCGGCCTGGGCGACCGTCAGCCCCTCGACGAAGAGCACCTCCACCGGCAGCTCGACCCGGAACTCGTCCTCCACCGTGGCCAGGAACTGGACCATCGCCAGCGACTGGCCGCCCAGCTCGAAGAAGTCCTGGTCGGGGGACGTGACCTCCACGCCGAGGATCTCGGACCACAACCGCATGACCTCGTTTTCGAGCGCGCCGAGCACAGCCATGACACTTACTCCTCATAGTGCGGGAAGGACACCCGTCGTCCGGGCGAGAGAGGGAACCGTGCCTCGATAGGCACCATCGCCTGCGAAGGGTTCAGCATCGAGCTGTTCACGCTCTCCGTTTGACAAGATCACGGGAGCGCTCCCACATGGAACGCTAGGCGTGAACTGACAAGCTAGTCAACCTTTTCATCGCCATCTTCGCTTCTGTTAGGACGACGGTTGGGAGCGCTCCCAGCAGCGGCGGCGCCCGCGAGCGGCCCTTCTGCGAGCCAGGCTCACCTCTCAGGCAGGGTACGGGTGAGGTCGATCCCCGTCACCGCCTGACGCGGTGAGGACGCCGGGGTGCGCGCCTCCCAGGCCCGCCAGAGCTCCGCGTACCGGCCGCCGGCGGCGACCAGCTCCGCGTGCCCGCCCTCCTCCACGATCCGGCCGTGCTCCAGGACGATCACCCGGTCGGCGGAGGCGGCCTGGGTCAGGCGGTGGGCGACGACCAGGGTCGTGCGCCCCCGGGTGGCCGCGATGGCGGACTCCTCCAGGGTGCGGGCGCCCAGGCTGCCCGCCTCCGCGGTCGCCTCGTCCAGGATGGCGATCGGAGGGTCCACCAGCATCAGGCGGGCGAGCGCGAGCTGCTGGACCTGTGCCGTGGTGAGCTCGTGACCGCCCTCCCCGACCACCGTGTCCAGACCGCCGGGCAGGGCGGTCACCCACTCCAGGGCGCCGACGGCAGCCAGCGCGGCGGCGGCCTCCTCCGGCGAGGCGTCCGGCCGCGCCAGCCGCAGGTCCTCGATGAGCGGCCCGGCGAAGACGTGGACCTCCTGCGTGATGATCGCGACGTGCTCGCGCAGCCGGTCAGGGGCGAGCTCGACGCCTCCGACGCGTACGGCGCCGCTGCCGGGCGTGAGGATGCCCGCGGCGATCGCCGCGATGGTGGACTTGCCCGCGCCGGTCGATCCGACCAGCGCGACCCGCGACCCGGCGGCCAGGCTGATGGACACGCCGTGCAGCACCTCGGGCGAGCCGTCGTAGCTGAAGTGGACGTCGCTCAGCTCCAGCGAGGCGTCGCGGGGCTCGGCCGGGCGGGCGCTGGACGTGCTCCGCGCGGGCGTCGGCCGCCTGAGCGGGCGGGCGGCGGTCTCCACCCGGTCCGCGCCGGGATCGAGGTCGATGACGCCGACGAGCCTGGCCAGGCTCGCCCCCGCCGCCTGGATCTCGTCGAAGGTGAACAGCAGCATGCCGATCGGGTTGAACAGCCGGTGGAACAGGACCGCCGCCGCCGCGCTCTCGCCCACCGTCACGGACCCCTGACGGACCAGGAAGAAACCGGTCACCAGGATCGCGGCCAGGCCGAAGAACTCCGCCCGGTTCACCCTCCCGACGAACCGGGTGAACAGCGTGAAGACCGACACGCTGATGTCGTGCACCTCGCGCGAGGCGCCGCCGATGCGGTGCAGCCGCCGCCCCTCCAGCCGGTACGCCTGCACGGTGCGCACCCCCTGCATGCTCTCCACCAGCAGCTGCGAGTTGTCCGCGACCGCCCGGCGCTCCGCGGCGTACTTCGGCGCGGCCCTCGGCAGGTACCAGCGCAGCCCCAGGACGTAGAGCGGGATCGCGACCGCGCCGGCCAGCCCGAGCCGCCAGTCGAGCCCGGCCATCGCGCCGACGCTGACCACGCCCAGCAGGAACGAGGAGATCATCGCGGGCACGACGGTGGAGGCCGCCTTGCCGATCGCCGCCGTGTCGGTGCTCACCCGCGACAGCAGGTCTCCCTTGCCGAACCGCTCCAAAGCCGTCACCGGCAGCGACAGCGCCCGCGCCACCGTACGTTCCCGCAGGTCGGCGAGCATCTGCTCGCACACGCGGCTGACCAGGTACGTGGCCGGACCGGTGGCCAGCCCGCCGATGAGCGCCCCGGCCAGGATCACCAGCGCGACGGTGACGATCGCCGACCCCGGGGCCCCCTCGTCGACCAGGTCGACGAGCGTGCCGAGCACGTACACGGGCACCACCGACGCGGCGGCGCCCACGGCGCCCACCAGCACGGCGAGCGCGGCCGCCGCCCATCGCGCGCGCAGCTCCCCGCGCAGCCACGCCCACGTCCTGCGCGCGCCGGCGACCGGCAGCCTGTCACCCCCGTCCCCCGCACCGGGCCCGGCCACCTCCTCGGGACGGACCTCGCCGTCCGGCCGGCGCGCCTTCCCGGAAGGGGCCGTCCCGCCGGAACGAACGGCCGCCTCCGGACCGGCCCCCTCGTCAGGACGGGTGGTCGCCCCCGGACCGGCCACCTCGGCAGGACGGGTGGTCGCCCCCGGACCGGCCGCCCCGTCCGGGGTGGTCGCCCCGTCCGGGGTGGTCGTCGCGTCGGGGCCGGGCGACTTGTCGGAGGTCGTCATCGCAGCACCGCCCGGTTGTAGTCGTCGTCGGTGACGGCCAGTCCGGCGTGGGTCCCCTCGGCGGCGACCCGGCCGTCGTCGAGGACCACGACCCGGTCCGTCATGGCGAGCAGCGCCGGGCTGCTCGTCACCACCACGGTGGTGAACTCCCCGGCGCGGCGGAGGTCGCGCAGCCCTCGGGCGATCTCGTGCTCGGTCACCGCGTCGACGGCGGTGGTCGGGTCGTGCATCACGAGGATCGGCGGGCGCGCCGTCAGCGCGCGGGCCAGGGCCAGGCGCTGCCGCTGCCCGCCGGACAGGCCGGCGCCGCGTTCGGAGACCACGTGCGCGAGGCCGTCGGGATGGGCGGAGACGACCTCACCGGCCGCCGAGGCCGTCAGCGCGGCCTCGTCCAGCGGCCCTCCGGCGGTGACGTTCTCCTCGATGGTCCCGGTGAACAGGTCCGTGAGGTGGGGTTCCACCAGCATCGCGGCGCGGGCTCCTGCCGGATCGAGCCGCGCCAGCGGGGTGCCGCCGACGAGGACCTCGCCCTCGTACTCCTCCGGCGCCACCTGCCCGGCCAGCACCTTGACGAGAGCCTCCCCGTCGGCGGCGCGATGCGTCACCACGCCGACGAACTCGCCGGGGCGCACGTGCAGGTCGACCCCGTCCAGCGGGCCGTACCGGAACCCCCGCAGCTCCAGGCCGGGGGGACCGGCGAGCTCCTCCGTGCCTTCGGGCAGCAGCGGCGGGGCGCCCAGCACCCCGGCGACGCGGTCGGCGGAGGCCCTGGCGTCGGCGACCCAGCTCGGCACCACGGCGAGCAGGCTGATGGGCTCCATCAGGAACTGGGCGAGCCCGATGACGGTGATGAGCTCGCCGACCGTGATCCGCCCGTTGAGCGCGAACCACCCGGCCAGGATCGCGACCCCGCACGCCAGCAGCGCGCCGCCGGAGGTGGAGGCGGCCAGGTACCAGCCCTGGGTGCGGGCCGCGCGCACGGCCGCCCGCAGCGAGCGCCCGCTGACCTCGTCGTAGCGGCGGGACGCCGCCCGCTCCGCGCCGATGCCGCGCAGCGGGCGCGCCCCGCTGACCAGGTTGGCGGCCAGCGAGGTGGCCTCGCCGGCGAGTTCCTGCTGCTCGGCCACCCGCTTGGTGATCAGCGGGGTGGCCGCCTGCAGCACCAGGAGCACCACGGGCGTCCCGAGCAGTACGGCGAGCCCGAGCTGGAGGTCGATCACGAGCAGCGCGACGGCGCTCACCGTGGTCGCGGTGAGCGCGCCCGCGACGCGCGGTACGTGGTCCAGCAGGTAGGAGGTGTTGCCGGTGTCGTTGATGGCGACGGTGAGCAGGTCGCCGGCCCGCCGGTCGGTCCTGATGCCGCGCGGATGCATGATCTTGGACGCGACCTCGACGCGCAGGGTGTGCGCCTCGTCCGCGATGGCGATCATGAGCTGGCGGGCGCCGAAGCGGTAGCACATGGTCAGCGCCGTGAACAGCGCGGCCAGGGCCGCCACCCAGATCGCCAGGGCGCCGCCGTCGCCGGGGGCGATGGCCTGGTCGACGATCACCCCGATGAGGATCGGCACCAGCGACTCGCAGACCTGGTGCAGGCTGACCAGGGCGGTGCCGGCGCTCAGCCGCCGGCGGTTGCGGGTCAGCGCCCGCCACAGGACCCGCCGGCCGGTCATGGGCCGGGTCACCGCCCGGTGGCCAGGCTCTCGCGCGGGCCCTTCCGCCCCTGGGTCTGCCGCACGCCGTTCTCAAGGGGGCAGGGATTGTCGGACAACGTCTCTCCTGAGTGGTGACCAGCGGGGGTGCGGATCGTCGGTGACGCGGGCCCGGGGGAACGGCCCGGCCCAGGATCTCACGAGCCTTCCCCGACGGGACGCCCGGCTCCCGAGCAAGGTCAGCCAACGCTTCCGAAAGCCAACAGGCCGCGCCGGTACGCCGGGATCTCGGAACACATCGGTCCCGACTATTCATTGAGTGTATAGTCGCGATCATGTCCACGAGTTTTGTCCTGCTCGGCCTCCTTCTCGAACGCCCCAAGCATGGCTACGAGCTGAAGAAAGAGCACGATCACCGCCTGGCCGGAGCCAAGCCTCTGGCCTACGGGCAGGTCTACGCCACGCTCCAGCGGCTGGAGCGCGACGGCTTCGCGGAGGTGGCCGAGACCCGGCAGGAGGGCGGCCCCGAGCGCGCCGTCTACGCGATCACCGACGCCGGACGGGCCGAGCTCGCCCGGTGGCTGGACACGGTGGAGCCGCCCGCGCCGTACGTCGCCAGCCCGCTGTTCGCCCGCGTCGCGGTCGCGGGCAAGGACGCCGACGGCTACCTCGTACGGCAGCGCGAGGCGCATCTGGCACGGATGCGGGAGCTGACCGCCGAGAAGGCGGACGGCACGCCCGCCCGGGTGCTGGCCGCCGACTACGCGCTCCAGCACCTGGACGCGGACCTGCGATGGATAGAGACAGCCCTGTCACGGCTCAAGGAGGAGACCGATGCTTGAGGCCAGAGATTTGATCAAGTCGTACGGCAGGACCAGGGCGCTGACGGGAGCGTCCCTCCACGTCGAGGAGGGCGAGATCGTCGCGATCACCGGGCCCAGCGGGTCGGGCAAGTCGACGCTGCTGCACTGCCTGGCCGGGATCGTCCGCCCGGAGTCCGGCGAGGTCCTCCTCGACGGCAGGCGGATCGACACCTTGGACGAGCCGGACCTCACCCGGTTACGCCGCGAGAGCTTCGGCGTGGTCTTCCAGTTCGGCGGGCTCGTGCCCGAGCTCACCGCCGCGGAGAACGTCGCGTTGCCGCTGCTGTTCAACCGGCACGGCAGGCAGGAGTCAATGACGGTGGCGGCGGACTGGCTGGCCAGGCTGGAGGTGTCCGGCTGCGCGGACCAGCGGTCCGCCGATCTGTCCGGCGGCCAGGTGCAGCGGGTGGCCCTGGCGCGGGCGCTGGCGACCGGCCCGCGGGTGGTGTTCGCCGACGAGCCCACCGGCGCGCTGGACTCGATCGGCGGCGAGCAGGTGATGAAGGCGCTGGTCGAGACCGCCCGCGCCCGCCGGGCCACCGTCGTCCTGGTGACCCACGACAACCGGGTGGCCGCGTACGCCGACCGGGAGATCGCCCTGCGCGACGGAGCCGTGCTGACGGGGGTCGGCCGATGATCGCCCTCATCCGGGTCCTGAACAAGGGCCGGTCGCGGACCGAGCGGGTCCGCGCCTGGCTGGTCACCGCCGGACTGGGCGTGGCCACGTACCTGATCTGCACGGCCGTCAGCCTGGCCGACCTCGACGACGACGGCGGCTCACTGACCGGGCTGGCCCTGGCGCTGCTGGCCCTGCCGGTCATGGGCCTGGTCCACCTGGCCAACCGGCTGGCCTCGGCCACCAGGGAACGCCGGCTGGCGGCTCTGCGGCTGGCCGGGGCCACGCCGGGCGACGTCCGCGTGCTCGGCGCCGTGGAGGCCGGCGTGCTGGCGCTGTCGGGGTCTCTCGGCGGCGCCGCCGGGTACGTGATCACCCATCTGGCCGGGCCGATCACCCAGGTGCCGGTGGTCGTGACGCTGGTGGCGCTCGCCGCCGTGCTGTCGGGGGCACGCGCCGGGAGGCACGTCGTCGCCTCGCCGCTGGGCGTGTCCCGCGTCCCTCAGCCGCGCGACCCGCGAGCGCTCGACCTGCTTCTCGTGCTGGCCGGCGTCGGCCTCTTCGTGCTGGGGGTCGTGGTCAAGGGCCGCTTCCCGTTCTTCGGCGGGCACGGGGCCGTGGTCTCCATGGCCGCCGGGCTGGTGCTGCTGCTGTTCGGCGTGACCCTGGCCGCGACCTGGCTGATCAGATGGTGCGCCGGCCGGGCCGGCCGCCGGGCCCGTTCCCCCGAGACGTTGCTGGCCGCACGGCTGGTCGAGGCCGACCCGAGGGCGTGGGCCAGAGCCCTGTCCGTGGTGGCCCTGGCGGTGTTCTTCGGCGCGGGCGCCGGAGCCCAGCAGGCGGGGCGGCCCTACTCCGAGGCGCACGCGCTGGTGGACGTCGCGCTCTTCGTCGCCCTGGCGACCGCCGCCGTCGCCGTCCTGGTGCATCAGGCCGAGGAGCTGATCGACCAGCGCCGCGCGTTCGCCGCGCTGGCGGCGGCCGGCGTGCCGGAGGCGGCGCTCGGCGCCGTGCTCGTCCGGAAGGCGGTCATCGCCGCGCTGCCGGTCTGCGCCGTGGCGGCCGTCACGGGGGCGGCGGCGGTCGTGCTCCCGTTGCCGGATTACACGGTCCAGGAACTCGGATGGGTCGTCGTCAGGGGCGTGCTCATGGTGGGCATCGGGGTTCTCGCCACGGTCGTCGTCGCCCTGGCGGCCCGCCCGCTGCTGCGCGGCACGCTCGCCGTGGAGAGGTTGCGCGCCTGATCCAGACCTTGAATGCAGTACGCAGGAAAGTAAGGCCGGGGTTCATTCTCATGCTCTTCTCCAACGCATTCTTATTCATGGCGATTCGCCCTTTCACAATGGGGTGATGACCGACTCTCGACAGCCTCACCGCGAAGAGCCGTGGGGCCAGGCACCGCAGTCGCCGCCGGGACCCGGCCGTCCGGAGAACGGGCCGCAGCCGAGACAGGGAGGCCCGCCACCCGACGTCGACCGGCGATCTGGCCGGTCCGGCTCCTACCAGAACCCGTACGCCGGGGAGGGCCGGCGCAACCCGCCGGCCCGGCAGGCGTGGGAAGACCCACGGGACCCGCCGCCCCGGCCCGACTCCCAGGTCTGGCCGGACCCGCGGCACCGGCAAGACCCCCGGCCCTGGCCGGACGAGCCGGACCCGCAGCCGTGGCCGGACCAGACAGACCCGCAACCCTGGGCCGGCCAGCGCCATCCGCAGCCCGGGGCCGGTCAGCGCCATCCGCAGCCCTGGCCCGACCAACCCCAGCCCTGGCCGGACCAGCCCCAGCCCTGGACCGACCAACCCCAGCCCTGGACCGAGCAGCCGGGCCCGCAGGCTTGGGCGGACCCCCAGGATCCACGTCACTGGCAGGACCGGTTCGGCGGGGGCATGGGTCCGCAGGAGTTCGATCCGCGGCCGAGGCGCGGCACCGGCCTGGTCGTCGCGCTGTCCGTCGGCCTGGCCGTGGTGCTCCTGGGCGGGGGCGCGGTAGGCGTGGTCTCCTACGTCAACGCCACCGGTGCCGGATCGGCTCCCGCCGAGCCCCGTACCAAGCCCTCGCTCCCCACGTCGGCGCCCTGGCAGTCCGACGAGCCGACGGACGAGCCGGCGCAGGACCAGGTCCCGGACGAGGGGACGCCGACCGACGAGCCGACCGGTCCGGCGGTCGAGCCCACGGACTCGCCGTCCGACTCCGGCCGCCCCGAGGCGGGATCGGGGATCGCGCACACCGAGTTCGACGACTGGCGGTTCGAGTGGGAGGGCGTCCGGTTCTCGGCCAAGAAGGTCGGCGGCTGGACATACGAGACGTGCGATCCGGTCGACGGCCACGGCGTGCTGGCCGGCAACCAGTGCCGGCGGGCCATCCAGGTCGCCTACACCGCCTACCGGGGGCATCTCAAGGCGGTGCAGGTCACGATGGCGTTCCCCTCGGAGAAGGCCGCCAAGGCCGCGGCCGCGCGGCTGGCGAAGCTGGACTCGTCCGCGGTGAACACGCGCCGGGACATGACCTTCCCCACGTTCGCGTACGGGAAGTTCCTCACGCACCCGTCGAAGAACTATGTGGTCACCACTCTCGTCACCGCGGACGAGACGGCCAGGTCCAGGGCGCTGAAGTTCCACGCCTACCTGCATGCCAACGGCGTCGGCCATTTCCTGCTGCGCGACCAGACGGTCACCACGTGACCGCCTGACCGTACGCCGTTCCAGGGGGAGAGACGCGAGCCCGGCGCCCCCGCCGGCCGCGCCACGCGAGCCCATCGGCCCCGTCCGCCTCCGGGGCCCGCGGCCGCCACGCTGGGGACATAAGCTGCCATTCGGCTCCAAGTCAGGTACAAGAGCCGTCCCACACCATGACCCGTTGTGAGTGGAAAACGTAGGAAGAAGTGGATCGCTGCGGTCGCGGCGGTCATCATGGCGGTCACGCTGCCGGCCCTGCCGGCCGCCGCCGACGAGGGGGCCGACGAACGCCCCGACATCCCGGTCGGCACCTGGCTCGCCGCCCGTACCCAGCCCGCCGTGCAGCTGACCAGCCTCACCTACACCGGCACGGTGGCCGTGCCGTCCAGCGTGCTCAACCAGGCCGCGTTCAACCGGCTCGTCCAGCAGGCCACGGACGCCGTCACCTCCGGCAAGATCTCCGCGGACGAGCGCAGCATCGCGAAGTGGATCTTCCAGCGGATCGCCGCCGACGTGGACACCTACCTGGGCGTGAGCGCCCCGGAGCGCACGGTCGAGGCCGAGGTCGGCGGCATGTGCACGGGCTGGTGGGTGACCCCCGACGGCTACATGGTCACCGGCGCGCACTGCGTCCAGCTCGGCGAGACGGAGCTCGCGCAGACGTTCGCCCGGCAGGCGCTCGCCAAGTTCAACCAGGAGGACGCCCAGGGGATCGTCAGCGGCCTGCAGGGCATCGAGACCGACGAGGAGATCCTCAAGCTCGCGCAGCAGATCTTCGTCACGTTCAACACGAACCACATGAAGATCCGCAACCTGCAGCAGAGCCTCACGGTGCTCCAGAGCCTGCCCGGCGGCGGCGTGGACAAGACCGCCAAGGCGGTCCCGGCCGAACTGGTGTCGGTGGGCGAGAACTACCCCGGCAAGGACTTCGCGCTGCTCAAGGTCAACGGCCAGCAGAACCTGCCCACGGTGCCGCTCGGCGAGGACGGCGACGTGCGCACCGGCGACACCTTGTACATCAGTGGCTTTCCCGGCCTGGTCACCAACACGGCGTTCTTCAGCCTGGAGTCGAGGCTGGAGCCCGCGCTGACCGAGGGCCCGTACAACGCCACGCGGGCCACGCAGACCGGCGTGCCGTACATCCAGACCCAGGCGCCCTCCTACCACGGCAACTCCGGCGGCCCGGTGTTCAGCAAGGACGGCAAGGTCATCGGCATGCTGATCGCCGGCACGGTCAGCGAAGGCGGCGAGGCGTCGGAGAACGAGAGCTTCGTCCTGCCGGTCAGCATCGTCAAGGAGAAGCTCGGCGAGAAGAACGTCAAGCCGGCCCAGGCCCTCACCACCACCCGGTACAACGAGGCGCTGAACGACTTCTTCCGGCACTACTACGAGGACGCGCTGCCCAAGTTCCGCGAGGTGCAGGCGCTGTTCCCGAACCACCCGTACGTGGCCAAGTACATCTCCGAGTCACAGCAGGCGATCTCCGCGGGCAAGGACCGGTCGCCCAGGCCGATCCTCCTGTGGGTGCTGATCGGAGCCGGCGTGCTGGTCGCCCTGGTGATCGCGCTGATCCTGGTGAAGGTCCTGCGCGGCCGCAGGCGTCAGGGCCCGCCTTCCGCGGGACCGGGCGACGGCTACGCCCCGGTGTCGCCGTACCCGATGCACCAGCTGCCCGCCGCCCCGGGCCAGCACCCGCCGCACGCCCCGTACGGGTCCTCCCCGCACCACGGCGTCCCGTACGGCGCGGACCAGCCCGTGAGCGGCCACCCCGGCGCTTCCCCGTACGGGAGCCACCGGCACGGCGGCGGCCAGTACGGGAGCGGCCAGTACGGGAGCGGCCAGTACGGCGGTCAGTACGGCGGTCAGTACGGGAACGGTCAGCACAGCGGCCCGCACGGCGCCCCCGGGCACGGCGGCGGTCCGTACGGATCTCCCGCGTCCCCGCCGAGCGGCCCCCAGCCGCCCTACGGGGACCGGACCCGCAACGTCCGCTTCGGCCAGTTCGCTCCCCCGCCCGACGACCGGTCATGAGCTCACGCCCCCGCGATCCAGCCCACCCGCCCTGGGCTGGATCGACAAGGGCGTGGCCAGAGGTCAGGCCGATTCCGGGCCGGGCCGCGGGCCGAATCGGCGCCGGTACTCCAGCGGGGTGAGCCCGATCTTGCGACGCATCAGCGCGCGCAGGTTGGCGGCGGTGCCCAGCCCGCTCCGCCGCGCGACGGCCTCGAAGCGGGACTCGCCCCGCTCGATCAGCCGGCACGCCAGGGCGAGTCGTTCCCCCGTGAGCCACGCCAGCGGCGTGGTGCCCAGCTGCGCCTGGAACCGGCGGTGCAGCGTCGCCGGACTGACCGAGGCGCGCGCCGCGAGGCCGGGCACCGTGAGCGGTCCGTCCAGATGCTCCTGGGCCCAGGCGAGGACGGGCGCCAGGGACTCGTCCCGCACCTCGGGCACCGGCCGCTCCACGAACTGCCGTTGCCCGCCGTCGCGGTGGGCGGCGAAGACGAGCCGCCGGCTCACCGCGTTGGCGACCTCCGCGCCGTGGTCGCGCCGGACGAGGTGCAGGCCCAGGTCGAGCGCGGCCGCGCTGCCCGCCGCGGTGAGGATGTCGCCGTCGTCCACGAACAGCACGTCGGTTTCGAGCCGGACGGAAGGGAAGCGGGCCCGGAAGGTGTCCGCCCACTGCCAGTGCGCGGTGGCCCGGCGCCCGTCGAGGACCCCGGACTCGGCCAGGGTGAAGGCGCCGCTGCAGAAGCCGACCAGCCGCGCGCCGCGCGCGTGCGCCCGCCGGACGGCGTCGAGCACGGCGGCTCTGCGGGGCACCTCGACGTCGGGACGGTTCGGGACGATCAGCGTGTCCGCCGTGTCGGCCGCCTCCAGGCCGGCGACGCCCGTGACGGTGAAGAACCCGTCCCTCATCAGCGTGCGCGGCTCGGGGGAACACAGGCGGAAGTCGTAGAGATCGCGTCCGAGCTCGGGCCTGCGCAGGCCGAAGACCTCGGTCGCGCAGCCCAGCTCGAAGGGGTTGGAGTTCTCGTCCACGATCACGACGACCCGGTGCGGGCCCGAGGCAGGGGCAGCGTGCGAGGATCCTTGCGACATGTGCTATTCCTAGCACTCACGCCGGGGGTGCCGGACGGGCCAGGATGTGCGGCATGAGCACGGAACCCATCGCCCTCGGCGACGCCCTGGCCTCCTTCGACGCCCTGTGGAGCCCTCGCGTCGTCACGCGCGTCAACGACTACGACGTACGCCTCGCCAAGGTCGAGGGCGAGCACATCTGGCACGTCCACGACGACACCGACGAGTTCTTCCTGGTGCTCGACGGTGAGCTGCGCATCTCCCTGCGCGAGCCCGGCGGGGAGCGCACGGTCCTGCTCCCCGAGGGCGCGGCGTTCACCGTCCCCCGCGGCACGGAACACAAGCCGGCCGCTCCCACCGGCGCCGCGATCCTCATGTTCGAGCCCACGGGGACGCCCTCGGTCGGCGACCGCCATGACGAGATCCCCGACCACGTCGACGCGACGACGGGGCACGCGCTCGGCTCCTGACGGGCGTCCCACGAGCGGCCTCACCCCGCGCACCGCCCGCGAGAAGTCCCTCGCCACCGGCCGCCGGCGTGACAGCGCAGCTCACGGGGTAGGTCGTCGGCCATGCGAGCGCTGCGGCGGATCAGCAAGCTGGCCGAGGAGACCCCGGCGCACCGGGACCGCCAGGCCGATCTGCTGCGTGCGGCCGCCATCGTCACCGTGATCACGGGCCACTGGCTCTCCGTGTACGTGACGTACGACGGCGGTTTCGAGGGCGGCAGCGTCCTGGACGTGGCGCCGTGGACGCGGTGGCTGACCTGGCTGTTCCAGGTGATGCCGATCTTCTTCCTGGTCGGCGGGTTCGCCGGGGCGGCCTCGTTCACCTCCCACAGGAGCCGTGGCGGCACCGCCGTGACCTGGGTGCTGGGCCGTACGGACCGGCTCGTCCGCCCGACCACCTGCCTGCTCGCCGTGCTCGCCGCGGGAGCCGTCACGGCGCGGGCGGCGGGGGTCGATCCCGGGCTGATCGGCACCGCCGTGTGGCTGGCGGCGATCCCGCTCTGGTTCCTCGTCGCGTACCTGGCGGTGGTGTCGCTCACCCCGTTCATGTACGGCCTGCACCGCAGGTACGGGCTGTACGTGCCCATCCTGCTGACCGTGCTCGTCGGCGTGGGCGACGCGGCCCGCCTGTCCACCGGGGTCAGCCGGGCCGGGTACGCGAGCTTCCTGCTGGCCTGGCTGGCCGTCTACCAGCTCGGGTTCTCCTGGCAGGACGGGCGGCTGACGGCCCGGCGGGGCACGGGTCCGGCGCTGGCCCTGGGCGGGTTCGCCGCCCTGGTGGCGCTGACGGTGGCCGGGCCCTATCCGATCAGCATGGTGGCGGCGGCGGGCGAGGAGATGCAGAACACCTCCCCGCCCACCCTGGCCCTGCTGGCGCTGGCCGCCGCCCAGACCGGGCTGGCCCTGTGGGTGCGCGAGCCGGCCAACCGCTGGCTGCGGCGCTCTCGTCCTTGGACGGTCGTGGTGGCCGTCAACTCCGTCATCATGACGGCGTTCCTGTGGCACATGACGGCCGCGCTGTTCGGCGTGCTGGCGCTGTATCCGACAGGCGTGCTGCCGGAGCCGCCGCCGGGCTCGCCGGCCTGGCTGGCGTGGCGGGTGCCGTGGCTGCTCGTGCTGGCCCTGTTCCTGGCGGTCCTGGTGGCGGTGTTCGGGCCCGTGGAGCAGCGCGCCGGCCCGCGGCCCGATCCGCGTCGCTCGCCGGTCGTGGCGGCCTGCGCCGGGATGGCGGGCGTGGTGGCGGGCCTGCTCGCCGCCGCCGTGGGCGGCCCCGGCGACCACGGTCTCACCGGCCTGCCGGTCCCGGCCCTGGCGGCCTATTTCGCGGGCGCGGCGATCCTCCGTTACGCCCGATCCCACTGAGGCGTCTGCGATTCACCCTGCTTGACCTGCACAAACACGCTTATCGCAGCTTTAAGTAGCCATATGCATCCTTGTGGTAGTACACACCTTCGGGGAGGAACAAGGATGACCACTGGACCAGACGGATTCGACGCCGCTCAGAGTGCGAAGAAGGAGTCGCCCCGGCGCCGCTTCCCCCGATCCCTGCTGCTCGCCGCCGCCACCGGCCTCGTCGTCGTCACCGGCGGCGGCGTCGCCACCGCGGCCGTGCTCTCGACGCCGCCGTCCGCCACCCCCACCCCCACCGCCACCACCAGCGCGACCCCGACGGACACGCCCTCCGAGGACCGGTCCGAAGGCGAGTCCGACCGCAAGGACCGCCGCGGCTGGGGCGGCCCGCTCATGGGCTTCGGCCTCCACGGCGAGTTCGTGGTGCCCGGCGAGGACGGCGCCTACCTGACCCTCGCCACCCAGTACGGCGAGGTCACGGCCGTCGGCCAGGACTCGGTCACGGTCAAGAGCGAGGACGGCTACACCCGGGAGTACGCGGTCAACGCCGACACCAGGATCAACCGCGACGCGAAGATCGACGCGCTGAAGACCGGCCAGAAGGTCGGCGTCAGGGCCACGGTGGAAGGTGGCACGGCCACCGCCGTCGCGATCCGCGACCTCACGGAGTTCGCCGAGCGCGGCCCCCACGGCCCGCACGACAAGCCCGAGAAGGGCGAGAAGCGCGGCCCCCACGGCCACGACCACAATCACGGTCACGACGACGGCCGCGACCAGGCGCCGGCGACCCCCGCGCCGACGTCCTGACCACCGCCGGGCGCCCCGCTCACCCACGGGGCGCCCGGCACAGCCCCCCTGGCTCAATGGACGTCGAACGGACGCGCCTTCCCCTCGAACGGGTACCGGGCCCGGAAGTCCTTCTCCGCCTCGGCGAACGACATGAACCGCACCCCCTTGTGCCCGCGCATGTGCTGGATCAGCCGTTCCAGCATGAGCAGCACCTGCGGCCGACCGCTCACGTCGGGGTGCAGCGTGATGGGGTAGACCGCGTAGTCGAGCTCGCGGTAGACCCAGTCGAACTGGTCGCGCCACTGCACCTCGAGATCGCGCGGATTGACGAAGCCGTGGCTGTTCGGCGACTTCTTGATGAACATCATCGGCGGCAGGTCGTCGAGATACCAGTTCGCGGAGAACTCGACCAGATCCACCTCCTCGCCGTGGACCAGCGGCTTCATCCAGGACGAGGCGTCCTGGTCGTAGTCGATGCGCGTCCACTTCTCGCCGCGGCGGGCGTAGAAGGGCTGGAAGTCCCGGTACGACTGCGAATGGTCGTAGCTGAACCCGTACTTGAGCAGCAGGTCGATGGTGCGCTCCGACATCTCCCACCACGGCGCGACGTACCCGCTCGGCTTGACGCCGAGCAGCTTGTCGAGGGCCTCGACGCTGCGCGCGAGCACGTCCTCCTCCTGCTGGGCGGACATCGCGACCGGGTTCTCGTGCATGTAGCCGTGCGCGCCGACGTCATGCCCCGCCTCGACGATCTTCCCCATCTGGTCGGGGAACGACTCCAGCGAATGCCCCGGTACGAACCAGCTCGTCCTGATGCCTTCCCGGGCGAACAACCGCAGCAGCCGCGGCGTCCCCACCTCGGCGGCGAAGACGCCCCGCTGGATGTCGTTCGGCGAGTCCTGCCCGCCGTACGAGCCGATCCAGCCGGCCACGGCGTCCACATCTATGCCGAAACACACGTTGATGGCTTTCATGCCACGCACGTACCCGGAGCATCACCGCGTACCGGTAATGAACCGACGATGTTCACCCCGGCCGCTCCGCCAGATCATCACCTCTGCCGGCAAACGGGTTGAACCGGACAACCGACACAGCCATGATCGACGTGGAGACGTGCCCGCGACGACGCGAAGGAGCCCGATGGACTCTCCCTCGATGCCGGACACGTCGGAGCCGGTCGGGGAGTCCGCACGGCGCACCCCGTGGCTGACGATCGCCGTCATCTACCTCGGCGGGGTCGTCGCGGCGATGAGCTTCGGCAAGTTCTCCCCGGTCGGGCCGGAGGTGGCGGGCGAGCTGGGGCTGTCGCTGTCGCAGCTGGGCTGGGAGATCTCGGCCGTCGTCGGCGTCGGCGCCGCCGCCGGTCTGCCCGCCGGCTACCTGGTACGCCGCGTCGGCGCGGAGCGGTCACTGGTCGCGGGCCTCGCCCTGACGGCGGCGGCGAGCGCGGCGAGCGTGGCCGCGCCTGACTTCGGCTGGCTGCTGACCGCCCGGTTCGCCGAGGGCATCGGGTATCTCCTGATCATCATCACCTGTCCGGCGCTGGTCGTCCGCCTGGCCACCGGACGCGACCGGGGCACCGCCCTGTCGATCTGGGCCACGTTCGTCCCGATAGGACTCGGGGCGAGCACGCTCGCGGGCGGCGCGCTGGCTTCCGCTCTGGGCTGGCGCGGCTGGATCGCGCTGGTCGCCGGGCTGACGCTGGTGATGGCGCTGGTCCTCTGGGCGCGCCTGCCGCGAGGCCCCGGACGGCAGACGGCCGGCCCGCGCCCCCGGGCCGGAGCGCTGTGGTGGCCGCTGGTGCTCGCCGCGGCCTTCTGCCTGGCCATCCTGGTGACCCTCCCGGTGATCGTCCTCCTGCCCACGCTCCTCATCGAGCAGCAGGGCTACTCGGTCGCCGCCGCGGGCGCCCTCACCTCGCTGATCTCCGTGCTCAGCGCACTCGGCGGGCTGGCCGTGGGAGTGCTGCTCCGCCGGGGCATCCCGGTCGGCGTCCTGGCCCTGACCGGGTTGCTCACCCTCCCGGCCGCCTGGCTCCTGTTCGGCGACCACGGCTCGGCGTCAGCCGCGCTGGCGGGCGCGGCGATCGTCTCCATCGAGAACGGGTTCCTGGGCGCCCTCGGCTTCGCCGCTCTGCCACTGGTGCTGGAGCGGCTCGACCACGCGGACGTCGGCAACGGCGTGGTCGCCCAGGCGGGCAGCCTCGGATCGCTGCTCGGCCCGCCGCTGTTCGGCCTGGTGGCGGCCGGGCTGGGCTTCGGGGCGCTCGTCCCGGCCATCGCCGTCGGCACTCTGGCCGCCGTCGGGTTGCTGCTGCTGGTCGGCAGGCGGGCATCGGACAGGGTGCTCGGATGATCGTCGTACGGGTCACCGGCATCCTCATCGAGGACGAACGGATCCTCCTGCTGGATCAAGACACCGACGCCCGTTCCTGGACGCTGCCCGGCGGGCGGGTCGAGGCGGGCGAGCCGCTGGCCGACGCGCTGGTACGGGAGATGCGCGAGGAGACCGGGCTGGATGTGGAGGTGGGCCGGCTGCTGTACGTGTGCGACCACTTTCCGGGCGGCGGCCTCCACGTCGTCCACATGACGTTCGAGGTCACCCGCGTCGGCGGCACCCTGGGGGTCGTCACCGAGGGCGTGGACACGTACCGGATCCGGGGCGTGCATTTCGTGCCGCTGGTCGAGCTGCCGGGGCTCGGGTTCGGCTCGCGGTTCGTGGAGCTGGCTCAGGGCGGGTGGCCGGGGGCGGGCTCGTATATGGGCGACAAGGCCAACATCGGCCTGTGACGCCGTACCCAGAGCCCAGGGTGAGCGGGTGGCCATCGGTCGCAGAGCGGGTGTTCTGGGCGTCCTTCATGGCCGTACGTCAGCCGAGCCGTCATCGGCGCCAGAAAGGGCGCGGCCCTCGGTCATTCTCAGAGCCGGTTCACCGCCTCGACGACGGGCGCCGCGCCGTCCTCCGCCGAGACCCGGGCCGAGAGGGCTTGGGCCCGCTGCCGGTAGGCCGGGTCGGTGACCGCTGCGGAGAGCGCGGCGGCCAGTCGTGCGGGCGTCAGGCGGCGGAACGGGATCGCGGCCGGAGCCACTCCGAGCGCCATCAGCCTGGACGCCCAGAACGGCTGGTCATTCATGACCGGCACGGCCACGGCCGGCACGCCCGCCCGCACCCCGGCCCCGGTGGTGCCGCCGCCGCAGTGGTGGGCGACGGCGGTCACCCGGGGAAACAACCAGTCGTGCGGCACGTCGCCGACCCCCAGCACGTCATCCGACATGCGCCCCCGCAGGCCGGTCTGCAACACGCCGCGCAACCCGGCCCGCCGTAGCGCCCGCACGGCTAGCTCCGTGTACTCCTCGGCCCGCGCGCCCGCCAAGCTGCCGAAGCCGACGAAGGCCGGTGCGGGCCCTGATGCCAGGAAGTCGCGCAGCACCGGATCCGGCTGCCAGCCCCGCGGCCGGAGCGGCCACCAGTAACCCGTGATTTCCAGTCCCGGCCGCCAGTCGGCCGGGCGCGGCACTACCAGCGGGCTGACCCCGTGGAAGACCGGCCAGCGCATGCTCTCCCGGCGCCGGTAGAGGGTACGAGGTGTCGTCGGGGGCAGCCCAAGCCCGGCCCGCATCTTCGTACTCAACCCGACGAGCACCGGGCCCGCGACGGGCGACTCGAACGCGAGCCGGGCCGCCCTGCGGTTCCCCCATCGCCCGAGCGACCGCTGGAAGAGGCTCAGGACCGGCGGAAAGTCCCCCGTGGGCTCGATCGGCTGCAGGTGCACTCCCATACTCGGCACGCCCATCGCCTCGGCGACGTGAAGGCCCGGCGCGCCCGCCACACCGAGCAGGAGCAGGTCCGCGTCCCGCTCGGCGATTCCGGCCAGGCCCTCCACGAGTTGCTCGCCGTACTCCTTGAAGGCGCTGATGGACAAGCTGCCGGTCAGCGCGGTGAGCGGGTCTCCGGGAAGTGGCAGATGCTCCAGGCCACCTTCGGTCACCAGCTTCGCGTACGGCTCGTGCGCGGCGATGGTCACCTCGTGCCCGGCCTCGCGTAACCGCGCACCCAGCCCGGTGTACGGCGCCACGTCCCCGTACGTGCCGACCCCGATGATCACAACCCGCATCCGGACCTCCGCCATCCTCGGTTATCATGCACTCGCATGATAAAACCTTTATCATGCGAGTGCATGAGAAAGTGGCGGGGTATGCCGAAAATCGTCGACCACGACGCCCGGCGGCGGCACATCGCCGAAGCTGTGCACCGCGTCATCCACGACAAAGGCATGGAGCGCGTCAGCCTGAGAGAGGTCGCCGCCGAGGCCGGGATGTCCATGGGGACGGTGCAGTACTACGTCACCACGAAGGACCAGATGCTCTTGCTGGCACTGGAGCGCATCGCGGTCTGGATCGGGGACCGGGTGGCGGCCGTGGCAGCGCGCCAGTCCACACCGCTCGACGTGCTGCGGGCGACCGTGCTGGAGCTGCTGCCACTGGACGAGGAGCGCAGCTACCTGAACCGCATCGGGCTGGCATTCCAGGCGAGTTCGGTGGTGGACGACGACCAGGCGGCGGCGATGCGGCTCGGGGTGCCGGCCCTGCTGTCCCTCTTCGCCGAGCAGATCAGGGCCGCCCAGACCGCCGGGCAGCTCGCCGCCCACCTGGATGCGGAGAAGGAAGCGAGCATCCTGTACGCGTTCGCGCAGGGCATCGTGAACACCACCCTGGTCGGGCACTACACACCCGAGGGGGTCGCGGCGTTGCTCGACTACCACCTGGCGCGGCTCCACGCGGAATGATGATCCTGGCGTGAATCGCGCCCCGTGACGCTGGCCCCTTGAAGTCGCGACCAGGGCCTACGCGACCCGCCTGGGGCGCGGGACTGGAGTTGACGTGGGCCTGGTCGAGCTTCCAGGAGCCGACCGAGGTCAGGCCAGGTCGAACTCGCCGTCCCTGACGCCGCCTACGAACGCCCTCCACTCGCCGGGGGTGAAGATCAGCGCCGGGCCGTGGGGGTTCTTGCTGTCGCGTACGGCGACGACACCGGGGAGGTTGGTCGCCACCTCAACGCACTGTCCAACGTCGGCACTTGCCGCGGCTTTGCGCCACTCTGCCGCTTCTAGATTGAGCTCGCCCATTTAGCCGCCGCCTCTTCAATCGCCCGTTGTGACATTGATTGTGAGTATGCGTCCGCTCGGATTGTTTCATATCTCACCTTGAGCTGCGCGACCGCCTCAAAATCACCCGTGACCTGCCCGGACAGCCATGAGTCCGCCGAGACGATCTCGGCGCCACCGCGCAATCGGGCCAGCGAGAACGCACTCAGCAGGCCGACCACGCACCCGGCCGCCACGGGCACGACCTGGACGGTGATGCGCGGGTGCTGGGACAACTTCAGAAGGTGGCCGAGCTGATCCGCCAGGATCGCCACGCTGCCGATCGGCCGGTGAAGGACGTTCTCATCGACCAGCGCCAGGTAGATCGGAGCGTCGGGCCTGTCGAACAGGTGCACTCGTCGCGTACGGGCGAGCACCCGTTCCTCGACCTGGTCCGCGGGACAGGTCGAGGAGATGAGGGCGCGAGCGTAATCGGGAGTCTGCAAGCAGCCCGGGATCACCAGCGGATCCCAGGATTGCAGGATCACCGCCTGCGGCTCGATCTCCTCCACCCA